>JBJECV010000219.1:1968-20649 GCA_051871435.1 Sodaliphilus sp. | reverse complement strand
GATATTGGTGCTGATTGATTTCACTTCCGACAATGCTGATGCGTTGCCCCAGCGATTAACGGCTACAATAGCCACATAATAGGTGGTCATTGATTTCAGCCCGGTCAGTTCGTGCGTACAGGTGTCGCCCGAAGATAGGAATTTCGTGTCAGCCACCGAAGAGCTCAGAGCAGAGAGATTATCATCGGCAGTGAACGGCGATTCGCTATAATAAATAATGTGGTGATGCACATTATTGTCGGAAGAAGCCGGAATGGTCCAAGTGAGCGAAATATAATCTTGAGCTGCTGCCACAACGTAGTCGGCAACTGCTTCCGGCGCTTCGCCATTACCCATCTGAAGGGCTTTTGCTGCATCAATATAGCCGGCACCGTAAAGTCCTCTATACTGCTCATTATTGCCGAAGCTGTAGAAATCGTTGACCGAGGTTTCAAGTTGCGTGCGCAAACTTGAGCTCACGAAAGTGGGGCTACCATACTTCGACAAAATAAGTGCTGCAATACCCGATACGTGAGGCGTAGCCATTGACGTACCTTCCATAAAGCCATAGCCGTTGCTCGGCAAAGTGGAGAGCACGCCGGCGGATTCACCATAGTCGAGCAAACCACCGGGAGCTATGATATCAGCCCACGGGCCGTTGCAAGAGTAGGGTGCGGGAGTGAGTTCGTTGGTCATAGCAGTCACGGCAAGCACTTTATCGTAGCAAGCCGGATAGAAATTGCCTGTGGCGCCCATATTACCGGCTGCGAAGATACACAAACCACCGGTCATATTGTCGGAACGAGCTGTTTCGGTGAAATAATCGATGGCATCGAGCACAGCTTGTTCATAATAGTCGGGCTCCGCCCATCCCCATGAACATTGAGCGATAGTGGCACCACGCTCAGCGGCATAGGCAAGTGCAGCAGCAAAATCACCGTTGCCGGAACCGGAACGAGAGTCAAACACCTGGCAAGAAATCATCTTCACGCCCGAGCCTTCAGAGCCATCACCACCGGCAACACCGGCAACACCGATGCCATTGTTGTTGACAGCAGCCACGGTTCCAGCCACGTGCGTACCATGGTTGTGGGGATACACCGCACCGCTATTAGTGCAGAAGTTATATCCATAGATATCGTCAACAAACCCGTTGTGGTCGTCGTCAACACCCGGGGTACCGTTTAGTTCCGCCTGGTTGACACACATATTGGCTGCAAGGTCTTCGTGTTGGTAGTCAATACCACCATCAATGATTGCAACCACCACATTACTTTTACCCGTTTCGGTTTGCCAAGCATTAAAAAGATTGATATCGGCACCGGCAACCGAAGTGCCGATTTTGCCAAAGTTCTGATAATGCCATTGGTCGGGAAGTCGGGGGTCGTTGAACATATAGCTTACGCCCGAGGCTTGTGCCGGGACATTTGCTACTCTTCTCGCCCCACCGTTACCCTCCTTGAGCTGCATCGGCACTATAGCTTCCGATACCTCAACGCCGGGTGTGGCGGCAAGTATTTTACGCGCTTGGTCAACCGGTACATTTTCGTCGAAATCTACCACATACCATCGATCAAGCCCATATTGCGCACGCTTGGCTGCAAACTTCGGATTGGGCGGCAACATCGGTCGAATCGACACTGCCTTAATCTCGCGCGTAGCAACATCCAACTGGCTGACTCCGGTAACAATTTTACCGTTTGCAGCTTTCCGCTGCATCTTGCCAACCTTCGCGGCTACTTCCGTTTGCAATTTCACGCGCACAACACCCTTGGTAGGCGCAATGCTCTGTGCATTCGCCGTCGCAACCGATGCTATCAAAAGACATACAGTTGCGAACCATTTTGAGAATTTGTGCATAAAAATTACGATTGGTTAGTTAATAAAAAAATTAGCATATTTTTGCGAAGTTACAAATTTTTTGCGCTATACCAATGGTTTTGATTAAAAATGTTTAATTTTTAACGGTTTTAACTATATAATAGTAACATTTTAGCATATCCCCGAATCAAAGAAAGGTAATTATTGAAACACGTGAAACACCCGGAACACTTGAAACACCTGAAACACCTGAAACACCTGAAACACTCGAACACCTGAAACACCTGAAACACCTGAAACACCTGAAACACTCGAACACTTGAAACACTATTTCAATTGAACACATCAAAAATCAAAGAACTCGTTGGCAAAATTAATCTTACCAGGGTGTAATGTCAACCCCAATAAGGATTTTTCAGGAGCAAACAACAGAAGGATAAAAAAATGTGGGGTTGGATTGAGATGTGACGAAAAAAATGCGTAACTTTGATGTCGCAACTATTTTATAACAAATCAAAATTCAATATTTTTTATGATGAAACGTAGATTAATTTGCATTGCTTGTGGTTTGGCTCTTACGCTTCCTTCATGGGCTGCCAAACCCTCTACCACTGTAAAAACCAACGACGAAGTGATTCTTCATGCCTGGTGCTGGAGTTTTAACACCATTCGTGAGAATATGAAAGCTATAGCCGACGCCGGCTTCACTATCGTGCAAACCCCACCCGCACAATTGTGCGTGACCGAAACAAAAGGTGATAAAGGCGGAGGTAACAAACTCTTTGGTGAAGGCTATTGGTATTACCATTACCAGCCCACCGATTGGAAAATCGGCAATTACCAAGTGGGTACACGCGACGACTTTAAGGCGCTCTGCGATGAAGCAAAGAAATATGGGGTGCGAATTATTGTGGATGTACTTCCTAACCACACCTCCATTGATGATACCCGAACCACTGCCGAGCTCGATGCTGCTGTTGGTGGTCATAAAAACCTCTATCACGAAGCCGGATTCACCGAAATCAAAAACTACAACGACCGCTTGCAGTGCACCACCGGTCAGATGGGTGGGCTCCCCGACGTGAACACAGAAAATCCCGATTTTCAATTCTATTATATGACCTATGTGAACGACTTGATTCAGCTTGGATGTCGCGGTTTTCGCTACGATACTGCTAAGCATATCGGTTTGCCCAGCGACCCGAAAGACCCTAAGAGCCCCGAAAATGATTTCTGGGATGTGGCAATGGGCAGAAAAGCTGTGAAAGGATTGAAATTGGCGCTTCCGGAAGACAGTTTGTTTATTTACGGCGAAGTGCTCCAAGATAAAAATGTGAAAGAAACCGAATATGCCGAATATATGCAGCTCACAGCGAGCAACTATGGCTACATTATGCGCGAAGCCTTGCAAGCAGGCAAATTCGACACCACCAAGGCAGGCAACTGGTATCATCCAGTGGAACCGTACAAACTGATTAGCTGGGTGGAATCGCACGACACCTATTGCAATGCTCACGAATCGGCAAGTTTGACCAACGACCAAATTCGCGCTGCTTGGGCATGGCTCGCCGCTCGCCAATTTAGCACTCCGCTATTCTATTCGCGTCCGAACAACAGTTCGCCCGAAAATGTGTGGGGCGACAATATAGTAGGTGCTCGCGGCAACGACCAATTCATTCACCCCGAAGTGGCGGCAGTGAACAAATTCCGCAAAGCGATGAGCGGTTTGGCAGAGACCTTGCACTATTCAGCTGATGCCAAAGTGGGAGAGGTGTGCCGCGGCAAGAAAGGCGCAATGCTTGTGAATTTCAGTAGCGATGCTGTGGCAGTGAATATGCCCACCACTTTACCCAACGGCAAATATGTGGACCCGGTGCACGGTAGCATTTTCAAAGTAAAAAAAGGTGTAATCAGCGGCGAAGTGGCTCCACTTTCTTCCTACGTGCTGGTGAAGAAATAGATTATCAGAAGTTAAAGAAGTTAAGACGGAAGTTTTAATAATATGTGAAAAGGCTGTAGCACTATGGTTGCAGCCTTTTTTACATCTCTTTAGATGGAATAATTTGGTTTTAGAGTGAAGTTGGTGTAACTTTGCGGTGACAAAAATAATATGCGCAGTGAATCAATTTAAAATAAGAATTTGTGTTTGGGCTTTGCTGCTAACGCTAATGGGTTGTGGCACGGGAATAGAAACCACCACCAAAGTCACCGACAAAGACGTGAAGAAAGTGGAAGACTACTATGCCGCACTTTCGGTGCAATCGTCGCTACAGATACCCACCGACTCAGTGGCATCGTGGAAAGTGGGCAAACGCTTTTATGTGACCGACAACAAGATAGCCCTCATTTTTTCTAACACTTTCCATCTATCGCCAGAGGAATTGCAGTTGCAAGGCAAATATCTCACTTTTTCGCGAATAGAAACCGGAGGCGTGCTCGATAATCGCGCAGTGGTGACACTCATTTTTAACGATGGTGAACACGAGTACCGCTATTTCACTAATAAAGAAATCCAAGAACTCTCGCCGAGTTTTCAAGTCCCGTTTTTAATCGACGACGACATTGTGAAAGTAGTGGCATCGCAAATCACCGGCAAAACACTCTATACTCGCACACGCCTTTGGTACGACATTCACACGCACCAAATGATGGATAGCCGACAATATATAGCCGTGAGTGTGGACAGTGTGTCGCCCGGAGATGATGTATTGCCCTTAAATGTGTATTTCACCACCTTAGACACGCACGAAAAAGCTATGCTACGCATTTCTTGTGGGAAGAACGTGCGCTCAAGGGATTTCGACGCTGTGTTTTCCATCAATAATCCCCGTGAAACCTTTTCCGAGATTGAAGAAGAAAATTGGCAAAAAATCACCAACGGTAAAGTGGCGATTGGGATGACCAAGCAAGAATGTAGATTGGCGAAAGGGGCTCCCAAACAGATTGTGAGCATCCCATCGCACGATGGATTGGGAGAATACTGGTATTATGATGGAGGCGAATTTTTGCGATTTGAAGATGGTATTTTAAAGCAATTCAGATGAGCGGCAACCAACTTGAGATAGAATTTTTGGGAACCGGCACTTCTACCGGAGTTCCTGTGATAGGCTGTGGGTGCGAAGTGTGTCGTTCAGCCGACCCACGCGACAATCGATTGCGCACTTCTGCCATTGTGCGCTACAAAGACAAAAACATACTGATTGACTGCGGACCGGATTTTCGACAGCAAATATTGCGAGCATCGTCGTTGAAAATTGATGCTCTACTTTTAACCCATATCCACTACGACCACGTGGCGGGAATCGATGATTTGCGTCCATATTGTTACGAACGCGATTTCCCCATCTATGCTCGACAAGAAGTGAATAAAAGATTGCGCATCAATCTGCCATATTGCTTTGATGAGCATCCTTATCCGGGCGTGCCGCACTTGCGTTTGTATGATGTGGGGCAGTTTCCATTCCATGTGGGGAATGTGGAGGTGACGCCCATAGAGGTGATGCACGACCAATTGCCCATTCTCGGTTTTCGTATCGGACCAATGGCTTACATCACAGATTGCTCCACCATTTCACTTAAAGAAATGGACAAACTTAATGGATTAGACCTGCTCGTAATCAACGCGTTGCACCACAAGCCACACCATAGCCACATGACTATTGCCCAATCATTAGAAGTGGTGCGACAAGTGGCTCCGAAGGAGGCTTATTTCATTCACATGAGCCATGAAATAGGGCTTCACGCCGAAGCTGAAAAGCAATTGCCGCCAAACGTACATTTTGCCTACGATGGATTGATTGTGGATATTTAAGGATACTAAAGTTTCGGAAGTGTTCATCTTTGGAAGTTAAGAAGTTAAAGAAGTTATCGCTCGATGGAAGTGAAGACGATAGTCATTGCTCGGCGAAGAGCAAAGTGATGGTTACACCGCTGCAAAACCCTTCATTTACTTCCAAAATTTAAGTAAGGATATTTATTGCCTTTTTTCTTGCGAAATTTTAACAAATGGCATTTCGATTCTAAAATGTTGTTTTTTTGTTTTTTTATGCCGTGTTATTTCCTTAACTTTGTAGATTGGAACTAAAACGGACTGTTTGTGAAACAAAAAAGAAATATTGCCATATTAGGTAGCACCGGCTCGATTGGACGCCAAACGCTTGAAGTGGTGAGCGAATATCCCAACTTATTTCAGGCTTGGGTGTTGGTAGCCAACAATAGCGCTGACCTTCTTATCGAGCAAGCATTGAAATACGCGCCACACAAGGTGGTGATAGCCAATGAGCAACACTACGAGAAGGTGAAATCGGCTTTGGCCTCTACCGAAATTGAAGTGGAATCGGGAAGTCAAGCTGTGGCAGAATGTGTCACTGCTTCGGAAATTGATATCGTGGTCACCGCTATGGTGGGCTATAGCGGGCTTGAGCCCACTATCAAAGCCATTGAAGCCGGCAAACCCATTGCCTTGGCAAACAAAGAAACGCTGGTGGTGGCAGGAGAACTGATTACCAGTCTCCTAAAAAATTCCTCTTCAGTGCTCTATCCGGTGGATTCGGAGCATGGTGCTTTCTATCAATGCTTGGTAGGGGAGCGGCATGAAGATATCAACAAGTTGATTCTCACTGCTTCCGGTGGCCCCTTCCGTACATTGCCGATAGAGAAATTGGAACATGTAACGGCTGCCGACGCATTGAAGCACCCTAATTGGGCTATGGGAGCAAAAATCACCATCGATTCAGCCACCATGATGAATAAAGGCTTTGAAATGATTGAAGCCAAATGGCTCTACGATGTGTCGGAACAAGACATCGAAATCGTGGTGCATCCGCAATCCATCATACATTCGATGGTGGAATTTAAAGATGGCTCCGTGAAGGCACAATTGGGTTTGCCTGATATGCGTCTCCCCATACGCTATGCGCTGGGATTACCCGGCAGATTGGCATCGGAGTCAAAGAAAATGACGGTGAGCGATTATGCCAACCTCACTTTTGAACTTCCCGACTTCGAGAAATTCCCGCTGCTGAACACCGCCTACGCAGCAGCTACCCGCGGTGGCAATGCCCCCTGCGTGATGAACGCCGCCAACGAAATAGCAGTGGCAGCATTTTTGAAAGACAAAATTAAATTTATCGATATTTATAAAATTATTGAGCAAACGCTCGCTTGGGCACCCTTTGTAGAAGCTCCCACATATATGGATTACGTAAACACCAATGCCGAAGCCCGCGCATTTGCTTCATCATTAATTAAGTAAGAAATCTACAACACGACAAACAATGAGCACTTTTTGGTTAAAAGCATTTGAATTGATTTTATCACTCGGACTTTTGGTACTTATCCACGAGTTCGGACATTATATGTTTGCCAGAATTTTTGGTATTAAGGTAGAGAAATTTTATCTATTCTTCAACCCATGGGTCACTTTGCTGGCTTGGCATCCGAAATCGAAAAAGGTGTCGGTGTTGCGCACAAGCAAGGGTGCAGCTTACACATCTAAAGGCATAGAAGTGGATGAAAATGCCGATGCAAAAGCCACTTGGAAAGACACCGAATACGGAATAGGGTGGTGCCCGCTTGGCGGCTACTGCAAAATTGCCGGTATGATTGACGAATCGATGGACAAAGAGCAAATGGCTCTACCCGAAAAGCCATGGGAATTTCGCAGCAAACCTGCTTGGCAACGCCTTTTTGTGATGATTGGCGGTGTGCTCAATAATTTCATTCTTGCCATCATTATTTATGCCGGCATCGTGTGGTATTGGGGCGAAGAGTTTTTGCCTTTCACCAGCGCCACCGAAGGTATCACCTATAGCGAAACCGCGCACCAAGTAGGATTTCTCGACAATGATATTCCACTCTCTGCCGATGGCGAACAAGTGCGCTATTTCAATGCCGACGAACTGAAAATAGCCATGGCTAAGGAAGTGAAAGTGCTGCGAAATAATACAGATACCGTAAGCATTAGCCTCCCTCAGCAATTCATCCTCAAGGTGAATGCCGATGCTGAAAATGGCGAGCCATTTATAAGCTGCAATGTGCCCACTATCGTGAAAGCCACCATGCCCGGCACAGGTGCTGAAAAAGCCGGATTGAAGCAAGGCGATAAATTAGTGGCAGTGAATGGTGTGCCCACGCCCTCATTCAAGCAATTCACTGAGCAGTTAGGCAGAAACAAAAACAAAACCGTGCCTTTGCAATTGATTCGCAACGGCAAAACAGTGACTGTGCAAGCCCCCATCGATGATGCCGGCAAACTCGGTTTTGAGGTGAATGGAGATTTTTCGGAAATATTTAAAACCGAAACCCATAATTACAACATATTTGAATCCATTCCGCGAGGCATAGGGCTGGGGTGCAACCAACTGGTGAACTACGTGAAGGCTTTCTCCACAGTATTCTCTAAAGAAGGTGCAAAGAATTTGGGCGGTTTTGGCTCCATTGGTCACATTTTCCCCGACACTTGGGACTGGTATGCATTTTGGAGCATCACAGCATTCCTTTCCATTATACTCGCCTTTATGAACATTCTTCCCATTCCCGCGCTCGATGGCGGTCATGTGCTTTTCTTGCTCTACGAAATGATTACACGACGCAAACCCAGCGAAAAATTTATGGAATGGGCTCAAACGGCAGGCATGGTGTTCCTTATCGGACTATTGCTTTTTGCTAATGCTAACGATATTTACCGATTCTTTATCAAATAGCCAATGATATACAAACGTGTAATTCTTAAACGCGGCAAAGAAGAGTCGCTCAAGCGCTTTCATCCTTGGGTGTTTTCGGGCGCTATTGCTCGAATGGACAAG
Organism: Sodaliphilus sp.; assembly: GCA_051871435.1. GTDB lineage: Bacteria > Bacteroidota > Bacteroidia > Bacteroidales > Muribaculaceae > Sodaliphilus. The sequence continues at coordinate 12,043 of JBJECV010000219.1, read as the reverse complement.
GTGGAAGAAGGCGATTTGGTAACGGTTTACGACCATGAGGGCAACCTTATTGGCAATGGCCATTATCAAATCGGTAGTATTGCCGTGCGCATCCTCTCATTCGATGACACGGAGATTGACGGCGACTTTTTCCTTCACCGCCTCACCGAGGCCTACAAGATGCGCCAAGCCCTCGGGCTGCTACGCCCCGACAACAATGCCTTCCGCTTGGTGCATGGCGAAGGCGACTTTTTGCCTGGCTTGGTGATTGATATTTATGGCTCTACAGCCGTGATGCAAGCTCATTCACCCGGGATGCACTTCGCACGCCATCTCATCGCCGAAGCGCTCACCCAATTGCCCGGCGAAGTGGTGAAAAATGTGTACTACAAAAGCGAAACCACCTTGCCCTACAAAGCCCAACTCGACCCCCAGAACACCTATATCAAGGGCGCTTTCGACACCGACGTGGCAATGGAAAACGGATTGAAATTCCATGTAGATTGGCTAAAAGGGCAAAAAACCGGCTTCTTTGTGGACCAACGCGAAAACCGCTCACTGCTGGAGCATTATGCTAAAGGACGGAAAGTGCTTAATATGTTTTGCTACACAGGCGGTTTTTCGTTTTATGCCTTGCGTGGTGGGGCAGAATTAGTGCACTCAGTGGATAGTTCGGCAAAAGCCATTTCGCTCACTGATGCTAATGTGGAATTGAATTATCCGGGGTGTGAGCGCCATCAATCGTATGCAGTGGATGCATTCAAGTATCTCGACGAGATGACCACTTCCTACAATCTTATCATCCTCGACCCACCGGCATTTGCCAAGCACAAAAGTGCGCTACGCAATGCGCTTATCGGCTATCGAAAACTCAATGCCAAGGCATTTGAAAAGATTGAGCCGGGTGGCATTTTGTTCACCTTCTCTTGCTCGCAAGCTGTGAATAAGGAGCAATTTCGCTTGGCAGTGTTCAGCGCAGCAGCAATGTCGAAGCGTAAGGTGAGAATCCTGCACCAACTCACACAGCCCGCCGACCATCCCATCAACATCTATCACCCGGAAGGAGAATACCTGAAGGGCTTGGTGCTGTATGTGGAATAGTTAATTTAATGCATGATGCATAATGCACAATGCATGATTCTTGATGGATGATTCTAAGGGCTGATTCGATTTATTTTAAGGAAGATTTTTATTGACAATAATTTTTAATGCAATACATTATGAAGAAATCCCTTATCGCTGCCACTTTGGTGGCATTGGCTTCAACATCGACTATGGCACAAACCAAAACATTCGACTACAATGTGGACCGCTTTGCCGATATTCAGGTGCTTCGCTACGAGGTGCCGGGATTTGAGCAACTATCGCTGTCGCAAAAGAAATTGGTGTATTACCTCACTGAGGCAGCTCTCCAAGGTCGCGACATCCTCACCGACCAAAATGGCAAGTACAATTTGCAAGTGCGCAAAACCTTGGAGGTGATTTACACCACCTACAAGGGCAACAAAAATTCTGCCAACTTTAAAGCGCTCGAAAAATACTTAAAGCAAGTGTGGTTTGCCAATGGCATTCACCATCACTACTCAAAGGACAAATTCACGCCGGAATTTTCTCAAAAATTCTTCAATCAGCGCCTCAAAGCCATTCCGAAATCGAAATTGCCTTTGATGAAAGGACAAACCAAATCGTCGTTTATCAAAAGTATGAACAAGGTGATTTTTGATAAAGATTTTATGGCGAAAGGAGTGAACTTGGCTGCCGGACAAGACTTGATTCTTACTTCTGCCAATAATCTCTACGAAGGAGTAACGCAAAAAGAGGTGGAAGCCTACTACAATTCTATCAAAGACACCTCCGACCATACACCGGTTTCCTACGGACTGAACGCCAAAGTGGTGAAGGAGAACGGCAAAGTGGTGGAAAAGGTCTACAAAGTGGGCGGTTTGTATTCCGACGCTATCAAAAAGATTGTAGCAAACCTGAAAGAGGCTGCCAAATATGCCGAAAACGAGCAGCAACGCGCCTATATTCAAAAGCTAATTGAATACTACGAAACAGGTTCGCTCCGCACATTCGACGAATATTCCATCCTTTGGGCGCAAGAAACCAAGAGTGATGTGGACTTCATCAATGGCTTTATTGAAACCTACGGCGACCCACTGTCGATGACCGGTTCGTGGGAAGCACTTGTGAATTTCCGCAATAAAGAAGCATCTGAGCGCACCGAAATCATTAGCCGTAATGCACAGTATTTTGAAGATGTGTCGCCCACCGACCCTCGCTTCAAAAAAGAAAATGTGAAGGGCGTGAGCGCCAAGGTGATTACTGCTGCCATTCTTGCCGGCGATAGCTATCCGGCCACACCAATCGGCATTAATTTGCCGAACAGCAACTGGATTCGTGCGCAATACGGCTCTAAGTCGGTGACGATTGAAAACATTACCGATGCCTACGACCAAGTGGCCACCGGCACCGGTTTCAACGATGAATTTGCCTACAGCGAGGTGGAAGTGGATTTGATGAAAAACTATCTCGCGCTTGCCGACAAATTGCACACCGACTTGCATGAATGTTTGGGCCACGGTTCGGGCAAAATGCTGCCGGGTGTAGATGTGGATTTGCTTAAGAATTATCGCTCCACTTTGGAAGAGACCCGCGCCGACCTCTTTGCGCTCTACCATATGGCTGACCCGAAACTCATAGAACTGGGCATCTTTAAGCACCCCGACACCTACAAAGCTGAGTATTATAAATACATTATGAATGGCTTGCTCACTCAGCTCACTCGCATTGAGCCGGGCAAAGACATTGAGGAGGCACACATGCGCAATCGCAAGATTATTTGCGAATGGTGTTACCAAAAGGGCAAAGCCGACAATGTGATTGAATACGTGAAACGCAATGGCAAAACCTACGTAAAAATCAATGACTACCAAAAATTGCGCACGCTCTTTGGCGAACTCCTTGCCGAAGTGCAGCGCATCAAGAGCGAGGGCGACTTTAATGCCGGACGTGATTTGGTGGAAAACTATGGCGTGAAGGTGGACCAAGCCATTCATCAAGAAATGCTTGACCGCTATGCACAACTCGACATTGCTCCCTACAAAGGTTTTGTGAACCCCATCTACTCGCTCAAAAAAGACAAAAAAGGCAATATCGTGGACGTAACCATCAGCTACAAAGAAGGGTACGTGCAACAAATGCTCCGCTACTCCCGCGACTATTCTCCCCTCACAAAATAATTGAAGGAAAGAAAAATCATTCAAGTTTCGCAAGTGTTAATCTTTGGAAGTTAACGACTATAGTCATTGCTTGTTGATGAACAAAGCAGAGATTGAAATCTGCCTCCATTATTTACTTGCGAAACTTGATTAAATCATAATCAAATTTAAGTAATCATTCGCTGAAGAACCCCTTGTAGGTTCAACGCTACTTCTCAATTTTGGCTTTTCTTGTTGATATCGTTTTTCAGTCACCTATTATATATGAATTAAAAAAACACATTGGCTTATGTATGAATTTCTGTCTTGGGTAAATGGCTATCTTTGGGGATGGCCGATGATAGTGCTTTTAGTCGGCACTCATTTGTTTCTAACTATTCGTCTGAAGTTTCCGCAGCGTCATATTTTCAAGGCCATACGCTTAAGTGTAACCCGCGATAAGGGGTCGGATGGAGATGTCAGCCAGTTTAGCGCTTTAGCCACCGGTCTTGCCGCTACTATCGGCACCGGCAATATTATCGGCGTCGCCACTGCCGTAACTATGGGTGGTCCGGGTGCCGTGTTCTGGTGCTGGTTTACCGGTATTCTCGGCATTGCCACCAAATATTCCGAAGGTTTGTTAGCTGTAAAATATCGAGTAAAATTGGCTGATGGCAAGATGAGAGGTGGTCCGATGTATGCCATTGAACGAGGCATGAATTGCCGATGGCTTGCCATCGCTTTCGCAGCTTTCACCTTTATCGCTTCATTCGGTATCGGTTGCGTGACCCAGAGCAATGCCATATCTGTGGCTATGTCGGAATATGGTTTTAATCCACTGATAGTGGGTGGAGCCCTTGCCCTGATGCTGACACTCGTGGTGATATTCGGTGTTAAAGCCATCGGCAAGGTCTGCGAGGCTTTGGTGCCGTTTATGGCAATTTTCTATATCGTAGGCTGTATTATTGTGTTGTGTATCAATGCTGATTATATTATTCCGGCTATCAAAGTAATCATTACATCGGCATTCAGCGAGCAAGCAGCTGCCGGTGGTTTTGTGGGTTCCACAATCATCATAGCTATGCGATATGGTATAGCTCGTGGTCTGTTCTCCAATGAGGCGGGATTAGGCTCCGCGCCAATTGTTGCGGCAGCTGCTCGCACCAAGAATCCGGTTCGTCAAGCATTGGTAAGCTCCACATCCGTGTTCTGGGACACTGTAATAATCTGTGCGCTAACCGGACTGGTATTGGTTTCCACCATCTTGTCGCCCAATGGAGTGGATTCCACCTCCGGCGCCGAACTGACCAAGCAGGCTTTCTCTCAGATACCATTAGTAATCGGGGATTTAAATCTCGGATCGGTGATGCTCTCTATCGCTATATTCACCTTTGCATTCAGCACCATACTGGGTTGGAGTTACTATGGAGAAAAGGCTCTCGAGTATTTATGCGGGTCGTATTACAAGGTGGGGATGATAGTATTTCGTATTCTCTTTATTATAGTAACGTTCGGCGGTGCAATATGGACTGTGCAAGTGGTATGGGCGTTCGGCGACTTTGCCAATGCACTGATGGCAATTCCCAACCTTATCTGCCTATTATGCCTCAGTGGCGTATTGGTAAAAGAAACAAAGAAATATCTCTGGGAGAACAGGCTTGATGAAGAAAGCGACGAACAGGCACAATAAAAGCAAACTCTCAAGTAGGTAATTTCATCGAATATCCCAACTTTTCTTATTGGGTAATACTTGTTCCGAAATGGGCAGACATAAATATAGGAGACAAATGGCTGGTTATCAGCATTTATCTCCTATTTTTATATATCAGTTTGCGGAAATGGATGATTAGTTTCCGCTTCTGGGGATTATAAGGCTTGGATAGCTGTGGTGACTACCGTGGTGGTTGGAGCGATGGGGTCGTCGCTTTTGATGCCTACTTCTATGGCGTGCTTTTTTGCGGCTGAGGAATTATTGAGGATGATGTTCACGAGCGCGGTTACGTCGCTAACATTCACCACGCCGTCGGCATTTACGTCGCACACGGATTCAAATGTGTCGGCGGATTGTAGGATTTTGTTGACCAAGGCGGTTACGTCGCTCACGTTCACTACGCCGTCGGCATTCACGTCGCCCACGCCGAAGTCGGTGGTGAAGGATTGTTCTTCGCCGTAGGTATTGCCGGCTTGGGTGGTAACGAAGGCGCGGTAGCAGTAGTCGGTGCTCGGTTTGAGATTTTTGAGGGTTACAATCATCACTTGACCGGTGGCAAACACGGTGTCTTTGGCGCTGGCTGCCATAGGCGACATCACCTTCATCGGTGCATTGGCGGCACCCGCTATCCAGTATTCAACACCTTGCTTCAAAATTTCATCACTACCTGGCAACACATAGCCCTTCACCGTAGCCGAAGAGGCGGAAACCTCATTGGTGGGGTAGGTGTGAACGGTGGGTTCGAAATAACTGAAGTCGCTCGGGTCGAAAGTTACCCAATCGGAATAAGTATAATTGCCGGCAGCATCTTTATAGAAGGCGCGCACATTGTAGTACGACGTGGATTGCAAATTCTTGATATAGCCCTCCAAACGGCCATCGTAGATGGCGGCAAACGCTTCCTTCGGTGCCAAAGTGGACGGCGCATCATACTTCTTCCATTGGAAACCCGCCGAAGTCTCTTGGTCCGACATATTCGTCTCAGCAGCCACAATCGTATTCGTGCTCGTCACACCTTTGGGCGTGAGCATCTTCAACACGAGGGAAGGCGTACTGAAAGAAAAATCTTTGGTCTCAAAGCTGCCACCTTTAGTGCGAACGGAGTAGCTTGCAGTGTAAGTGGTGTTGGGTTGGAGCCCGGTAGCCAATAAGTGTTGGCCGTCGGTGGACTTGGCATCAAACATAATATAATCGGTATCGAACACCGCATCGTCCATCTTATGGCTGAACTGTGCCGAGATGGAAGTGGGTTGCACATCTTGCGAAGCAACCTTCAAACCTAAGCTGTTGGTGGTAAGGCTATGCTCGTCCAACATAAGTAGAGTGCCGTCGGCATATTTGGCATAGGGTTGGAAATAATATTTCGTAGATGACTTAAGATTTCGAAGCGCCACTTTCCCTTCACTATCGCATGGGTAGTAGTTTCCATAACGATAAATACCGGTTTCTACAGCTTCAATTCTTTCATAGCCTTCCGGAGTAGGATTATCGGAAACACTGGCGATAAAGAAACTGATTAACTCCTGGTGAACGCTTTTAAATGTGATATCATACAAAGGAGAACCAATGAGATTGATACTTTTCCAATCGTGAAATATTTCATTATATATTCCACTATGGAGCTCTTTATCTCTACGCAGAATCATATATGGACCTACGAAGGCATTGATATCTACGTTTGTACAGCCCTTAAATGCGTATTTTTTAAGGGTGGAAACTGAATTCGGTATTTGAATAAAAGTAAGCCCTGTGCAGTGGGCAAAAGCATAGTATCCAATATAGGTAAGCGTTTTTGGCAGAATAATGGTGCTGATTTTGGATAAGCCATTGCATAAATAATCCGGGATGGATTGCACCTGATTACCAATAGTGAAATCGGTGAGATTGGCACAATCTCTAAACCAAGATTCTTCTTTGCTTGGTGCCTGAGTAACGTTTACGGCATCGTATTTCACGGAATTAAGCCCCGTGCAACCGTAGAAAGTGCCATCGCCCATAGTGGTAACGGACTCAGGTATATTGATAGAAGCCAAACCCGCACAGCCATAAAAACAACTATCGCCAATTGAAGTTACCGTATTGGGAATGGTGATGGAAGTAACGCTGTCATTTCCATCAAAGGTATGCCTTCCAATTTGCACCACTGTATATTCTTTCTCTTCACCATCTTTAGTGGTGGTTACGTGAGAAGGAATCACCAAATCACCTTTCACCGCAGGTCCAAAATAGTTATACACATTGTCTCTTACAGTTGCGCGAGTGTATGTAAGTACAGTTGCGCGAGTGTATGTAAGTTCTACAGTGGCATCAGTATCCGACAATATCTTATAACGAAGGCCATCAACCGTGAAATAGGGGATAGGAAGTGAGGCGGCCTGTGATGTGATAGGAAGGATAAGGAGGAGGGAAAGTAGTGTTCTAAATAATTTAGTTTTCATACGCAATATAGTTGGTTTTGCGGCTCTCAACGATGGGAAACCACCACAAAGTTAATAAAAAATTGTTAGCCAAATAGAGCCTTTCCATCCTTTTTTAAAAAAATTGCCACATCAACTCGTTGCCTCGTTGACCCGTTGCCTCGTTGCCCCGTTGACCCGTTGACCCGTTGCCTCGTTGCCCCGTTGACTTGTTGCCTCGTTGACCCGTTGCCTCGTTGCCCCGTTGACTCGTTGACTCGTTGACTTGTTGACTCGTTGACTTTGCCGTGTGTTAAAAGGAAATGAAAAATTTTTTAAAAATTTTCGGCAAAAAATTTTTGTATTTCACATTTAATTGTTAATTTTGACGCGTAATGTTAAAAGCGGAGCGCAAAATCGTGTGCAATATGCGCCAATCGAGCGTTTCCACATTATTAATATAAGGATGCAATTATGAAAAAGTCTACCATTTGGCTACTTACTATCGTGATGGCTGCCACCATTTTGGGGCTCTTGTCGGTGCAAATCATGTATATGGAAGACATGGTGCGCATGCGCAACGAGCAATTTTCCGAAACGGTGAAGCGCAGTCTTTACGCCGTGAGCGATGCGCTGGAACAAGACGAAACACGATACTACTTAGAGCAGGACTTAGACGAAGCCGAGCGCTACCAGTTTGAGCATAGCGACCGTCTTCCTTCGGAAATTACTGACCCCATTACGTCGAGCAACCAATTAGCCGACAAGCAATCGAAAGCCAAACCTGAAATCGGCAAAAACGATTTCGGATTTCTCGGACAGTACGAAAACCGGCAAGCCGTGCTCAAAGGGCAATACCTCTACCAAAAAGGCTTGCTCAACGAGGTGATACTTTCCATCCTCAATCAAGCCAGCGACCGACCCATCACCGAGCGTGCCGACTCTGCCAAGGTGTGTAGCTATCTAAAAAAAGAATTGGAAAGCAACGGTTTGGAAGTGCCTTTTGAATATGCCCTCCAAAGTCCGCAGCAAGGAATTGTGTACCACTCCGCCGGCTACGATTCCACCGAAGAAGTACCCAAACTCTTCACCACGGCACTTTTCCCTAAAGATCCCGAAGCCAAGCGCAATATCCTCAAGGTGTATTTCCCCACGCAATCCGACTATATCTATGCGTCGATTAAATTTATGATACCGTCGTTTGTGTTCACCTTTATTCTGATGTTTATTTTCATCTACACCATCGTGGTGATTTTCCGTCAGAAAAAATTGAGCGAAATCAAAACCGACTTTATCAACAACATGACGCACGAATTCAAAACCCCCATTTCCACCATTTCGCTGGCAGGACAAATGCTCAACGACGAAACCGTGCTCAAGAGTCCCACCATGCTCAAGCACGTGTCGCAAGTGATTTCCGACGAAACGAAGCGCTTACGCTTCCAAGTGGAGAAGGTGCTGCAAATGTCGCTCTTCGACCGCAATAAAGCCACCATCCGGCTGAAAGACGTTGACGCCCACGCCATTATCGACAATGTGGTAAGCACCTACCGCATTAAAGCGGAAAAATTCGGAGGCCATATCACCGCCGATTTTGCTGCCGAAGACTCCATCATCAATGTGGATGAAATGCACTTCACCAATGTGATTTTCAATCTACTCGACAATGCCATCAAATACCGCCGCGAAGAAGTGGAACCCGAATTACAAATCACCACCCGCAACCTCCCCGGCGAAAAATTTGAAATTCGCATCAGCGACAACGGCATTGGCATGAAGAAAGAAGATTTGAAGAAAATTTTTGAAAAATTCTACCGCGTTCACACCGGCAATCGCCACGATGTGAAGGGCTTTGGATTGGGGCTCGCCTACGTGAGCAAAATGATTTCCCTATTTAAAGGCACCATCAAAGCCGAAAGCGAATTAAATAAAGGTACGACATTTATTATTACATTACCACTTTATAAATAACAGACATTATGGACGAAAAATTAAGAATTCTGCTGTGCGAAGACGACGAAAATCTTGGCATGCTCACAAGAGAATATTTGCAAGCAAAGGGCTTTAATGCCGATTTGTATGCAGATGGTGAAAGTGGCTACAAAGCATTTTTGAAAGGTAAATACGACATTTGCGTATTCGACATTATGATGCCGAAAAAAGACGGCTTCCAATTGGCACAAGAAGTGCGCACCGTGAATAGCGAAGTGCCTATCATTTTCCTCACTGCCAAAACCTTGAAAGAAGACATTCTGGAAGGATTTAAAATCGGTGCCGACGACTATATCACCAAGCCCTTCAGCATGGAAGAATTGGTGATGCGTATCGAAGCCATTTTGCGCCGCGTAAAAGGTAAAAAGGGCAAAGAAATCACCATGTACAAGATTGGTAAATTCACCTTCGACACCCAAAAACAAGTGCTCATCGCCGATGATAAGCCGGAGAAACTTACCACTAAGGAAAGCGAATTGCTCAGCTTGCTTTGCGCACACGTGAACGAAATTTTGGAACGCAACTTTGCGCTCAAAACCATCTGGATCGACGACAACTATTTCAACGCACGCTCAATGGATGTGTACATCACCAAATTGCGCAAGCACTTGAAAGCCGACCCGTCGATTGAAATCATCAACATCCACGGTAAAGGCTACAAACTCATCGCTCCCAACGCCGAAGCAAAATAATTAGCCGGGAGCCATTAGCCATTAGCCATTAGCCATTAGTATTAGCCATTAGCTATTAGTATGGGGCTATAGAGACAGAGGCTAAAGGCTAAAGGCTAAAGGCTA
>JBJECV010000219.1:0-1868 GCA_051871435.1 Sodaliphilus sp. | reverse complement strand
AGGCTAAAGGCTAAAGGCTAAAGGCTAGAGGCTAGAGGCTAAAGGCTCCAAAAAGCGAAAAATCGTGGCAATATTCTTTATTGTCACGATTTTTGCTTAAATTTGCATTCAGAATGGATTTGATTCAGTAGGAATCACTCTTGCTGAAAGAGATTTTTTATTTGTTATGAATTATTTATTTCGCATATATCAATGGCTAATTGCCGCTCCTATCGTGTTGGTAATCACCATCTTTTTTGCATTGTTCACCATGCTGATGAGCATTTTCAATAGGGCATGGGCAGGCTATCATTGCAACATTCTTTGGGGACGTATCTTCTGCTTGCTACTTTTTGTGAAAGTGAAAGTAGAGGGCCGAGAAAACATTGACAAACGCACATCCTACGTGTTTGTGGCAAATCATCAAGGCGTGTTCGACATCTTCTCACTCATGGGCTATTTAGGCCATCCTTTCTGCTGGATGATGCGTAAAGCGCTGACCAACATCCCCTTCGTGGGCACGGCTTGCATGCTCACCGGGCAAATTCTCGTGGACACTCATAGCGCACAAGGCATCAAAAAAACAATGGAAGATGCCAAGAAAATTCTCACCAAAGGGCTCTCAGTGTGCGTATTTCCGGAAGGTCGACGCACCGACACCGGAAAAATGGGAGCATTCAAAAAAGGAGCATTCAAACTCGCAGTGGATTTCAACCTCCCCGTGGTGCCCATCACCATCAGCGGTAGCTACGATGTAATGCCTCGCTCCACCTTCAATGCCACGCCCGGCACCATTACTATCACCATCCACAACCCCATCCACCCGGCAGCCGACGGTCACGACTTAAAAGAGTTGGCAGATAACAGCTACGATGCCATCCAAAGCGCCTTAGCCCCCAAGTATAAAGACGAGTGATGCACATCATCAATGCGGCACAAGGCATCATTTGTGAAATAACGAAATAAAAAAGAAACTTTTGCGTTTGCCAATTCAAAAAAATGTATTACCTTTGCAACGCAAAAAGAAAAATGTCCTGTGGTGTAACGGTAGCACACCGGATTCTGGTTCCGTTTGTGAGGGTTCGAATCCTTCCAGGACAACTATATGAGAGTGGATCGTCCTTCTCGGATAATCGCTTTCATTTTTTGTGATACATAACAATTTAAACTTAATTTTTAACTTTTTTATGGCAACTAAAATCAGATTACAACGCCACGGTCATAAAGACTATGCGTTTTATCCAATTGTCGTAGCCGATAGCAGGGCACCACGAGATGGTAGATTTATTGAAAGGATTGGTTCTTATAACCCTAATACTAATCCTGCTACAATAAGTTTAAATTTCGAAAGAGCACTTTATTGGGTGAATTGCGGCGCAATTCCTACCGACACAGTTCGTAACATTCTTTCTCACGAAGGCGTAATGCTCATGAAGCACCTCCAAGGTGGTGTGAAGAAGGGCGCTTTCGACGAAGCTGAAGCACAAAAGCGTTTCGATGCTTGGAAGGCTCAAAAAGAGGCTGCTATTGAAGCCAGAAAGAATTTCAACGAAGTAGCTAAGAAAGAAGCTCAAAAGCAACGCTTGGCTGAAGAAGCTAAGAAGAATGAAGCTAAGGCTGAAGCTGTGGCTAAAAAGAAAGCAGAAATCGCTGCTGCTAAGGCTGCCGCCGAAGCAGAAGCTGCTGCCGAAGCCGCTGAAGCCGCTGCTCCCGCAGAGGAAGCTGCTGAAGCACCCGCAGAAGCATAATCTCCGCTTCAAAAAGGAATTTACAAAGCGTCGGGATATTTTCACGGCGCTTTTTTATTGCGTTATCCGTGATCGTTTGCCATTTGATGGGTCAGTAGAAAAATAGTGGGGGCAAGCATAAATTCTGGAGAGCCCGAAATT
>JBJECV010000218.1:0-4820 GCA_051871435.1 Sodaliphilus sp. | reverse complement strand
TCAGGGAGGGGCCGGGGGTAGGCTTTTTTTCAGGGAGGGGCCGGGGGTAGGCTTTCCCCTAACCAAGTGCGAAGCACGACTAACCTTCAATTTGGTGTTTCACGCGCAGAGGGCCATCGGAGATGGCGTATTGTGGTTAACTCCATGCAAGCGGAGGCGAAGCCGGAGCGCAGCTTGGAGAAAGCGAACCGGATGGCATGAGCCTCGAAGAGGGTCGGTTGTGGCAATCCTCGCCACGGGCGTTTCTCGCGCGCTACACGACGCCCCTATTGATTCGTGTTAACATAGGGACGGTTGTTAACGCCGATGGGTAGTTTTGGTTTAATGGTTCGCGCCCATTACCCGGTGGGCGATATTTGTTTCTCTTATTATTATCGGTTTTTACGGTTCAAACTATAATTTTTCTCGATTTTTTATAGTTCAGAATATATTTTTTTCTGATTTTTTATAGTTTGAACCGTAAAAATTATTATATTTGTGGAAAATTTCAGCTGATATGGAAACATTAGAATTGCAACCTCTAATCGATAACTATCACCGCAAGATTGGAAAAATCGACTTGCGATGGAAGCGATATTTATACAGTCAAATCAATTGGGATGCACGAATTATCTGTATCAAGGGTGCACGAGGCGTGGGAAAAACCACGATGCTTTTGCAGTACATTCTTGAAAATTACGATAATATCGACCAAACACTTTATGCTTCGCTCGATGATTTGTGGTTTTTAACCCATTCGCTAATGGATTTGGTGAATTGGGCGGACCGGCATGGCATACGAAGATTGTTTCTTGATGAAGTTCACAAATATGCTTTGTGGTCGGAAACACTGAAGAATATCTACGATAGCTACCCTGATATGAGCATCGTGTACACGGGCAGTTCGCTTTTGATAATGGATAATGCCAAGGTGGATCTCTCGCGCCGACAAACCACTTACACACTGCATGGAATGTCGTTCAGGGAATATTTATCGTTTGAGGGTGTGGTACATTTCCCTGCCATATCACTGGAAGATTTGCTCTGCAATCATGTAAGGTGTGCTATGGATATCACTCAGAAGGTGAAAGTGGCTACCCATTTCGAAAACTACCTCCGGCATGGCTACTACCCCTTCTATCGCGAAGTGGGCGACGATTTTGCTGCACGGTTGAGGGAGGTGATTGCTGTGGTAATCGACAGCGATTTGCCTGCCGTGGAGAAAATGACTTTTGAAACACTTCAAAAGGTGAAAAAGTTGGTGATGATTATCAGCGAACGAGTGCCTTTTGAACCTAAAATGTCGGATTTGTGGATGCAGTTGTCCACCAACAATGAGTTGGGGCTTCGCATGCTGTATGCCCTCGACAAATCTCAAATTCTTTCCTTGCTGACCACAAAAGCGAAAAACTATAAATTCCTATATAAGCCTGATAAAATATTTTTGGGCAATCCCAATATCATGCATGCCTTGTGTGCGGTGGTGAATATTGGAAACGAGAGGGAAACGTTTTTTAATTGTCAACTGCAAGTGAATCACGATGTGAAACATCCACTAAAAGGCGACTTTTTAGTGGACGACAAATATCTGTTTGAGGTGGGGGGCAGAAGAAAAGGGTTTGAACAAATTGCTGATGTGCCCAATTGTTTCCTTGCCGTCGACGACACCGAAGTGGGACACGCCAATCGTATCCCACTATGGCTATTTGGATGCATTTATTAAAGCCGAATCGGGTAAAAATAAAACTATTTACCTGTGCAGCTATGCTTCTTCTTTGAAGTCTTTGCCTTGCTTGATGGCTTCTACGAAGGCGCTGATGCGGTGCAGTTCTTTGGGGATGTTGATGCGCTGCGGACACGAACTCACACACTTTCCGCAGCCGATGCAGTGGTCGGCTTGGCGGAGTTTGGGCACTGAGCGGTCGTAGCCGATGAGGAAGGCGCGGCGTGCATCTTTATAGGCGGGGTCGGCTTTGCTTTTCACCACATGGTCGGCGCTCAAGCATTTATTATAGTGCACCAAAATGCCGGGAATGTCGATGCCGTAGGGGCAGGGCATACAGTATTTGCAGTCGTTGCAAGGGATGGTTTTATAGTCCACTATTTGTTTGGAGATGTCTTCATCAAGGAAGCGCTGTTCTTCTTCGGTGAGTGGATGGAGCGGACTGTAGGTGCACAGATTATCTTTCAGATGCTCCATATAGGTCATACCGGAGAGCACGCAGAGCACATTCTTAGGCGTGCCTGCGTAGCGGAACGCCCACGATGCCACCGAGTGGTCGGGGTCGCGTTGCTTGAGTTGTGCCACCAGTTTGTCGGGCAATTTACTCAGTCGCCCGCCCAGGAGCGGTTCCATCACAAAAGCCATCAAGCCGCGTTTTTCCAATTCGCCGTACAGGTATTCTGCGTTGGTGTTGTAGTCGTTGATTTCTTTGGCGTGTTTCCAATCGAGGTAATTGAGTTCGATGAGCACAAAATCAAATTTCACTTTTCCCTCATCGTGGAGGCGGAGAGCATGGTCGAAGATGCTTACATCGCCGTGATACGAAAATCCCAAATTACGAATCACACCCTCTTTTTTCTTTTGGTTGAGGAAATCCATCATGCCGTTTTCCACGAAGCGCGCCTCAAAGAGTCCCATGGCATCCAAGCCATCTTCTTCACGGCTACCGCCAATGTTGTGCCAAAGGTAGTAGTCGAAATAGTCGGTTTGCAGATTTTTGAGCGAATTTTCAAACATAGCGATTGATTCTTCGCGCGAAAATTCGTGCATGTTACTCATCTTGGTGGAGATGAAGTACTTTTTGCGGTCGTGGCGCGCCAAAGCGATGCCAAGCGAAGTTTCGCTATTGCCGCGGCAATAGAGTGGCGACGTGTCGAAGAGGTTTACGCCATGCTCCAGAGCATAGTCCACTTGCTTGTTCACCATCTCTTGGTTGATTTCTCCTTCGCCGTTTTGGCGCTCGCCGATGTGGTCGTTTTTGGTGGGTAGTCGCATCATGCCATAGCCCAAGAGCGACACTTTATCGCCCGAAGTGGGGCAAGTGCGATAGGTCATCTTGCCGATGGGCGGTTCTTGCTGCGTGTCGTGTTGTTCGCCATTGGCACACCCGGTAATCACGGGTGCGCTCACAGCCACTGTACTGATTCCCAAACCCTTCAAGAATGAGCGTCGGGTAAATATATTTTTCTTATCTTGAGTTTTCATCGTAGCAATTAGGGAATTTAAATGGTTTTGTGCACTTCGTGTCCTTCCACATAGATGGCTGCGTGCGGGCGCGCCGGACACACATATTCACACGAGCCGCAGCCGATGCATTTTTCGGTGTTCACCACCGGAATTTCCATCGAAGTATCGTCGTTGGGGTCGGATGGAACCATTTGGATGGCACCCGCCGGGCAATGGCGAGCGCAGTTGCCACAATCCACGCCATCTGTGAGCACCACACAGTAGGATTTGCGCCACACGGCATGCCCGATTTGCGTGCTCGACTTATCTGCCTTACTGATAGGCTGAATGGCGCCCGACGGACACACCTTGGAGCATCGATGGCAATCGGGGCGGCAAAATCCTTTGTCGAAATTCATTTCGGGCTGCATAAAGCGATCTAAATCGGATGACGGGCGGAGCACTTGGTTGGGGCATTTGGAAATACACAACTGGCAACCCACGCAGCGGCGCCGCATATTTTCCACGCTGAGCGAGCCGGGTGGAGTGGGAAACACGCGGCGGTTGGGCGTGATGCGGTCGGCGAGCACGGTCATGCCGCCGTCCACCTTTTTCATTTGTGCCATTGCCGCCTCGGCGCCCACTATGGCAGCGCCCATAAGCACGGCACGGCGTGCGGTGTCGGCTGTTTCGGCCGGCTTTTCTTCCGCCTTTTTCGCTTTTGGAACATGGGCGTAGGTGAGGGCTCCAAACGGGCATTTCGAGATGCAATTGCCACACGCCACACAGCGCGAATAGTCCACCTCGCGGTTCTTATAATCGATGCACGAGGCCTTGCAATTTTTGGTGCAAAGGCTGCAATCCTTGCATTTATCAGCCACAAAATGCACTTTCAGCCACGAAAAGCGAGCCACAAAACCCAACACGGTGCCCACCGGGCAAATGGTGTTGCAATACGTGCGGCCGCCTCGCCATGCCAGCACCACTATCGCCACCGTGAGGGCAATGGTGGTGAGGAACACCGGCAAGCTCTTAATCCACACCTCTCTGTCGTAGAGCGCAAAACTGCCCCACGATGCCACCACATTTTCCAAAGCATTATTGCACCAAATGTAGAGCGGCTGAAGCAAATTCTGCATCATGCTGCCATACGTGCCGTAAGGCGAAAGCAGCGACACAATGCCTCCAATGCCAAGCGCTATTGCCACCACAAAGAGGAGCAACACCGGATAGCGGAGCCAATTTTTTGCCTTGCTATAGGTGAACCGGTTTTTCTTATTTCTACCATGCAGGCGCGACACCAAATCTTGAAATACACCCAGCGGGCAAATCACCGAGCAATACACTCTGCCAAAAATCAAGGTGAGCAATAGCAAAGCGGCTATCACCACCACATTCAGCGCCAGCACTGCCGGCAAAAATTGCACCTTTGCCATCCAGCCCAGCACTTTATACAGCACGCCCGTGAAATCGAGTAGCATAAAAGTGAGTAGCACAAAAAAGATGGCAGCTAATATTCTACGTACTTTTTGCAACATATCTAATTTCATTTATTTCCACAAAACTAACAAAAAACTTCCAAAAATCCACCAAACCAAGGTAGTTTTTTAATAGCGGGAGACACGGCTCTTTCATTTAAAAAATGCCTTGTAATTCAAATTTTTTTAGTATT
>JBJECV010000217.1:0-4857 GCA_051871435.1 Sodaliphilus sp. | reverse complement strand
AGACCTCCATCCGGATTCCCATTCAGACCACTCCATCCGGATTCCCATTCAGACCACTCCATCCGGATTCCCATTCAGACCTCCATCCGGATTCCCATTCAGACCTCCATCCGGATTCCCATCCATGAGTGGCACCAACCATGATACCAGTGCAAGTGGTTGTGGGTTAGCAATTTGTACCCATTACATGCCAAAGGCATGTCCCGGCGGGTGAAGCCTACCCCCGGCCCCTCCCTGAAGGGAAGGGAGTGAGGATGCGAACACCTGGAACACTTGAAGCACTTGAAACACTTGAAACACTGTGTCAATTGTTGACTCTAAAATTTCAAAGAACTCAGGGACAAAGATAAGGTGGGGGATGGTGTAAAGTCAATCCCAATACGGCACGATGAATACTGCTTTTGGTTTGAATACGTTTGCTTCTTTTTGTGGCATGAAACGAACAAAAAAAGTCGGCTTCGCCGAAAAAACTGCGCCTGAGGATTTTTTTGAGTCAACAAGTTAACGAGTCAACAAGTTAACGAGTCAACGAGTTAACGAGTCAACGGGGTGACGGGGTGACGGGGGCAACGAGTTGATGGGGCAATGGGTGGATGTGAAATGGGAAGAGGCTGTGGGGCGAGATTGATTGCCCTACAGCCTCTTGCTATGTGGTGAGGAAGTCCCCTTAAAAAAAGCCCTAAAAAAGCATTAGCTGAATCGAGTAGCAAGACAAACGTCTTAACTTCTCTAACTCCTTAACTTCTATGAGAACTTTTTAATTTCCAAGTGGACTTCTTCTTAGAGAGGTGGCTTCAAAGGATGCTCTTACATGTTCATGCCGCCGTCCACTTGGATTACTTGGCCGGTTACGTAGCTCGACATGTCGCTTGCCAGGAAGGTAGCCACATTGGCGATGTCTTCCACTTGACCGCCGCGGCGAGCCGGAATTTTGGTCATCCAGTCTTTGCGCACTTCTTCGGGAAGGGCAGCAGTCATGGCAGTTTCGATAAAGCCCGGCGCGATGGCATTGGCGCGAATGCCGCGCGGTCCCATTTCTTGAGCGATGGATTTAGCCAAAGCAATCAAGCCGGCTTTAGAAGCGGCATAGTTGGCTTGTCCGGCATTGCCGTGCACACCCACCACCGACGACATGTTGATGATAGAGCCGCTGCGCTGACGCATCATGATGGGCACACAAGCGTGGATAAAGTTGAAAGCGGATTTGAGGTTCACATTAATCACGGCATCCCATTGTGCTTCGGTCATGCGGAGCATCAATCCGTCTTTAGTGATGCCGGCGTTGTTGACCAAAATATCGATTTTGCCGAAGTCGGCTTTAATGGCAGCCACCACTTCTTCGGTTTGTGCAAAGTCGGCAGCATTGCTGGCATATCCTTTGCATTTCACGCCCAGAGCGGCGATTTCTGCTTCAGTGGCTTTTCCGTTTTCATCGATTACGAGGTCGGTGAATGCGATGTCGGCACCTTCTTGTGCATACTTTAATGCGATAGCCTTGCCAATGCCGCGAGCAGCACCGGTGATCAGGGCAACTTTTCCTTCAAGTAATTTCATTGTAATGTAGTGTTGATTTATTGATATGAGTAATTAAATTTTGTAGCGTTATGAAAAAGGCTCCTCGGCTTCATTTCCGTGGTTTTGGATGCCGTTGAGCAAAAAGTCTTTTAAGTAGAAGCGCAATTTGAGCTGGTTGATGCCCAAGTCGGCGAAACTGTCGCGAATGTAGTGCAAATCGAGCCCCTGCATAGCCATGAGCAAGATTTCGGCGGTTTTGTCCACATGCTTAATGCGAAACACCCCCTGCTGCACGCCCTCGTTGAGAATTTCTTTGAGCAGCACGATTTCCTTGTGCTTATTCACGCGGCGGATGCGGTCCACACGGCGCACATCGAGGAAGAAACTGGCTTTGAGCGAGCCGTTTCGCCCCACCACCTCCTTCACCGCTTCAAAGCGAGTGAAGATGAAGTTCATCAGCTTTTCGTCGGGCGGCAAAGCCATAGCCGGAATATCGGCAATTTTTTCGATAATGCTCTGCGCCTCGCGATTGACCACCGCGTTGAAAATCTCGGTTTTGCTTTTGAAATAGGTGTAGATGGTGCGTCGGCCCTTATCGCTTGCCGATGCAATGTCGTTCATCGTGGTGTTCTCCACACCCTTGTGGGCGAAGAGCTGACGAGCCACATCAATCAATTTGTCTTTCGTTTTTGATGCCATCTTATTTAGAGTGCAGAGCGTAATGCCTGCTTTATTTATGTTGCAAAGTTAATGATTTTCTATGTGTTCCACAAAAATCGGTGGGAAAAACCGAAATTGCGGCATCCATTATATGAGCATCATCACGAGCACTTGCGCCGTGATCACGCGCAAAAACATGGTGAGCGGATACACGGTGGAATATGCCACAGCTGGTGCATCGTTGCCGGCGGTTTTGTTGGCGTAGGCAAGTGCCGGCGGGTCGGTGGTGCTACCCGAAATCAAGCCCATGAGCGTGCAATAATTGAGTTTGAATTTGGCTCGCGCCACACATCCCACAATGATGAGCGGAATGAACGTGATGAGGAAGCCATAGAGCACCCATTTGGCGCCGGTGCCGTTGAACACGGTGTCGGCGAAATTGGTGCCGGCAGCCAAGCCCACCGAAGCGAGGAAGAGGCAAATGCCCAACTCGCGCAGCATGAGGTTAGCACTCGATGAAGTGTAGGTCACGAGTTTGATTTTGTGGCCGTATCTACCAATCAAGATGGCAGCCACCAGCGGTCCACCCGCCAAGCCCAATTTCATGGGCACCGACATTCCCGGCATGGCAAATGGAATGGAACCCAACACAATACCCATAAATATGCCGATGAAAATGGTGAACATATTCGGATGGTCGAGGCGCTTAAGCGAGTTGCCCAAGCGTGCTGCCAAGCGGTTGATGTCTTCCAGCTGTCCCACCACGGTGATGCGGTCGCCCACATGCAGCGAGAGGTTGGGACTGGCAAGGAGGTCCAAACCGGCGCGATTCACTCGGGTGGCATTCAGCCCGTAGCCTTTCGGCAGTCGAAGCGAACCGAGTTTTCTGCCCGAAAATTCGCTATTGGTCACCACGATGCGTCGGCTCACCACCGGTGTTTGTTCTTCTTTCCAGTCGAATTCCACCTTCGGACCAATCACCGCGTCGAACACCTCCTCGTCTTGCTCCGATATAACCACGCGGAGCAAATCGCCTTCGCTCACAATGGTGTCAGCCACAGGAATCACGATTTCGCCATCGTGCTTTTTCAGGCGAGAAATCACGAAGTTGCGGTCCATAATATCGTGCAATCGCTTGATGGTGCGGTTGAAGATGAGTTTGTTGGTCACCTTATAAGTCACCACGTGAGGCTTGAGCAAGCTGTTGGCATTGTCGTCTTCAATCTCTTTGGCATCGTGCTTGATGTTGATTTTGAAAATCACCTTCACCAAAATAATCGACAGAATGATGCCCACCACACCCAGCGGATAGGCAGCGGCATAACCCATTGCCATCGATTCGTTGAGCGCTCCGGCGGCATCGCCTTGCGTTTCGATCAGTGCTTGCTGAGCGGCACCAAGACCCGGCGTGTTGGTCACGGCACCCGAAAGGATACCCACAATTTCGTTGGGCGCCACACCGCCAATGCCGAAATAAATGCAGAGTGCCACCACAATGTTGAGCAAAATGATGCACACGGCAAGCCCGTTGAGTAGCATACCGCCATCTTTAAAGGTGGAGAAAAACGATGGGCCCACTTGCAAACCAATTGAAAACACAAACAGAATCAAACCGAATTCCTGAATGAATTTCAGCGTGTTGTGGTTGATAAATGCTTCATCCGGAGAAATTACATTGCCGATATGGCCGGCAAGAATACCTACAAATAGCACAAATGTAGCGCCAAGAGAAATGCCGAGAAATTTCACCTTGCCAAGTATTACCCCAATGGCTATCACAATGGAATATACAAACAGGGCATGGGCGATGGTGCTCCCGGCGAATAAGTCGACTAACCAATCCATAAACAAAAAAAATGAATAGTTGATATTTAAATCGGGCACAAAGTTACTACTTTTTTACGACTTACCGAAATAGCGCCCCATTTCTTTACTAAAGTGTAGGAAGTCATCTTTGGAAGTTAAGAAGTTGAAGAAGTTATCGCTCGCTGGAAGTTAAGACGATAGTCATTGCTCGGCGATGAGAAAAGTGATGGTTACACCGCTGCAAAATCTTTCCTTTTCTTCCGAAACTTAAGTTTCTTTACTTTTTCAATTGCGAGAATGTCCGTTCCTGAAAAAAGCCTACCCCGGCCCGTTCCTGAAAGAAGCCTACCCCCGGCCCGTTCCTGAAGAAGCCTACCCCCGGCCCGTTCCTGAAGAAGCCTACCCCCGGCCCCTCCCTGAAGGGAAGGGAGGTTTGTGAAACACCTTAGTGTCGACTTGCCACAACCGACCCTCTTCGAGGCTCATACCGTTTGCATTGGCTATCTCCAAGCTGCGCTTGGCTGCGCCTTCGCTTGCATGGAGTTAACCACAATACGCCATCTCCGATGGCATTTTCCGGCGTGTGAAACACTTGAAACACCAATTTGGAGGTTAGTCGTGCTTCGCACTTGGTTAGAGGAAAGCCTACCCCCGGCCCCTCCCTGAAGGGAAGGGAGTGAGGATGCGGAACACCTGAAACACTAAATTGAAGGTTAGTCGTGCTTCGCACTTGGTTAGCCGCTCGCAAGCTCGCTTGGTTAGTCGCGCTTCGCGCTTGGTTAGAGGTTTTCTTGCTTACTTGAAACACTTGAAACACCTGAAACACCAAATTGAAGGTTAGCCGTGCTTCGCACTTGGTTAGCCGCTCGCAAGCTC
>JBJECV010000216.1:0-4863 GCA_051871435.1 Sodaliphilus sp. | reverse complement strand
ACTCGAGACCTCCGGGTTATGAATCCGACGCTCTAACCAACTGAGCTATCCCGCCTCCTTGCTTTTTGCGAGTGCAAAGTTATTACATTTTTTGCAAACATGCAAATCTTTTGTAATAAAAAAATAATGTTTCTTGTAAATCGTTTGCCTATAGAAACTTATAAAAAGGTGTTCATTAAATTTGGGTATGCTATGGAATTGCATTAACTTTGTGGGAGTTAATATGACTGACATGAAAGATTTACGCTTTATAGGAATTATTCCGGCTCGATATGCCTCCACGCGCTTTCCCGGCAAGCCACTTGCCATGCTGGGCGGAAAATATGTGATACAGCGCGTGTATGAGCAAGTGAGCCGCGTGCTACCGAATGTGGTGGTGGCGCTCGACGACGACCGCATAGCTGCAGCAGTGGATTCATTTGGAGGAAAATGGGTGATGACCCGCACCGACCACAAATGCGGCACCGACCGCTGTTTGGAGGCATACCTAAAGAATGGCGGCGAGGAAGATGTGGTAATCAATATTCAGGGTGATGAGCCCTTCGTTCAGCCTTCGCAGTTGGAAGCCATCATGCAGTGCTTCAGCGATGAAACCACTGATATTGCCACGCTTGTGAAACCCTTCGACGCCAGTCGCCCATTTGAGGAATTGGAGAACCCGAATTCGCCCAAAGTGGTGGTCGACAAGCAGTGGAATGCCAAATATTTTTCGCGCTCGGTGGTGCCCTATGTGCGCAATGCTGAGAAGGCGGACTGGCCCTCCGTGCATCAATTCTACACTCATTTAGGGATGTATGCTTATCGGGCGGACGTGCTCAAGCGCATCACCTGCTTGCCGCAGTCGGCATTGGAGATAGCAGAGAGCTTGGAGCAACTGCGCTGGCTTGAGAACGGCTTCAAGATAAATGTGGGAGTGACCGATGTGGAAACCATCGGCATCGACACACCGCAAGATTTGGCAAATGCCGAGCAATTTTTGCGTAAGCATCAAGAATAGTGGATTTTACGATACAGAAAATTTAGACCATTATGATAGACCGCAGCACGCCACCACCGGTATCGAGTTTTACGAAGGTGGAGCTCAATTTCCCCGAGCCAATTGCCTTGAGCAACGGCATTCCGGTGTGGGTGGTGGACCAAGGTGACGACGAAGTAAACCGAATCGACCTTTATATCGGTGGAGGCGTGATAGAAGAGCGCACGCCATTGTTGGCTTATTTGAGCGGCATATTGTGCTTTGAAGGGAGTGCCGGCAAGAGCGCCGAAGCCATTTCCGAGGCATTCGACTATTATGGCGCCATCAAATCGGCACAGCCATTCGACCACTGCACGCTTGTGTCGCTTTCGTCGGTAAACCGGCATTTTCGCAGCACCACAGAAATATTGTTTGAATGCGTGACCGCGCCTCTTTATTCAGCCGGAGAGTGCGAAATTTATAAGAAGAGCGTGGCAAGCAATTTGGCCATTGCGCAAGAGCGGGTGGAATTTTTGGCATCGAAAGCTATGAAAGTCAAATACTATGGTGCTCAGCATCCTGCTGCTCGAGAAGCCACTCCGGAGAGTTTGATGGCGATCACTCGAGAGGATTTATTGCGCTTTCACGATGAATATTATCATCCGCAAAATTTGCGCATCATCATTTCCGGCAAAGTAGGCGAGCAAGAATTAGCGGTGCTGGATGCTACCTTCGGCTCTTGGCAAAAAAGCGGGCAAAGAGTGGATGATAACTTAGAGCCACCCATAGCGCCGGAAGGAGAGCAATTGTCGATAGTTGACAAAAAGGACGCTTTGCAGTCGGGAATTGAGATGTGCATTCGTGCCATACCGCGTTGGCATCCCGACTATTTTAAATTGCGCTTACTCGTAACCGCTCTTGGCGGCTACTTCGGCAGTCGGCTCAATATGAATATACGCGAGGAAAAAGGATACACCTACGGCATTCAAGCCGCGCTCTTTGGTAAGAAAAACGACAGTGCCATTACCATATTTTCATCGTGTGCCACTGCCCACACTTGGCCGCTGATTGCTGAAGTGAAGCGCGAAATGGCACGGCTTCGCGAAGAATTGATGCCAATGGAAGAGCTTGCCACGGTGAAGCAGCACATGCTCAGCGAACTGATGAAGACCCTCGACACACCGTTTTCGATTGCTCGCTATGTGGGCGATTGGTTTACTTGCGGCGTGTATCCCGAATATTTCAATCGGCAAGTGGAAGCCATCGTGGAATGCACACCGGAGGATGTGCGAAAAGTGGCTCAAACCTACCTTTTGGAAGAAAAAATGCTCATCGCCATAGCCGGCGATAAAGAAAAGATGCAATTGAAAACGAAAAATTGAGCTATTCGTTTGATAATGTTGTGTTTTTTTGCGAACTTTGCACTCAAATAGTAAAGATTGAAGATATAAATCTAAAAATTATCAATTGAAAATGACAAAAAAGAGCGTACTTCAAAAAGCTCGCGCCGCTTATCAGCCCAAATTGCCCACTGCATTGTGGGGCGCTGTGAAGGCTGTAAAGGGCGCTGCAACTGAATCTGTTGCCGATCAAGAAGAAATCAAGAAACTGTTCCCCAACACTTACGGCTTGCCCGAATTGCGTTTTGAAAAAGACACCGAGGTGGCAAAAGTAAAACATTCCGACAAGGAAGTGATTAATGTGGGCGTTATTCTTTCGGGTGGTCAGGCTCCCGGCGGTCATAATGTGATTAGCGGTTTGTTCGATGGTATTAAGTCGCTGAACAAAGCTAACCGCCTGTATGGCTTTTTGATGGGTCCCGGCGGACTCGTTGACCACAATTATGTGGAACTCACAGCCGACATTATCGACGAATATCGCAATACCGGCGGTTTCGACATCATTGGCTCGGGTAGAACAAAGCTCGAAACAGTGGAACAATTTGAAAAAGGCTTGGAAATTTTGAAGGAATTGAATATCCGTGCATTGGTGATTATTGGTGGCGACGATTCCAACACCAACGCTTGTGTGCTTGCAGAATACTATAAAGCCAATAATGCCGGCGTGCAAGTGATTGGTTGCCCCAAGACCATCGACGGCGACTTGAAGAACGACTGGATTGAAACATCCTTCGGCTTTGACACCGCTTGCAAGGTGTACTCTGAAGTGATTGGCAATATTCAACGCGACACCAATTCTGCAAAAAAATATTGGCACTTCATTAAATTGATGGGCCGCTCGGCTTCTCACATTGCGCTTGAATGTGCACTCCAAACCCAGCCCAACGTGTGCATCGTGAGCGAAGAAGTGGAAGCAAAAAACAAATCGCTCAACGACATCGTGGCAGAGATTGCTCAAGTGGTGGCCGACCGCGCTGCCGATGGCAACAATTTTGGTACGGTGCTCATTCCGGAGGGCTTGATTGAATTTATTCCGGCTATGAAGAAACTCATCGCCGAGCTCAATGATATGCTTGCCGCACATCCCGAAATTAAGGATATGGAAGCAGAAGCACAACATCAATATGTGATTGACCACCTTGCTGCTGAGAATGCTGTAACATTTGCCAGCCTTCCCGTGGCAGTGGCACGTCAGCTTTCGCTCGACCGCGACCCGCACGGCAATGTGCAAGTTTCGCTTATCGAAACTGAAAAATTGCTTAGCGAAATGGTGGCTAAAAAGCTCGCCGATATGAAGGCTGAAGGAAAATTTGTGGGCAAATTTGCTGCACAGCACCACTTCTTCGGCTATGAAGGTCGTTGCGCCGACCCCTCGAATTTCGACGCCGACTATTGCTACGCTCTCGGCTTCAATGCTGCGCAATTGGTGAACTGTGGTGCTACGGGCTATATGTCGTCGATTCGCAACCTGTCGAAGCCCTCTATTCAATGGATTGCCGGCGGTATTCCCATCACTATGATGATGAATATTGAGCGCCGCCACGGTGTGAACAAGCCCGTGATTCGCAAGGCGCTCGTAGACTTGGAAGGCCGTCCGTTCCAAGAATTTGAAAAGAATCGCGCTAAATGGGCGAAGGAAACTTGCTACATCTATCCCGGTCCGATTCAATACTTTGGTCCGGATGAAGTGTGCAACGTGACTTCGCGCACCCTTTACTACGAACAGAAAGGAAAGTAAGGATTTTTTTTTAGAAGTTAAGAAGTTAAAGGAGCTGAGGAGTTAAGACGAATGTTTTGGTGCTACTTTTTTGTTTGCTTCTTTTGACTTTCTACTTCTTTTGGATACTGTAACAAACCGATTAATCGTGTATAACAGCGATTAATATCTTTAATTCAACCCTTTCATAACAGCTTGCATCATCCTCTTGGCAAAAGTCGGGAGGATGATTTTTTTTGTGGAACTTTCGCCTCCAGGAAAGCCTCCTTACAGTGAAGGCGAGTAGGTATTCGGTACAGCCTTCATGATATGCCACAACCGACCATCAGTGCCACATGGCCTTGGCTTTGTCAAGACAAATAATCAAATCTCATTCCATCTTGCCGTATTGGGGTTGACCTCCCCCCACCTCCCACCGTATCTTTGTCCCCGAGTTCTTTGAAATTTTTGAGTCAATAAGTAGAAGGCCTCACACAGATCTCAATGGGTATCCGAATGGTGGGCGCGCAACCGCGCCAAAGGTGTTTCATGGGGTTCCACGTGTTTCACAAACCAATCTCCCTTCCCTTTAGGGAGGGGCCGGGGGTAGGCTTTTTAGGGATGCGATGTGTGTAGGCCGGTATGAGATGAACACGGAGCGCAGCGGAGTGGTCATCTCATGCCGGTAACCGATGTCACCACCCTCCCGCATGCCGTTAGGTATGCAACCCCACCAGCGGTGTTTCAAGTGTTTCAAGTGTTTCAAGTGTTTCAAGTGTTTCAAGTGTTTCAAGTAAAACAAGAATCTCTAA
>JBJECV010000215.1:0-4872 GCA_051871435.1 Sodaliphilus sp. | reverse complement strand
CCATGTCGCTGGCTATGATGGCGCTCACCTTTGCTTCTTTGGCGGCATCCACTATGCGGTGCATATATTCAATATCTTCCTCATAGATGATGGTGTTCACCGTGAGGTAGCTCTTGATGTGCCGCTCGTGGCACCATGCGGCGATGGTGTGCAAATCGGTGATGGAGAAATTCACACTCGAACGGCTCCTCATATTCAGCCCCTCGATACCAAAATATATCGCATCGGCGCCGCCTTGCCATGCTGCGGTGAGCGAATCCCACGAGCCCACGGGCGCCATAATTTCAAAGTCGCTTCTTTGCATTGTAGTCGATAAAATAGGTGTTCAACACTCTTGCCGGCAAAATTACGAAAATTTTATGTTACCAACGCAAAATCCCATTCTTTTTGGCTCGCAGGCACTACTTTTGGGCAAAAAATTGCTTTTCTTTCGTAAAAAATGGTAAATTTGCAATTTATTACTGAAACTGTGTTTCCGATGAGCAGAATCAATATCATTGCAATATATTCCGGCTGGCGGAGGAGCGTCCTGCTATGAGGGGCTCTGCTAAGGTGTTTGCCATAGTGGGGCTCACTTTTGTGTGCCTGCTGTGTTTGTTTTATTTACCTCCTATCTCGTTTGGCGACACGCCTTTGCGCTCCGTGGATGTGCTTGCCGACATTGCCGCACCCGGCGATTCGGCGCCCACCGAAGATGTTGCCGCGCCCGTTGCGCCCAAAGGCGAATGGACCGACCAATGGCCCGATGGCGTGCAACCCATTGTGGACTATGCCACCGATTCCACCGCCGGAATGGATGTTTTCTATGCAGCGCTTGCTGAGGGGAAGGCGCTCCGCCGCCCCGTGCGCATTGCTTATTTGAGCGATTCTTTCGTGGAGCAAGATATTATGCTCGTGGACCTTCGCCATTTGCTACAAAAGCGCTTTGGCGATGGCGGCTTGGGCATGGTGCGCTGCCGCACTTACTTCGACGAACAATTATACTGCGCTTCCATTTCGCACCAAGGCATCACGGCTCAGCATATCATGAACCGAAAGGGAATGAAGATGGGCTACTTCCTTCTGCCGCAAGGCTATGCGCAAGTGAGTGGCAATGGTTCTTCCACCATCACGGCTCTCTCGGGCGAATATGCCACCACGTGGAAAACTGCCACCGTGTGGGGCTGCGCCGAATCGGCTACCACCATCACGTGCCGCCAGGCGGGCAACACCGTCTACTGGAGCCCGTCGTCGGGACTGCAAAAAGCACAATTCTCGGCATCGCCGATGAATGCCGTCAACCTTCAGTTCTCCGGCAATGCCAAAATTTTTGGCGTGGCGCTCGAAAACGAACAAGGCATTGTGGTCGACAACTTTGGCTTGCGTGGCAGCTCGGGTTTGCAATTGGGCTATTTGGCAAATAATCTCTCGGCTGATTTTGCTGCCAAGCGCCCCTACGATTTAATCGTGATTCACTATGGCTTGAATGCACTCTCGCCGAAATCCACGGCTAAGCAATGCCAATCCTATATCAATAATCTTAAGAAAAGTGTGCAGCACATCCAAAAACTTTATCCGCACAGTGCGGTGTTGCTGGTGAGCCCTTCCGATATGGCGGTGCGCAGTGCCTCGGGCACCATGCAGTCGCTACCGATGCTTCAGTCGTTGGTGAAGATGCAAGCGCAGATGGCATCGGAACTCGGTGTGGCATTTTTCAATTTCTTCGATATGATGGGTGGCGCCGGCAGCATAGTGAAGATGGTGGATAACCGACAAGCGGAAAAAGACTACACCCACGTGAAGAAAGCCGGAGGAGAGGTGTTGGCAAGCCGTTTTGCCCAATCTATTGAGGCAGGATTCGATAATTTTCAACGCAAAAAGAAAGCCGGCTATTAAGCCCACAGCAATATGGACACAATTTTTCAAAACATACTCAATCTGCTCACCTATCATCCCGAAAGCCCTATTATTTTTAGCAGCGGGTTGTTTTTGGTGCTATTCACGGCGTTTTCGCTGTTCTACTATTTGCTACGCAACACTTTCACGCCGCGCATTCTGTTTGTGGCGCTGTTTTCTTACTATTTCTACTATAAGAGCACGGGGCTCTATTTCTTGCTGCTGGCTTTCGTTACGCTGTCCGACTATCTCATTGCCAAAGCCATTCACCGTAGCCGCGAGCGCAATGCCGACGATTTGGATGAGGGACGCGGCTATCGCCGGGCACTGCTCGTGCTCTCGCTCTCGCTCGATTTGGGCTTGTTGGGCTTTTACAAATACGCCAATTTCTTTGGCGCCAACTTTGCGATGATAGTGGGTGCCAACTTCCAGCCCTACGACATTTTCCTGCCGGTGGGCATCAGTTTCTTTATTTTCCAAAGTTTGAGCTACACCATCGATGTGTATCGCGGCGATTTGCGCACCATGGATTCGCTGCTCGACTATGTGTTCTATGTGTCGTTTTTCCCGCAATTGGTGGCGGGACCCATTGTGCGTGCGCGGGTGTTTGCACCGCAAATTCGCAAACCCTTGGTCATCACCAATCGCATGATTGCTATGGGTGTGTATCTCATCATTATCGGCTTATTTAAGAAGGCGGTGATTAGCGATTATATCAGTCTGAATTTCGTGGACCGGGTGTTCGACAACCCGCTGCGCTACACGGGCGTGGAAAATCTGCTGGCGCTGCTGGGCTATGCCATGCAAATTTATTGCGACTTTAGCGGCTACAGCGATATGGCGATTGGTATCGCGCTGTTGTTGGGCTTCCATTTCCCGATGAACTTCCATGCGCCGTTTAAGGCGGTGAGTGTGGCTGATTTTTGGAGCAGGTGGCACATTTCGCTCTCCACTTGGATTCGCGATTATGTCTACATTCCCTTGGGTGGCAGCCGCAAAGGGGCAGTGCGCACGTGCATCAATTTGTTCCTTACGATGTGCCTGTGCGGCTTGTGGCACGGGGCAAATTGGAATTTTGTGGCTTGGGGTGCGCTTTTTGGCTTGGCTTTAGTGGTGCACCGCATCTTTAGCCGCCACATCCTCAAGCACGAGCGCCACTACCAAAGCCGTGGCTGGAAACGCTTTTTCGGCGTGGCGTCCACTTTCTTGTTTGTGTTGCTTTCGTTCATTGTGTTCCGCAATGGCGAATTGCAAGGCTCGGTGGATATGCTGAGTCAAATGTTCACGAAGTTTCACCCGGAGGTGTTCGGGCAGTGCATCACGGGCTATGCGTGGGTGTTTGTCCTCATTGCGTTTGGCTATATCACGCACTGGATGCCCGATAAGTGGCAAAGCCGATTGGTGGCTTACCTGTCGAGGTGCAATTTGCTGGTGTATGTGGTGATGCTCACGGCGGTGATTTTTATCATTTGCCAAGTGAAAACGTCGGATGTGCAACCGTTTATCTATTTCCAATTCTAAACGGATAAAAATATAAAATATTTAGCATACATTAGCATAAATGGGCAAAAAGTTGGCGCATCATCGCCGCTAACTTTGCACCGTGAGTGAGAAATTAATTTGAAATAATCAATAAAAATAAATTAACATGGCAGAAGATATGAAAACTATGGCCGACAATGGTGCTGAACGCAAACAGGTGTCGCCCGAAAAACTCAAAGCCCTTCAAGTGGCGATGGACAAAATTGACAAAACCTACGGTCGCGGCTCTATTATGAAACTCGGCGACGAAAACATTGAAAATGTGGAGGTGATTCCCACCGGTTCTATCGGGCTGAACTATGCTTTGGGCGTGGGAGGGTATCCCAGAGGACGCATCATCGAAATCTACGGCCCGGAATCTTCGGGTAAAACCACTTTGGCGATTCATGCCATTGCCGAAGCACAAAAAATGGGCGGCATCGCGGCGATTATCGACGCCGAACACGCGTTCGACCGCTTCTATGCCGAACAATTGGGTGTGGATGTGAACAGTCTGCTCATTTCACAACCCGACAACGGCGAACAAGCCCTTGAAATTGCCGACCAACTGATTCGTTCGTCGGCTATCGATATTATCGTGATCGACTCGGTGGCTGCACTCACCCCGAAAGCGGAAATTGAAGGCGAAATGGGAGATAGCAAGATGGGATTGCAAGCGCGATTGATGTCGCAAGCTCTGCGAAAACTCACCGCCACCATCAGCAAAACCAACACCACTTGCATCTTCATCAACCAATTGCGTGAAAAACTCGGCGTGCTCTTCGGCAACCCCGAAACCACCACCGGTGGCAATGCGCTGAAATTCTACTCGAGCGTGCGTATCGATATTCGCCGCATCGGGCAAATCAAGGATGGCGACCAAGTGAACGGCAACCTCACTCGCGTGAAGGTGGTAAAAAACAAGGTGGCGCCTCCTTTCCGCAAAGCTGAATTCGAAATCCTCTTCGGACAAGGCATCAGCAAGGTGGGCGAAATTATCGACCTCGGCGTGCAATTCGGCATCATTAAAAAAAGCGGAGCTTGGTTCTCCTACGAAGGTACAAAATTCCAAGGACGCGACTCTGCCAAACAACTCATCGCCGACAACCCCGAACTGGCAGAAGAACTCGAAACCAAAATCTTTGCAGCAATGCGTGGCGAGCACCCCGAAGAAGCATAATCCCCCTCCCTATCAAATCAACACCCGCCGAACACTCGCTTGCTCCTATTCGGCTAAAATACCAACAGGGCTGATTCTTTTGGAATCAGCCCTGTTCCACCCCCCCCCCCCCGATTAGCCCCGGGTGTTTCAGGTGTTTCAGGTGTTTCAGGTGTTTCAAGTGTTTCACAAAGGAAAAAGGTTTTCGTTTTCGTTTTGGTTTTCGTTCATCGTGGTGTTTCAAGTGTTTCAAGTGTTTCAGGTGTTTCAAGTGTTTCACAAAGGAAAAAGGTTTTCGTTTTCGTTTTGGTTTTCGT
>JBJECV010000214.1:0-4879 GCA_051871435.1 Sodaliphilus sp. | reverse complement strand
AGCGCAGATCCCCTTGCAAAGCCCCTCCTGACTCCACGCGCGACGCAGCCGTTCGCCGCCATTGGCTCAGTGTGCGCAAGCACGTGGATGAGTTGGCGGGCAAAAAGTATCAATCCATAAAGGATTCCGCCGATTTCGTGATGATGTTTGTCCCAAATGAGCCTGCCTATATGCTGGCGATGAGTAGCGATGCATCGCTCTGGGAGTATGCCTACAAAAAGCAAGTGGTGATGGTGAGCCCCACACATTTGATTTCGGTGGTGAAACTCATCAGCCAACTCTGGGCGCGCGACAATCAATCGAAAAATGCCATCGCCATTGCAGAAGAAGCCGGGAAAATGTACGACAAACTGGTGGGCTTTATCGCCGACATAGATGCGGTGGGCAAGGCGCTCGATGCCGCACAAAAAGCACAAACCGACGCCAAGAAAAAACTGATTGACGGCAACGGTAACTTGGTGGGCAAAGCCAAAAAGGTGAAAGAATTGGGCGCAAAAGCCACAAAACTCCTCCCCGAATAATCTTCCCGGGCACCGGTGAATGTGTGCGGAAATTTTAAGGTCTTAAGGTCCTTAATGTCTTTAGGGTCTTTAAGGTCTTTAGGCCTCTTTATTCTGCCATGAAGGAATCTTTGAATCCGAGGAAGTAGAGCACGCCGTCGAGCCCGATGGTGGAAATGCTTTGGCGCGCGGTTTCTTTTACTTTAGGCTTGGCGCGGAAGGCAATTCCCAAGCCGGCAGCCTTGAGCATCGGCAAATCGTTGGCGCCATCGCCCACGGCTATGGTTTGCGCTATATTTACATTCTCTACTTGAGCCAGCAAACTCAGCAATTCGGCCTTGCGGCGTCCGTCCACAATTTCTCCCACATAGCGTCCGGTGAGCTTGCCGTTGTCGTCGATTTCAAGTTCGTTGGCATACACATAGTCGATGCCGTATTTGTTTTTGAGCACATTGCCGAAATAGGTGAATCCGCCCGAAAGAATGGCAATTTTGTAGCCGGTGCGCTTCAGCGCGCGCATCAATCGGTCCACGCCTTCGGTGATGGGCAGGTGGTCGGCAATGTCTTTCATCACGCTCTCGTCGAGTCCTTTCAGAAGTGCCACTCGCTTGGTGAAACTCTCTTTAAAATCGATTTCGCCCCGCATAGCGCTGGCGGTGATGGCCTTCACCTCGTTGCCCACGCCGGCACGAATCGCCAATTCGTCGATACACTCGGTTTGGATGAGCGTGGAGTCCATATCAAAGCAGATGAGGCGGCGGCAGCGTCGATACATATTGTCTTCTTGAAGCGACACATCGAAGCCCAATTCGTTGCTCAATCGCATAAATTCGGTCTGCATGGCTTCCTTGTCGATGGGATTGCCGCGCACCGAAAATTCGATGCACGAGCGCTGTGGAGCATTTGCTTCGTGAACGATGGGGATGCGCCCGGTGAGCCGCTTAATGTCGTCGATATTGAGGCCTTGCTGTGCCACGATGCCACTAATGGCAGAGATTTGTTCGGCTGTGATTTCTCTGCCCAATATGGTGATAATGTAGCGGTTTTTGCCTTGCATACTCACCCATTGCCCGTAGTCGTCGATGGCGATAGGGGTGTAGTTGATATTCACACCCATCTCGGTGGCTTTGAAAAACAGCTCTTTCATGATTTCGCCACTCAGGCTATTGGTGGTTTTAAACAATATGCCCAACGACAAGCGGTGGTGAATATCGCTCTGACCAATATCAAGAATCGTGCAGCCGAATTTGCCAAGAATGCCGGTCAGCGCCGACGTTACGCCCGGTTTGTCGTGACCGGATATGCTGATAAGAATGATTTCGTCGTTTTCGTTATGAGTCATAAGCGTAGTGTTTATTTAGGGGGCTTGCCTTAGTGGCAGCGCCATTTAAACTACAAAAATAGTGATTTTTTTTAAATTCATCACTTTTGTTCATCATTTTCTTTTTCACAAATAGAGTTCCGGGTGAAATGTTAAATTCCTACGCGGGTACTCCAAAATCCGCCACACCAAAATCGCACTCCGAGCATATTCTTACCGCGAATTTAACATTTTAAGTTAAAATCAAAATCTTTTAAAACTTTCGCTTGTGCAATCGTTTGCGTAAACGTGTTGATTACAGTGTGTTACAAAAATTTCAACGTCAAAAATTTGGTTACGTAAAAATCTTTTTGTAACTTTGCAGCGGTAAAAACAAAACACGACCCCGAGCGGTGCTCGACATCCTTGCCTTTCAGCGCTGCCGGTTAGCAATCCAAAATCGTGTGTTTTTACCCTCCGGTCACAGCGGTGACGGAGAAGCCGAAACTCGGCGGGGGTCTTTCCAAAATGCGACATTTTTGAACGGACCTTGATGTGGAATGAAAAATTTGATTTATGAAGAAAACACTTACCCGACTTGTGGGAGTGGTGCTTTTATTCATCATGGCCTCTGCCGGTAGTGGCAACTACTATGGCACGCAAATTGGCGACCAAGCCGCCAATTTCGAAGTGGCAAACGCTGTGAATCAATTGCAGCTGCAAGCCCTTAGAGGCAAGTATGTGGTGGTTACGTTCTGGTCGTCGGCTGATGCCGATTCCCGAATGGCAAACATTCAATACGACCGTGCCGCCGCTACCAATGCCCGACTCGAACACGTGGCATTGAATTATGATGAAAATCAATCGCTCTGGAGTGAAATTTGCAAACTCGACGGAGTGAACATCGCCTCACAATTCTTTGCACGCAATGAAAATGGTGCCAAACTGTTTAAAGCGTGGAAGCAAAACGAAGGATTCTCTTCCTTCTTGATTAGCCCCACCGGCGAAATCATGGCAATGAACCCTTCAGCACAGATGTTGAACCAACTTTAATTCACATTTTAGTTAGCGTCCAGGTTCCAAAGCAAAAGGAACTTGGGCTTTTTATTTTTACCCTCCTCCACCGCAATAATTAAACGGGCGGTTTTGTATGATTCGGGCAAGCAAAGAGGGCGCGTGGATTCCACACGCCCTCTTGGGGGTTTTATCTATGGGGGATATTGTTTCGTTAGATAACCACTTTTTTGCCGGCTACGATGTAGAAGCCCTTGGGGAGCTCGAAGTAGTTGTAGCCATTCATCACACGGAGCGTGCGGCAAGTGCCATCCAACTTCACCGCCTCAACCGTGCAATTGCGTTCGGAAACAATCACCAGTCTGCCATCTTGGGCGAAGACTTTAAAATTGCCCGAAGCAGAGATCTTGTTTATGCCGGTAGGGGTCTCTGTATATGTGCCGATTACTAAGCCTCCACAGTTGTAGATGGCATTCTCTTGATAGACTTTATCTGACGTCTGAATTCCATTATTATTATTAAAGATAATCATCGGGTTGCTGAGCACGCCATCGGAAGTGAAGCCGAACTTATAGAGGGTCATACCATCATACTCTACAGTTTGTGTGAGTTTCTTACCGGGCCATGCGCCACTGAATGCGTTCGCAATTTTATGATTATCATCGTAGCAATACGCATAGCAGTTTTTCCAGTTATCATCGTTATAGAAATATACGGCGTGGTCGCTACCTACAGGGATTTCCTTGGTGTAAGTGAACGATATGCAAGTATCGGCATCCTCATAGGCAGCGTAAGCATTGATAGTGGTGGTTTCGGTCAAAGTAATCGGCCCGGTATACTTGGTGGAAGCTGCTGAAGCGCGGCTACCATCGAGCGTGTAATAGATATCAGTGGCAGGAGTAACGGTCAAAGCCACAGAGAGGCTCGAAGAGAAGACTGTGCCATCGGCAGGGTTAGCCCGGATAATAGGAGAAATTGTGCCGGTGGGAGCTTCGATTTGGGTAACGGTAGTCAAGCCGTCGTACTCAAAATAAGTATCCGCTACGATGTTATAGATATCGGGTGATTAGTTACCATTCTTATTGAAGATGAAATTGACAGCGGGCATATTGACGAAAGTGAAATAATAGAAGTCATCGCCGCCAATGTTGACAGTCTCAGAGAGGAGCGTGCCGGGCCATGCACCGCATGGTTCCATCTGCTGGCCGTTATTGTCAGTACCCCAAGAATAGAGGTTAGTACCGTAGGGAGCTTTCATATATATGGTGAAGCTATTGGACGTTTCATCAAGAGGTTCTACCCGATTTTCGGCAAATGTCGCCGCATTTGTTGTGAGCGCAGTTACTGCAACGCCACAAGCAACCACAGATCTGAAGAATTTGTTCATAGAAATCTATTTTAATGAATAACTATAATGATTATTATGTTGGTAATTTGTTTATTTCCTCCACTTTGCTACTAAGGGCAAAACCTTAGTCTTTGAGCTTGAAAGTAAAGGGGAGACTGTACCATACGTCAACTGGCTTACCATTTAGCTTGCCTGGAGTGAATTTTGGAAGGCTACGGACCACACGTATAGCTTCGGCATCGCATTCAGGGCTGAGCGAGCGAACTACTTTTACTTTACCTATCTCGCCGGTTTTGGTAACCACGAATTGGAGCAGACATTTTCCTTGAATCTTCTGTTTAATAGCTGTTTCCGGGTATATGAGGTGCGCATTGACATACTGGAACAGAGCTGCGTTGCCGCCCGGAAACTGTGGCATTTGTTCCTCATTGTCAAACACCCGGTTTTCGTCAACAGGTTTCTCTATTGGGGGCATAACGTCTTCCTTACACACTACTTCCCCCTTTGAATACTTAGTGGAAATAACCCCAATATTTGCGTCTTGTGCCTTCAGCAATGAGCACATCCCCATGCAGAGCAAAATGAAAGCAAATCTTTTCATATTTTTAAAATTTTGGCAATAGTAAATCGTCGGGCACAGCGCCCCCTTAAATATCACCGCTAAAGTATTAAACCATAATTCAGCTATTATTCCACGTAATATTTAAGTGGCTTGGC
>JBJECV010000213.1:0-21176 GCA_051871435.1 Sodaliphilus sp. | reverse complement strand
TCATGGCAGCAATCCCCTCAGAGAACCAACAGCCGTATAAGTATGGCGCCAAAGAGCTCGACCGCCAAAATGGCATAGATTTGTACGATTTCCATGCTCGTCAAATGGACCCCCTCGTTGGCCGCTTCACATCCATCGACAAAAAATCCGAAAAATTCTATTCCATCAGCCCCTACACCTACTGCGCCGCCAACCCAATCGCATTTGTTGACCCAACAGGGAATAGTACCCGAGTAGTATCCTTAGGAGATGATAAGTATCGGGTAGAAAGTGTTAATTTAAAGGATAATGATAAGAATATTTATGTAAAGAAAAATGGCAAAATTTTCTCGATTGGCGTTACACCATGTTTAACTACCTTTTATGCGTCTAAAAAAAATGGAAATGGAGGTCAAGTAGTTAAAAGTATTATAAATCTTAAAGATAATAGTGGAACTGATTTTCAAAAACAAGTTAAATTAAATCCTGATATTGCTCATTATGTTAATGATTGGGGAAGATCCGGGCATAAATGGGATTTCAAGAATGTTGGTTATTCTAAAGAAAAAGGAGATAAACAACTATATCAGTACCGAGGCATGCCTATAGGTAGAAATCCTGAAGGAAAGAAAATTATTTGTTCTGCCAGAGATTTAGGCAATTGGGCCGCCGGTTATATATCTGGTGTTAATGGAATATCTTGGAGTATGTCTCGCATGGCATTTGATTTGTATGAAATGATTAGCAATAGACGGATTGGAGTTGAAGAAAATTCAACAGTTAATGCAGAGTTTTGGGGATGGTCAGAAGGGAATAGTATATGGAAAAACCAACTATTCAAGCTACTAATTCCTATTGATTGGTAATACTTATGAGAGGATGTACTTTAAATAAACTAACTATTATCTGTTTGCTAATAGTAACTGGGGAATTGCGCTTATCTTATTCAACATATTGCCGAAATCGGAATTCCCGGAGAGTGAACGTTATGGAATATATTACAATCCATATCATGATATATATATGAAATTTTGCGATGATTCGGAAAATGACAAATATCAATATCTTTTGTTTTCTCAAAATTTTAATTCTTTAGATATTGAAAAAGCCGATTATCTAAAGATTAAAAAAAATCGAAATGCGGAATTTAGCATCACATTTTTTAACGACTCTATTGGAAAAACCATCATCCATTTTCCTGATAATGATATTATTGGAAGCAGGATTGTTGAGGTTCATCAAAATCAATTTGAAATTGATACTATTTCAGCTGAAAACAACCGATTTTTCACATATAACTCTCAGAGTGGATACTATGAATGGAATGTTGAATCCTACTCCACAATGTTGTCTTTGCAAGGATTTGTTTTGCTCTCGCATAATAAATCAAAGTTTACACCCTTATGCGCTGTTCGTCCGAGTTTATTAGTGTGCGTGGATGAGCGATAGTGTAGAGATTGATTGTATGCAGTATCAACCATTTCAAATACAAAAAATCTCATTATATTTAATTATATTTTAGTTGGGGGAAATGGAGAAAAATGGGTAACTTTGCTTTGGGTGGCGGGATTTACGTGGCTTATGGGCTTGGCTTGCTGCCTTTGAATGATTTATTAACCACAAAAAACTAATTGATGATGAGACCTTTATTTGCATTTTTGGTGTGTATGGCTTCGGCGTTGCCCGTGTGGGGTGCCGAGGGTTTTGCTTTTCTGTCGTATAATATTCGGAATGGGATTGGGATGGACCGGGT
Source organism: Sodaliphilus sp. (assembly GCA_051871435.1). Taxonomy (GTDB): domain Bacteria; phylum Bacteroidota; class Bacteroidia; order Bacteroidales; family Muribaculaceae; genus Sodaliphilus. The sequence goes on along the minus strand of JBJECV010000213.1, from coordinate 19,444 downwards.
GACGGATTTCAACCGTACGATTGCCACCATTCGTGGGGCATCGCCCGAAATTGTGTGTATTCAGGAGCTGGATAGTGCCACGGTGCGGAGCAAGGGGGAGTATGTGCTGGGCTTGCTTGCCGATTCGCTGAAAATGCACGCCACCTACGCTCCTGCCATTGACTTTGAGGGCGGGAAATATGGCATCGGGATGCTGTCGCGCGCGTGCCCTATCAGCACGAAGGCGGTGCCACTGCCCGGGCGCGAGGAGGCGAGGATGCTGCTGATTGCGGAGTTTGACGACTACGTGGTGGCTTGCACGCACTTGTCGCTCACGCCTGACGACCAATTGCTCTCCATTCCTATCATAGAGCGGGAGGCTGCACGATGGAATAAGCCGTTTATCTTGGCGGGCGATTTGAATTGCGCGATGGATTCGCCCACATTTAAGGCGCTTAGCCGTGAATTTCAAGTGATTAGCCAAACCACTTCGCCCACGTTCCCGAGCGACAAGCCCGAGCGGCTGATTGACCACATATTGGTGCACAAATCGCACGCAGCGCGGGTGAAGGTGAGCGATAGGCGTGCCATAAGCGGCACTATCGCGTCGGACCACATTCCGCAGCATGTAAGAATCGCGATTTCGCGGTAGGTTTTTGAAGTCAACAAGTCTACAAGTCTACGAGTCAACGAGTCAACGAGTCAACGAGTCAACGAGTTGATGGGCTCACACGGATCTCACGGAAGAAATTCGTAAATGATTGTAATTTTGTGGTTTTTAGGAGTTTGCAGCCATCACATACCGGAGGCATGTCCGGTGGATGGAAGCCTACCCCCGGCCCCTTCCTGAAGGGAAGGAAGTGAGATTTCTGGAATGCGTGGAGCAACGGGTGGGTGGGGATGGGGATGCCACTACCGACCATCTCCGATGCTCATTTTCTTCGCTGTGACAATCTCCAAGCTGCGCTCGGCTGCGCCTTCGCTTGCATGGAGTTAACCACAATACGCCGTCTCCGACGGCGGTTGGCGTTTTCGTCGGCTTTGGTTTGGTGCCCCCTCGATTTTTCTACTGAGCCGAGACATAACCGGTGAAAAAAAAGGACCGCTTGGGAGAGAAGGGGCTCTTCCAAGCGGTCGGTATTTTTAGAGGAGGTGAGCTTGCAGCGGATGCTGCGGGGTGCTCACATTAGATCACTTTGCTAATTCTCGGATTACTTTGCTAATTCGGGCTGAGCGATGATTTCTTCGGCGAGATTTTCGGCGAGTCCGGCGCGGATAAAGTCGTCTTTATCGCCCACGATAATGTTCTGCAAGTCGCGCATACCTGTACCGGCGGGGATGAGGTGTCCGCAAATCACATTTTCCTTCATACCTTCGAGGTGGTCGACTTTGCCACGGATGGCAGCGTCGTTGATCACCTTAGTGGTTTCCTGGAATGATGCGGCACTCATGAAGCTGGAAGTTTGGAGTGCGGCACGTGTGATACCTTGCAGGATTTGTTCGGAAGTGGCAGGAAGTGCTTCACGCACCACCACTTGCTTCATATCGCGGCGCTTGAGTGCGGAGTTGATGTCGCGCAACTTGCGAGCGGTGATAATCTGACCGTTTTGCACTTCTTGGCTATCGCCTGCATTCACAACCACCTTTTTGCCCCAGATGCGGTCGTTTTCTTCCATGAATTCGCGTTTGTCGACCAAACTTTGTTCGAGGAAGCGAGTGTCGCCCGGATCGAGGATGGTGACTTTGCGCATCATTTGACGCACAATCACTTCAAAGTGCTTATCGTTGATGCCCACACCTTGCGAGCGGTACACGTCTTGCACCTCATTCACGATGTATTCTTGCACGGCAGTGGGGCCCATAATGCGGAGAATGTCGGCAGGAGTAGTAGCACCGTCGGAGAGTGCGGTACCGGCGCGCACGAAGTCGTCTTGCTGTACGAGGATTTGCTTCGACAGCGGCACGAGATACTTCTTTTCTTCGCCCAGGCGGCTGGTCACCTTAATTTCGCGATTACCACGCTTGATTCTGCCAAGTTCCACCACGCCATCGATTTCGCTCACCACGGCAGGGTTCGACGGGTTGCGTGCTTCGAAGAGCTCGGTTACACGAGGCAGACCACCGGTGATATCGCCGGCGCCACCGCCTGAAGAACGCGGAATCTTCACAAACACTTCGCCTGCGCTGATGCTTTCGCCCTCGTCGCACATGAGGTGTGCGCCCACAGGGAGCGAATAGGTTTTCAGCACCTCGCCATTTTCGTCGACAAACATAGCTTCTGGGATGCGCGTGCGGTCTTTGGATTCGATGATAATCTTTTCGCTATTACCGGAGGTTTCGTCCACTTCCACGCGATAGGTAACGCCTTCCACCAAGTTGGAGAACTGGAGAGTGCCACCCACTTCGCTCACGATCACGGCGTTGAAGGGGTCCCAAGTGTTGATTACGTCGCCCTTCTTCACGATGTCGCCCGATTTGAAGAACAACTTCGAGCCATAAGGGATATTGGCAGTGGTGAGCACCATATCGGTGTTGAGGTCCACGATTTTGAGCTCCGCCATGCGGCCGATCACCACTTCCACACCGTCTTTATCCTTCACGGTGCGTAATTCATCGATTTCGAGGCGACCATCGTATTTCGAAGCAAAGCTACTCACGGCAGCGATGTTGCTTGCCACACCACCGACGTGGAACGTACGGAGTGTGAGCTGCGTACCCGGTTCACCGATGGATTGTGCAGCAATCACGCCCACCGCTTCGCCCTTCTGCACCATGCGGTGAGTGGCAAGGTTGCGTCCATAACACTTGGCGCAAACGCCACGCTTGGCTTCGCAAGTGAGCACCGAGCGGATTTCCACATATTCGATAGGCAGCTCATTGATAAGATTGGCAGCCTGGTCGGTGATTTCTTCTCCGCTCTTCACGATTACATTTTTGGTGGTTGGGTCCACGATATCGTGCACCGACACACGGCCCACGATACGCGAGCCAAGCGTAGCCACCACATTATCATTTTTCTTCACTTCACGGCAAATGAGTCCACGCAAAGTGCCGCAGTCGTGTTCGGTAACCACCACATCGTGTGCCACATCCACCAAACGGCGAGTGAGGTAACCGGCGTCGGCGGTTTTCAACGCGGTATCGGCAAGACCCTTACGGGCACCGTGAGTAGAGATAAAGTATTCGAGCACGCTCAAGCCTTCCTTAAAGTTGGCAAGAATCGGGTTTTCGATGGTTTGTTGACCACCTTCCACGCCTGATTTTTGCGGCTTCGCCATCAAACCACGCATACCGGAGAGCTGACGAATTTGGTCGCGCGAACCACGGGCGCCGGAGTCGAGCATCATGTACACAGAGTTGAAGCCCTGCTTGTCGGCAGAAATTTGCTCGATAAGCATCTTGGTAAGGCGGTTGTTCACGTTGGTCCAGATATCGATCACCTGGTTGTAGCGTTCGTTGTTGGTGATGAAACCCATGTTGTAGTTGTTCATCACTTCTTCCACTTGTGCGTCACCTTCCTTGATGATTTCAGCCTTTTCAGAAGGCACAAGCACATCGGTGAGGTTGAACGACAAACCGCCCTTGAAAGCCATGTAGTAGCCCATGTTCTTCACGTCGTCGAGGAACTGAGCCGAGCGGGGCACACCACACTTGCGGATGACCGCAGTGATGATTTTCTTCAAACTCTTCTTAGAGATGAGTTCATTGATGTAACCCATTTCGTAGGGCACGAAATTATTGAACAGCACGCGGCCCAAGCAAGTGTCCTTCACGATGCGCGACACAGGGTTGCCGTTTTCGTCGGGCTCTTCCACGCGGAGCGACACGATAGCGTTCATCGACACTTTGCCTTCATTGAAAGCAATTTGTGCTTCTTCCGGGCTGTAGAACACGAGGCCTTCGCCCTTGTCGCCCTTGCGGAGCTTGGTGATATAGTACAGGCCGAGCACCATGTCTTGCGAAGGCACGGTGATAGGTTCGCCATTGGCAGGGTTGAGGATATTATGGGGCTCCAGCATCAGCATTTGTGCTTCCACCACAGCCTCATTGCCGAGAGGCAAGTGGACAGCCATTTGGTCGCCGTCGAAGTCGGCGTTGAACGCCGTACATGCGAGCGGGTGCAATTGGATAGCCTTACCTTCGATGAGTTTGGGTTGGAAGGCTTGGATACCCAAGCGGTGCAGAGTTGGTGCACGGTTGAGGAGCACGGGATGACCCTTCATCACATTTTCCAAGATGTCCCAAACCACGGGTTCCTTGCGGTCGACAATTTTTTTGGCGCTCTTCACCGTTTTCACGATGCCGCGCTCAATGAGTTTGCGAATCACGAAGGGTTTGTAGAGCTCTGCAGCCATATCTTTAGGGATACCACATTCGCCCATTTTCAATTCCGGGCCTACCACGATAACTGAACGTGCTGAATAGTCGACACGCTTACCGAGGAGGTTTTGACGGAAGCGACCTTGCTTACCTTTGAGGCTATCGGAGAGCGATTTGAGCGGACGGTTGGCTTCGCTCTTCACTGCTCCGCTCTTGCGCGAATTGTCGAGCAAAGAGTCGACAGCTTCTTGGAGCATACGTTTTTCATTACGCAAAATCACTTCAGGCGCCTTGATTTCGATGAGGCGTTTGAGGCGGTTGTTGCGAATGATTACGCGGCGATAGAGGTCGTTGAGGTCGGAAGTGGCGAAGCGTCCACCATCGAGTGGCACGAGCGGACGCAATTCAGGCGGGATGACAGGCACCACGCGAAGAATCATCCATTCGGGTCGGTTGAGGTTTTTGCTTTCGCGGAAGGATTCCACCACATTCAATCGCTTAAGCGCTTCAGTTTTGCGCTGTTGCGAATTTTCTTTGCCGGCTTGGTCGCGGAGCTGATAGGAGAGCGAATCGAGGTCGAGTTGCACGAGCAAGTCGTAGATAGCCTCTGCACCCATTTTAGCCACGAACTTATTGGGGTCGGTGTCCTCAAGGCTATCATTTTCCTTCGGGAGGTTGGCACGGATGCTCAGGTATTCGTCTTCGGTGAGCAAATCGAGTTTGCACACCTCTTTATCGTTGAGCATCACACCTTGTCCGGGATTGATCACGATGTAGCGCTCATAGTAGATCACTGCATCGAGTTTTTTGGTAGCCACACCGAGAAGGTATCCGATTTTGTTGGGCAACGAGCGGAAATACCAAATGTGAGCCACGGGCACCACGAGTTGGATGTGTCCGCTGCGTTCGCGACGCACCTTCTTCTCAGTCACCTCCACACCACAGCGGTCGCACACGATGCCCTTGTAGCGAATGCGTTTGTATTTTCCGCAGTGACATTCATAGTCCTTGACGGGACCGAAGATGCGTTCGCAGAACAAACCGTCGCGTTCGGGCTTGTAAGAACGATAGTTGATGGTTTCGGGCTTGAGCACTTCGCCGTAGGAGTTTTCAAGAATCTCATCGGGCGAAGCGAGGCTAATCGAGATTTTCGAGAAGTTGCTCTTTATCTTATTGTCTTTTCTAAAAGCCATTATGATAATTTGTTAGGATGGACGAAATATTAATCAAGTTTCACACTTAAGCACAAGCCACGCAATTCGTGGAGGAGCACATTGAGGGATTCAGGGATACCCGGATTGGGCATGGAATCACCTTTCACGATAGCTTCGTAGGCCTTGCTGCGGCCCATCACGTCGTCGCTCTTAACGGTGAGGATTTCTTGGAGCACATGCGAAGCGCCGAATGCTTCGATAGCCCAAACTTCCATTTCACCGAAGCGCTGACCACCGAATTGAGCTTTACCGCCGAGGGGCTGTTGAGTGATAAGCGAGTACGGTCCGATGGAGCGAGCGTGCATCTTGTCTTCCACCATGTGGCCGAGTTTCAAGAAGTAGGTCACACCCACAGTGGCTTTTTGGTCGAAGGGTTCGCCGGTGGCACCGTCGTAGAGCTGAGTGCTACCGCTTCGAGGCAGTCCGGCTTTGTCGGTCCATTCGTCGAGGTCTTCGAGCTGAGCACCGTCGAAGATAGGAGTGGCGAATTTCACGTTGAGTTCGCGACCTGCCCATCCAAGCACAGCTTCAAAAATCTGTCCGAGGTTCATACGCGAAGGCACACCGAGTGGGTTGAGCACCAAGTCGACGGGAGTGCCATCGGCAAGGAACGGCATGTCTTCCTGGCGCACTACGCGGGAAACGATACCCTTGTTGCCGTGTCGACCTGCCATCTTATCACCGACGCCGATTTTACGCTTTTTAGCGATATACACCTTTGCCATTTGCATGATGCCGGATGGGAGGTCATCGCCAATGGAGTAATCCAGCTTTTTGCGGCGCAAATCGTTGCTGATGGTTTTGCTCTTGCGCAGATAGTTCATCACGCAAGCGCGGATGAGGTCGTTGGTGTGCACATCGTCGGTCCACTTGCTCAGGTTCACCGATTCATAGTCGAGCGATTCGAGCATTGATTTAGAGAACGCACTACCGGCAGGGATGATGTCGGTGTCGACATAGTCTTGCACGCCTTCTGAAGTTTTGCCCTTGGTGAGAGTGAGGAGCTTGTCGATGAGTTGTGCTTTGAGTTCGTCTTGCTTCACTTGCGATTCTGCATCCATCTTCTCGATTTCGGGGTCGCCACCGCGAGTGCGGGTGCGCTTTTTCATATTGCGGGCAAACAGACGGGTGCCGATTACCACGCCCTTGAGCGAAGGATTAGCCTTCAGAGAAGCATCTTTCACATCGCCCGCCTTGTCGCCGAAGATGGCGCGAAGGAGTTTTTCTTCGGGAGTGGGGTCGCTTTCCCCCTTAGGCGTGATTTTACCAATCATAATGTCGCCCGGTCGCACGTGTGCACCCACGCGAATGATACCGCGTTCGTCGAGGTCCTTGGTAGCGTCCTCGCTCACGTTGGGGATATCGTTGGTAAGTTCTTCCATACCGCGCTTGGTTTCACGCACTTCGAGGGTGTATTCGTCGACGTGTACGCTGGTGAGGATGTCTTCGCGCACCACGCGTTCGTTGAGCACGATAGCGTCTTCGTAGTTGTAACCTTTCCAAGGCATGTAAGCCACCTTGAGGTTGCGTCCGAGTGCCAATTCACCATTTTCGGTGGAGTAGCCTTCGGTGAGGATGTCGCCCGCTTTCACGTGCTGACCCACTTCGCAGATGGGGCGCAAGTCGATGGTGGTACTTTGGTTGGTTTTGCGGAATTTCGGCAAGCGATATTCCACCACCGGTTCGTCGAAGCTCACGAATGCTTCTTCTTCGGTTTGGTCGTAGCGAATGCGAATCACTTCGGCATCCACATATTCGATTACGCCGGCGCCTTCAGCCTGAATTTGTGTGCGGCTGTCGTAGGCGAGGCGTTCTTCAATACCCGTACCCACGATAGGCGCTTCGCTGCGGAGCAGTGGCACTGCCTGGCGCATCATGTTGGCACCCATCAAAGCACGGTTGGCGTCGTCGTGCTCCAAGAAGGGAATCATGGCAGCCGCAATCGACGCTATTTGTTGAGGCGACACGTCCATCAATTCCACCTGATTGGGCGCCACCACGGGGAAGTCGGCTTCGAGGCGGGCTTTCACCTTGTTGCGCACGAAAGTGCCGTCGTCGTTGAGTGGTGCATTGCCTTGTGCGATGATTTTGCCTTCTTCGCTTTCTGCGGTGAGATACACGATGTCGTCGTTGTTGAGATTCACTTTAGCATTCTTCACTTCGCGATAGGGAGTTTCAATAAAGCCGAGTTTATTGATTTTGGCGTAGATACAGAGTGAAGAAATCAAACCAATGTTAGGACCTTCCGGAGTTTCAATCGGGCAGAGTCGTCCGTAGTGTGTGTAGTGCACGTCGCGCACCTCGAAACCGGCGCGCTCGCGCGACAAACCACCGGGGCCGAGCGCCGACATGCGTCGCTTGTGAGTGATTTCGGCAAGCGGGTTGGTTTGGTCCATGAATTGAGAGAGCGCGTTGGTGCCGAAGAAAGTGTTGATTACCGACGAGATGGTTTTTGCGTTGATCAAATCGAGGGGAGTGAACACTTCGTTGTCGCGCACATTCATACGCTCACGGATGGTGCGAGCCATACGTGCGAGGCCCACGCCAAATTGGTTGTAGAGTTGTTCGCCCACAGTGCGCACACGGCGGTTGCTCAAGTGGTCGATATCGTCCACATCGGTTTTGCTGTTAATGAGCCCGATGAGGTATTTAATGATTTCGATAATATCTTGGTTGGTGAGCACGCGCACCGAATCGTCGGTATCGAGTCCGAGCTTTTTATTGATGCGGAAGCGTCCCACGTCGCCAAGGTCGTAGCGTTTTTCGCTGAAGAAGAGGTTTTGAATCAATTCGCGTGCAGAGGTATCGTCGGCAGGGTCGGCGCTACGCATTTGGCGATAGATGTAGGTGATAGCCTCTTTTTCGGTGCTACAAGTATCTTTACTGAGAGTATTGAAAATGATTTGGTAATCACTTGTGTTGATATCCTGCTTGTGCAGAAGGATTACGCTTGTGCCGCTTTCGAGGATTTTGGCAGCCACCTCTTCGGTGAGCACCTCGTCGCGGTCCACGAGCACTTCGTTACGCTCGATGGAAACCACTTCGCCGGTATCTTCGTCGACGAAGTCCTCGTTCCAAGAGTTGAGGATGCGGGCAGCGAGTTTGCGTCCCACCGCCTTTTTGAGGTTGGTTTTATTTACTTTGAGTTCTTCGGCGAGTCCGAAAATCTTGATGATGTCGTTGTCCGACTCCAATCCAATGGCGCGGAGCAATGTGGTAACCGGCAATTTTTTCTTGCGGTCGATGTAGGCATACATCACATTGTTAATATCGGTGGCAAATTCAATCCATGAGCCACGGAAGGGTATGATGCGAGCCGAATAAAGTTTGGTGCCATTAGCATGAATGCTCTGGCCAAAAAATACACCCGGTGAACGGTGCAACTGAGAAACCACCACGCGTTCGGCTCCGTTGATGATGAACGTGCCCTTATCGGTCATGTAGGGGATGGTGCCGAGATACACATCCTGCACGGCCGTGGCAAATTCCTCATGGTCGGGGTCGGTGCAATAGAGTTTGAGTTTCGCCTTCAAAGGCACACAATATGTGATACCACGATCGAAGCACTCGTCGATAGAATAGCGAGGCGGGTCGATGTAGTAGTCAAGGAATTCCAGCACAAAGTTGTTTCGGGTGTCCGCGATGGGGAAATTCTCCGAAAACACCTTATAGAGTCCCTCGTTTTTTCTTTTCTCAGTTGGGGTGTCTAATTGCAGAAAATCTCTGAAAGATTGTAATTGCACGTCGAGGAAATCGGGATAAGGATATGGATTTTTAACGCGTGCAAAATTAACTCTTGGGGTTTTGGAAACTGACATTGAAAAATAAATTAAGTGAACTCAAAATTTTAATACGACACAAAAGGTTAAGAATCTACCTTTGTAGAAGATTCTTAACCTAAACACCTGATATTCAGGCGATATTATTTAAGTTCAACTTCAGCTCCGAGTTCTTCAAGTTGTTTCTTAAGACCTTCAGCTTCGTCTTTTGCCACACCTTCTTTGATGGCTTTAGGAGCGCCGTCAACGAGGTCTTTAGCATCTTTCAAGCCGAGACCGGTGAGTTCTTTCACCAATTTGATAACTTTGAGCTTTTCAGCACCGGGAGCCTTGAGCACTACATCGAAAGATGATTTTTCTTCAGCGGCTTCAGCGGCACCAGCAGCCGGACCAGCAGCAACTGCAACTGCAGCAGCAGCAGGTTCAATACCATATTCTTCTTTGAGGATTTGAGCGAGTTCGTTTACTTCTTTAACTGTAAGGTTAACAAGTTGCTCAGCAAAAGCTTTCAAATCTGCCATTTTTGTATGATTTAAATGTTGTTATTTTTTTTAGTTTTCTTTTTTTGATAATGTTTCGAGAACTCCGTGGATAGTGTTGCCACCCGACTGCAAAGCAGAAACCACATTCTTCACCGGAGATTGGAGCAAAGCCACCACATCGGCAATAAGTTCGTTTTTGCTCTTGATAGCCACCAGTGCATCGAGCTGATCGGCGCCCATGTACACGGTTTCTTCCACATATGCAGCCTTCAGGGCAGGCTGAGTTTCTTTTTTCTGACGGAATTCTTTTAAGAGTTTAGCCGGAGCGTTACCAGTGTTGCTCAGCATGAGCGTGGTATTTCCAACCAATGCGGGATAAAGGCCACTATAGTCGAGGTCGGATGCCTCCATAGCCTTCTTCAACAAGGTGTTTTTCACCACGAGCATCTTCACGTCGGCCTTGAAAGCGGCGCGGCGCAAATCGGTAGTGCGTTCAGCATTCAAACCGGTAGTTTCGGTAAGATACACGCAACTATATGCAGCGAGTGTTTCCTTGATCTTTTCAATTAATACTGCTTTATCTTCCTTTTTCATTTTTCTTCAATTTTAAAAATTAAGCATCAATTGATTTTGTATCAACTTTGATACCGGGACTCATGGTGCTTGAAAGATAAACGCTCTTGATATACGTACCCTTAGCGGTGGTGGGTTTGAGCTTAATCAAAGTGTTGATAAATGCTTGTGCATTTTCTTTGATTTGTTCGGCGCTAAACGACACCTTACCGATGGAAGTGTGTACGATACCTTTCTTATCAACCTTAAAGTCGATTTTACCTTGTTTTACTTCTTTTACAGCCTTAGCCACATCTTGGGTCACTGTACCGCTTTTGGGGTTGGGCATCAAGCCGCGAGGGCCGAGGATGCGTCCCAACGGACCAAGTTTACCCATATTTTGAGGCTGAGTGATAATCACGTCAACATCGGTCCAACCGCCCTTGATTTTTTCGATGAATTCATCAAGGCCTACATAGTCGGCACCGGCTTCTTTGGCTTCGGCTTCTTTATCGGCGGTGCAGAGCACGAGCACGCGAACGGTTTTGCCCGTTCCGTGAGGCAACGACACCACGCCACGAATGTTTTGGTCAGCCTTACGAGGATCTACACCAAGACGTACATCGATATCAGCAGAAGCATCGAACTTAGTGAAGGTAACTTCCTTCACGAGTGCGGCAGCTTCTAAAAGGGTGTACGACTTCCCGGGTTCAATCTTCTCTTTGGCAACCTTTTGATTTTTTGTAAGTTTACTCATTGTCAATCGAAGTTTTTTAAACGTTTTCAGGGAATTCGCCCTTCACTGTAATACCCATACTTCTTGCTGTTCCGGCCACCATACGCATAGCCGAGGCTACAGTAAAACAGTTCAAATCAGGCATCTTGTCTTCTGCAATTTCTTTAACCTGGTCCCAAGTCACTGAAGCCACCTTTTTGCGGTTAGGCTCGCCTGAGCCGCCCTTAGCTTTAGCAGCGTCGAGCAGTTGCACGGGCACCGGAGAAGTTTTCACTACGAAGTCGAAGCTCTTATCAGTGTAATAAGAGATCACCACGGGCAACACCTTACCGGCCTTAGCTTGAGTGCGGGCGTTGAATTGCTTGCAAAACTCCATGATGTTAATACCCTTAGAACCCAGTGCAGGTCCTACTGGTGGTGAAGGGTTTGCAGCTCCACCTTTAATCTGCAATTTGATCTGTCCAGCAATTTCTTTAGCCATTGTTCTTAATTTTGTTTTTTTATTGAGTTAAAAAACAAGTGCGAAGCGCATTAATCGTAACAAAAGTAATGCTATTCGCGCTCTACTTGCGAATTATCCAATTCGAGTGGTGTGCGACGCCCAAACACCTTCACCGCCACTTTGAGTTTGCGGCGCTCGCGGTTCACTTCTTCGATTTCGCCGGCGAAACCATTGAAAGGTCCGAAAGTAACCTTCACCATTTCGCCAACCACGAAGTCGTTTGGCACATTGTCTTCCGCTTGCGTGGAATCCGATTCTGCCACACCGCTCATGCGTGCAATTTGTTCTTCAGGTATGGGTTCCGGCTTTTTACCACCGTCGCGACTGCGAACAAAATTCACCACATTGGTAGTGTTGACCATCATGTCCTCAACGCCTTCAGCAAAAGAAACTTTCACATACACGTAGCCGGGAAAGAGCACCCTGTCTTTGAGAGTTTTCTTACCGCCGCGGGTCACGTAGACCTTTTCTGTTGGAACCAACACTTGTTCGAGGTTTTCTTTCAAATGATCGTAGATGGAGCAAGCCTTTTCAAAGGCCTCCTTCACCTTCATTTCTTTACCCGAAATCACGCGTAACACGTACCACTGTTTGTTTCCTTCAGCCATCGTTACTGTAATTGATTCTTTAATCTAAAAGTTATTGTTGAGAAATTTGAATTTGTAGAACTTCATTTTAGCCTCTCACACGAGAAAGGAGCATCGGGAGAACGATGCCCGCTTATGTGTGTTAAAAATTTGGAAGCATTTTGAGGTTTAGAGACCGTAGATAAAGTTCATCACCACATCGAAGACCCAGTCGATAGCCCAAATCACGATTGCCATGAGTATGGAAGCCACCATCACAATCACAGTGCTATTGGCGAGGTCAGTTTTGGAAGGCCAGCTCACTTTATGAACGAGTTCATTGTAGCTGTCCTGCAAATCCGTAAGTAATTTAAATTTAGCCATAGTTGTTTCAAAAATTAGCACGGGAAGTAAGACTCGAACTCACGACCTACGGTTTTGGAGACCGTCGTTCTACCAACTGAACTATTCCCGTGTGTAGAAAAAGAGCCTCGCCTCTGTAGCGAGGCTCTAATATGATTTGTGAAGATTATCGTAAAGGATTAGTCGAGAATCTTAGTGATCTGACCGGAACCTACAGTGCGGCCACCTTCACGGATAGCGAAACGAAGACCTTCGTCGCAAGCTACCGGTTCGATGAGCTTCACAGTGATTTCCACGTTGTCGCCCGGCATCACCATTTCAACGCCTTCGGGGAGAGTGATTTCACCGGTCACGTCGAGTGTGCGGATGTAGAATTGAGGACGATATTTAGAGCGGAATGCAGTGTGACGACCACCTTCTTCTTTCTTCAACACGTAGATAGCAGCAGTGAATTCGCTGTGAGGTTTCACGAGACCCGGGTGGCAGATCACCATACCGCGCTTGATAGCGGTTTTGTCGATACCACGGAGGAGCAGACCTACGTTGTCGCCGGCTTCACCGAGTTCAAGAATCTTGCGGAACATTTCCACACCGGTAACCACCGACTTCATGTCAGCACCAAGACCCATGATTTGAACTTCGTCGCCCACTTTCACAACACCTGTTTCGATACGACCTGTAGCCACAGTACCACGACCGGTGATAGAGAACACGTCTTCGATAGGCATCAAGAAAGGTTTGTCGATATCGCGAGGAGGCAGTGGAATCCATTCATCCACAGCGTCCATCAATTGCACAACGGTTTCCACCCACTTAGCATCGCCGTTCAATGCACCGAGTGCAGAGCCCTTGATGATAGGAGTGTTGTCGCCATCATATTCATATTCAGAGAGAAGGTCACGAACGTCCATTTCCACGAGTTCGATCATTTCTTCGTCCACATCGGGAGAGTCGCACTTATTCAAGAAGATCACCAAACGGGGAACGTTTACCTGACGAGCGAGAAGGATGTGCTCGCGAGTTTGAGGCATCACACCGTCGGTAGCAGCGATAACCACGATAGCGCCGTCCATTTGAGCAGCACCGGTTACCATGTTCTTAACGTAGTCGGCGTGTCCAGGGCAGTCAACGTGTGCGTAGTGACGATTAGCAGTTTCGTATTCTACGTGAGCAGTGTTGATAGTGATACCACGTTCTTTTTCTTCAGGAGCGTTGTCGATAGAGTCGAACGAACGAGCTTCAGAGAGACCTTTTTCTGCAAGCACCTTAGTGATAGCAGCGGTAAGAGTGGTTTTACCGTGGTCAACGTGACCAATAGTACCGATGTTTACGTGCGGTTTGGTTCTTACGAATGTTTCTTTTGCCATAACTTTGTTTTTATTTTTTTTGATTAAATGATTTTTGCGTTGCTTTATGTAGCCCACTTCACCCCCGGGTGCACAGTATTCCACCGAGAGGCGAAGCGTCGCCATATAAATTGGAGCCGGTGGCGGGATTTGAACCCGCGACCTCTTCCTTACCAAGGAAGTGCTCTACCCCTGAGCTACACAGGCAAATATTTCAAATTAGAGCGGAAGACGAGGCTCAAACTCGCGACCCTCAGCTTGGAAGGCTGATGCTCTATCAACTGAGCTACTTCCGCATTTGTGGGCAGGGACAGATTCGAACTGCCGAAGCCGCAAGGCAACAGATTTACAGTCTGCCCGTTTTAACCACTTACCTACCTACCCAAAATTTTCGAGCCTCTTGTCGGATTCGAACCAACGACCCCGAGATTACAAATCACGTGCTCTGGCCAACTGAGCTAAAGAGGCAGTTACTTGTTTTAAGCGAGTGCAAAGGTACGCATTATTTTTGAAACACCAAACATTCGCCCATTTTTTTTGAAAAAAAAATCATTTTTCTTTTAAATCTGCCTCCATATTTTGCTCCTTGGCTCCAAAAAATGCGAGCCACGAGCACCGATGCACGTGCACCGAAGGGGGGGGGTATCTTCAAAGCTCTGCGCTGCAGTGGCAGCAAACAAGCGAGCAAACAGCCCAAAATAAAAATGGTGCCGGCAAAACCAATACATAATGCAAAAAAACGTTGGTCAATCAGTAACCGACCAATTAAAATCAAGCACCGGCACCATTTATTTTAATATCAGCCTGCCTTCTACCCCGAGGCTTCGGGCAGGCTGTGATGTGGTTTATTTCGCTTTATCGAGTTTTTCGAGTTGCTTTTTAAGTGCATCTACAGCGAGGTCGACAGCTTCTTCGAATGTGTCGGCCACCTTGCCGGCGAAGAGGTCGGTGCGCTGTGGCACTTCCACTTTAATTCCTGCTTCTTTGTTCATAGCCGATTCGGGCTTCACCACTTTGAGTGAGACCTCCACGAGGGAGATTTCTTCGTGGTGCTTCACGAGTTTTTCCACTTTTTTGGTGATGAACTGTTGAAGTTTCTCTGTAGCATCGAAATGGATGGATTTGATTTTAATTTCCATATTATCCTCCTTTTTTTAGGGCCCTTGGATGGGCGAGTTGATAATTATTTTTCAGTTCACTAAATGTGATATGTGTATACACTTGTGTTGCCACAAGCGATTCGTGTCCGAGTAGTTGTTTCACACTGTTGATTTCGGCGCCATCGTTGAGCATAGCGGTAGCGAAACTGTGTCGCAGCACGTGCGGACTTTTTGCTCCTCTCACCCCCACCATGGCGAGCTCATTGTGCACCACATTATATATTAATGAGGGATACAACGCGGTGCCTTTTTTGGTGAGCAGCAGTTCGCCCACGCCGGGCGATGCCAATTGTGCGCGCAAGGTGCGATAGCGGCAAATGAGCGAGCACAGTTCGGCGCCGAAAGGCACAATGCGGTCTTTATTGCGCTTGCCGTGCACCTTCATGCGGCATTGATTGGCGTCTACATCTTTGTCCATCAGCCCAATCAGCTCCGCTCGACGGATGCCTGTGGCATAGAGGATGGCAATGATGAGACGATTGCGCACCGTTTCGAAATCGGCGTCATCAAGGAGCGGGGCATCGAGCAAGGCATCCATATTTTCTTCGCGCACGAAATGCGGCAAGCGCTTCGGCAATTTTGCCAACTCAATCTCGGCAGCGGGATTAGCACCCATCTCGCCCTCCTTCATCATCCAGCGGAAAAAGGCGCGAGCTGATTGCATTTTGCGGCGCACCGAAGCGGAGCTACAGCCTTCGGAAGCCAGCTGCACCATCCACGAGCGTAAATCCGAAGGGGTGACGCTTTGGGGATGAAAGTCGGCGCTACCGGCCGTGAGAAAATCTGCCAGCTGGCGCAAATCGAGCGAATAGGCTTTCACCGTGAGGGGCGAAAAATTTCGCTCATATTGTAGATATTGCAAAAACCGACTGATTTTCATAGCACTTCCGTTGTATGGAGCTCACCCAGTGTGGCTCTCGGTTACGAATTTAGCAAAGATTGCGGAGAAAAGCAAAGATTTGAGGCAAAAAATTGATGCGATTTCACACTTTTTCTGATTTGATTGCACACATTATATATAAAAGGGCGGGCTCACACTTGCGTCGGGTTAGTTGAAAAGCTGGCGGTATATCAGGTGTAAAGTTCAAGATAAGTAATATTTGAAGATAGCGGAAACAAAGGGACGGGAGAGAAACAATGGGGATTGGGTGGAAAAAAAGAAGTTTAACGGATTATGTACCGGTAGGTGGAATTTGTTTGAAACGCGTGAAACTCCAGGGTGATGACTTGCCACAACCGACCCTCTTGCGAGGCTCATTCTCTTCAGTTTGCTTTCTCCAAGCTGCGCTCGGCTGCGCCTTCGCTTGCATGGAGTTAACCACAATACGCCATCTCCGATGGCCCTTCGGCGTGTGGTGGTTTGAAGTGACATGGAGGAAATCGGAGGACTCGGAGAAATCGGAAATCGGAAATCGGAGAAGTCGGAAATCGGAGAAATCGGAATTGGCTTGCTGACGCTCGCCTACATGAAACTCTACAACGCATTGAGAGGGGGGGACGGACGCAAAGTATTGCGCCCCTACGGTGGGTATGCAAGCGATTGTGGTTTAGTGGTTTTGCTTGTTGCAACCATTACATGCCGGAGGGATGTCTCTACCGGTGGGTGGAATTTTTGCCGGAATGCGTGAAACTCCAGGGCATGACGATGCAAAGAAAGGGTGCGTGGCCCTGTTGCTGATGGGGCACGCACCCTGTGGGTTATGAATTTTCGGGATTAGCCGAATTTCGGGGTAATTTTTACTTGTGATTATTTCACCACTTTTTCAGCTTCGATGGAGCCATCGGCATACACCACGCGCTTGATGCAAAT
The DNA here is from genome assembly GCA_051871435.1 of Sodaliphilus sp. GTDB lineage: Bacteria > Bacteroidota > Bacteroidia > Bacteroidales > Muribaculaceae > Sodaliphilus. The sequence continues at coordinate 2,635 of JBJECV010000213.1, read as the reverse complement.
GCCGGTGGTGGGTTGGCTGATGCGTTGGCCAGCCATGTTGAAGTAGTCTACGCTCTTCACGGTGCGAGAAGCGTCGACATCGGAGATAGATGTGGGCGAAACCACTACATACACCACATTGCTACGACGTTCTTCGCCACCGCCACGGTAGATGCTTTGCACACCGATTTTCTTGTATTCCTTGTCGTAGAAATAGACGGTGTGGCGGCCAGTGGAGGCGCTGAAAATGATATCATAGTAGCTATCGGTGAAAGCGTAAGGAATATCGGTGATGGATTCAGTGAGACCGACAAATAATTCCGGAGAGAATTCGTAGGGAGCGTCGTTGTAGTACACGTTGTAGTACAATTCGTTGGTGTTCAAATCTTTTCCTTCCACATCCACAGTGGGGATGGTGAATTTGAGTTTATGGAAGTTGGTGCTTTTTGTAATATCTTCAGCGGTGAAGATAGGATCGGCTGGAGTCATGGGTTTGTCTTCCATTTCTGCAAAAGCGGGCGCCACAACGTCGCTGATGATGTAGAGGCTGTTGGGACCGGCATTCACCACAAGCGAGGTAGGATATTCGGCGGCGAAATTGTTGCCGGTTTCCGCCATATTCATTTGAATAGAGGGCATCAGCTCATAGTTGAAGTAGGAATATTCGTCTTGAGTTTGCACGAAGGCGTCGCCTGTGAGCACATACACGTGAGAGTTGTAGTATTCGTCGGCGCCGAGGTATTGACGGGTGGGCACAGTCACTTTACCATCGCTCACGGTGCATTTAATGGCAGCGTCGGTAAGCTGAGCTGACAGGTGGTCGATGTAGAGGTCAGAGCCGGATTTAAACACATTGACCATGGCGCTGGTTTTGGCAGTCAAATCTTCTGCATCCTCGTTAAAAGTCATTTTATACACCGATTTCACTGCATCTGCCGGCACGGTGCAAGGCACGTCGGTGTTCACCTTGTAGGTGATATTATAGTCAGCCATATAAAACCAATCGGCAGTGGCATCGCACAAGCCAATCACAGCGTCGTCGGCTTGAGTGAGCATGTTGTCTTTCCACACAAATTTTACGTCTTGGTTCTCGGTATCAGTCACGAATGTACTGTTTTCGGCATCGTATGCCATGCGATAGAGGTAGTAGAGGTCGTCACCGTCGATGCAATACACCTGCGGGAGGTGCATCACAATGGTGTCGCCTGTTTGCTTTTCGCATTTAATCCAGGGTTTGCCCAGCGACCACACGTAGGCTTGCGAGAGAGGGCCTTGCACATACACATAGCCATCGTCGGCAACGTCGACGCCGCCCAATCCGCCGTCCACCTCTTCATAATAGATATCGCCCCAGCCCAAGCCATAGGCATTAGAGGTGACGTACATATTTTCGAACACGGTGCCGGCAGGCGGAGTGGAAATGGGTGCTTCGGCGTCGGCAGTGCGCACGGAGCGCTTGCCGGCAATTTTGGCTTGAAGCACATCGCCTTCAGCGGCTTTGGAAATACGCTCTTGGAGGGTGCATTGCTTTTTCATAGGACCCTGAAGGTGAGTCACACTACTTTGGAGAATGCCTGTGGCACTCATGGTGGCTGCCATCGCCACGGCTAAAGTGAGTAAAGTAAACTTTTTCATATATCGTAAATTTTTAAAAGTGATTTCAACGAAAATTGATAAAAACTGCGCAAATCATTTAATCCGACGGCAAAATTATAAAAATTTGTTTAAAATAAAAATATTTTCAACGTTTTTGTTTCAATTTCTCACTAATTTCGGTAAAAAACTGCATAAATTGGGAGCTGGAGGCAAAAGGTGTATTTTTTTTGCATATTTAATGAGGAAAATCAGTGCATTTTTCAAAAACTTTTTATAACTTTGCTCAACCGTTATCGAAAGCTAAAGTTAGCTCTCCTCAATAAGCAAAATATCAACATCAACTTTTATATTACGCCATAATTATGAATCCTATACGTCCTTTCAAATTTGAGAAATTGGCATCATGTGCGTGTTGTTGCGCTGCCGCTCCGGTAGTGGCTTTGGGCGATGACCAAGGATTGACCATTGAGCAATTAGTGGAAAAATACGGTGCCGACATCTTTGGCGACCACGATGCTGTGGTGGAGCAAGTGCCGGCTCTGATTGGCAAGGTGAACGACTTTGAGGCTGCGGAAGCTATCAACATCAACGACCACTATGAATTAGACCGCCACCACATTAACCATTGCACCCTTTTGCAAGGGGTGAGCGGCAAGGTGGTGATTACCGACAACACCGGCAAGGAAACTACCATCGTGGAAGGCGAAACGCTTTTGATTCCGGCTGCGTCCACGCTGATTGAAATTGACGGTCACGGCGATGTGCTGATTGCTAAATTGAAATAAAGAGAACTACAGTTTGCGGCATTCCCACCTACGATGTCGGTGCCGCTTTATGATATTCCCACCCTCTTTGCGCAAAAGGGTGGGATTTTTTTGAACCGTTTAATTAATTCATAATTCATAATGGCTCAGTAGAAAAAGTGTGAGGGCAATATGCCAAAGCCATAACTCTTGAAGCGAGCCTCAGATGGATGCCATATTCTGTTATCATCAACACAAAAAATTCCGATGCCATCTTGCCGTATTGGGATTGACCACACCCCACCTCCCACCGTATC
>JBJECV010000212.1:0-4913 GCA_051871435.1 Sodaliphilus sp. | reverse complement strand
TTCAGGGAGGGGCCGGGGGTAGGCTTTTTTTCAGGGAGGGGCCGGGGGTAGGCTTTTTTTCAGGGAGGGGCCGGGGGTAGGCTTCAACTATTGAAAATTAGGAAGCGTATTCCGAAAAATAGTTGAATGATTTGTCCAAATCTCCCTCCGTATGGTTGATATTTAACGGCGGGCGTGTAGTTTGCGCGATTTTTTATACTTTTGCACCCGTTGTGAAAAATTGAAAATATTGTAACTCAAGTTTCGCAAGTAAATATGGGGTTTGCAGTTAGTAATCACCACTCAGCTCAACCACAAGCAATAACTATCGTCTTAACTTCTAACGAGCGAAGCGAGTGATAACTTCTTTAACTTCTTAACTTCCAAATATTATCACGTGCGAAACTTAAATATTGTAACAAAGAAAATTAACAAAGAAAAGAAAATGAAATTTGTATTGTATTTTTGTCTTGCTATCGGCGCTTTTTCTTCTCTTGCTGCACAAGAAACGCTCACTTTGAGCCAATGCTTGCAGATGGCTGTGGAAAACAATCTCTCGCTTCAGAAGAGTCGCAACGAGATTACAAAGGGAAAAATCACCATTAGCGAGAATCAGGCAAAATTGTTGCCACAAATTAATGCTGTGGCACAGGTGAACGATAATTTCGCTCCACCGGTGTCGGTGACCGATGGCACTGCCTACGGCAAGCAGTATAATGTGACCAAAACACTTCAGTATAATGCTGCCATTGGGCTCCAATTGCAAATGCCACTCTATAATCAAATGGCGCGTACGGCGATTGAGGTGTCGAAAATTGCCGACCGACTCAACGAACTTTCCTACGAGAAAGCGCGCGAAGACATCATCGTGCAAACCGCCCAAACCTACTACTTGGCGCAAAACACTTTGGAGCAGATTCGCCTGGTGAACGACAATATTAAGCGTATGCAAGAATTGCACGCCATCACTAAAGCGTTCTACGATAATCAGATGAGCCTCGAGGTGGATGTGAAACGTGTGAGCTTCAATATAGAAGAACTCACCGTGCAGCGCGACAATGCGCTCGCTATGCTCGAGCAGCAATACACTATGCTTAAGTTTATCATCGATTATCCCGCCGAAAAGGCAATCAGAGTGACAGAAGTGAATCCGGGGCAAATTGAAGACGTGAATGCCACCGGACTGAGCACCAACCTGTATGAACTCCAACTTTTGGAGCAAAAGCAAGCACTTGCCGCAAAGCAAACCAAGCTCACCAAAGACAGCTATCTGCCCACCGTGAGCCTTACCGGCAATTTGATGTATTCTTCCTACACCGATAAGTTTGAAAATTGGTTCCGTTCGAGCGAGTCGAATCACTGGTATGGCTCCAATGGCATTGGCATTCAGGTGAGGGTGCCCATTTTTGATGGATTCGGGAAGCGTGCCAAAATCAAAAAGGCTAAAGCTGAAGAAGAAACAGCACGCCTCGACTATGAAAATGCCCTCAAAAATTTTCAAGCCAATTATGCCAACGCTTTGAGCGAACTCACCAATTGTCAGCGCAACTATAAAAAGCAATTCGACAACTATGCACTTGCTCAAGATGTGTATAATGTCACTGCCTATCAATATAAGGAGGGGGTAACTTCTATGAGCGTGGTGCTGCAAGACGAGATGCGCATTAGCGAAGCGATGAACAACTACCTCACGGCGTTTTATAAATACAAAGTGGCGAATCTTTCGCTGCTGAAACTCACCGGACAATTAGACCAACTTCATTAATTCAGTAGTTAAAGACGCATGTCTGTTTGTGGAAATTAATCATTGACTAAAAAATATACATACATATATGGAAAGCAAAGAAAAGAAGGGTGCTCAAGAAGCACCTGAGCAAAAAGTGAATCAGCAAGAAGCACCTCAAGTGCAAGAAAATCAGAAAGAAAATCCCGCAGAAGAAACGAACACCGAAGATGCCGGTGCGCCTGTGGTGACGAAAAAAGATATCAAACCCCTGCGCGGACGCCGATTGGTGGTGAGCTTGGTGGGTATTGCCGTGATTGCCTACGGTTTGTGGAAATTGGTGGTCGTGTTTAGAGACTATACCGCTTCCGAAACCTGCAACGATGCCCAAGTGGAGCAATACATCGCCCCGGTGAACCTTCGCGCTTCGGGCTACATTGCCAAGGTGTGCTTTAAAGAACACCAACAAGTGCACAAAGGCGACACCCTGCTTATTCTCGACGACCGCGAATATCGCATTCGCCTGATGGAAGCTGAAGCAGCGCTGAAAGATGCCAAAGCGAGTGGCACTGTGATTGACGCTTCCGAACAAACCACCCAAACCTCCGCTTCGGTGTATTCTGCATCTATCGATGAAATTGAAGTGCGCCTTGCTAAGCTCTCTAAAGATATTGAGCGCTATCGCAATTTGGTGGCGAATAAGGCTGCCACACCCATTCAGTTGGAACAATTAGAGGTGGAATACGAAGCCACTCAGAAAAAACTCGAAGCCACCAAGAAGCAACAAGAAGCTGCCTATAAGGGCGTGAACGAAGTGAGCACCCGCCGTGGCAGTGTGGCTGCCGCTATTCAGCGGGCTGAAGCTGCCGTGGAAATGGCTAAGCTCAATCTTTCGTACTGTGTGGTGGTGGCGCCTTGCGATGGCAAACTCGGTCGACGCACCATTGAAGAAGGACAAATGGTGAACGCCGGCACCACTATCACTTACATCATACCCAATAATCAAAAGTGGGTGATTGCCAACTATAAAGAAACGCAAGTGGAAAACCTCCACGTGGGACAAAAGGTGACCATGACTGTGGATGCGCTCAATAATAAGGTGTTTGAAGGCACAGTAACCGCCATTTCCGGTGCCACCGGCTCTAAATATTCGCTCGTGCCCACCGACAATTCCGCCGGCAACTTTGTGAAAATTCAGCAACGTGTGCCGGTGAGAATCGATTTCTCCAACCTTAGCGCAGCCGACAATAATCGCTTGGCTGCCGGTATGATGGTGGTGGTGAAAGCAGAGAAAACCGATAGGCAGAAATAGCCATGGCAGAAGATTATAGCAATTATCCGTTTTTTAAATGGGTGCCCAAGCCCATAGGCATCATCTTTATGATCGTGCTCTTTGTGCCGATGATATCGATGAGCGGCGTCTACTCCGCCAATAGCGGAGAGATGATTGGCGGGCTGGGTATCCAGTCGGAATACATCGTGTTTGCCGGCTTTTGTACCTCAATAGGTATGGCGGCATTCTCGCCATTCTTCTACGAGCTGGTGTGCATTCGCCGCGAGAAGATGATGCTATTGGTGGGATTTGCCATTCTATTTGTGCTCAGCAATATATGCGCCCAAACCGATTCGCTCTTTGTGCTCGGTTTGTGCAGTTTGCTTATGGGATTCGTGCGACAAACGCTGATGATGGCACACCTGTTTGTGTTCATCAGATATGCCTTTGGCATAGAAGCTACCAAAAATATTACCCCCGGCAACGAACCCACCACCGATGAAGGCTGGGATGCTATGGATGCGGAAAAAACCGTGTCGCAACCGGTGATTTATTGCTTCTTTATGATTATAGGTCAGCTCACCACATGGCTCACCGCCTGGCTGGCGTATGCCTACGAGTGGCAATATGTGTACTACTTTATGATGGCATTTATGCTTGCCGGCATCATTATCGTGTTTTTCACCATGCCGTATCATCCCTATGCCATGCCCAAGTTCCCCATCACCTTCTCCAAACTCGGCAATGTGATGGTGTTTAGCACCATGATGTGCTCCTTTGCCTACGTGATGGTGTTTGGCAATACATTAGACTGGTTCGACAACGAATCCATCCGCATCTCTGCCATTGTGTGCGGGGTGTTCACCTTGCTGTTTATCTACTTGGAAATGTCGCGCAAATCGCCGTATTTCATTATGGAGGTGTTTAGGCTGAGGGTTATCAATTTTGGTATTTTGCTCTTCTTGCTACTGATGATCACTAATTCCAGTGCCATGTTTGTGAACGTGTTCACCGGATTGGGTATGAAAATCGACAATTGGCAAAATGCCACCTTGGGCAACTGGGTGATGGTGGGCTACTTCTCCGGTGTGATTTTCGCTGTGATTGCCTCCAAAAAGAAAATTCACCTCAAGTGGATGTACGCATTGGGCTTCCTATTTATTGGGGCTTACGCGCTGTTTATGTTTTATGAGGTGCAAACCGAAGGCATGTATGAGCGCATGAAATGGCCCGTGATTATTCGCTCCATAGGCATGATGCTTCTCTATTCGCTCATTTCCACGATGGCAAATCAGCGTATGCCGTATCGCTTGTTGTCTACCTGGGTGTGCATTATGCTCTCCGTGCGTATGGTGATTGGACCTTGCATCGGTTCTGCTCTCTACACCAAGGTGCTACAACAGCGCCAGCAAACCTACATCACACGCTTGGCGCAAGACTACGACCGAACCAACATAGATGTGGCAAACACCTACGACCAAACCGTGCGCGGTATGCAATATCAAGGCAAAACCGAAACCGAAGCGCAGAATATGGCTGCCATGTCGGTGAAAGGCAAAATTCAGGTGCAAGCCACCCTCGTTTCGCTCAAAGAAATGGCGGCATGGACTGTGTATTTGTGCATAGGATGTGCCATTCTGGTAGTGATACTGCCTTGGCGAAAACGAAAACTAAAATACCTTACCCGCGATTATTTCCTTAAAAATGTGAACCAAAAATCATTAGGCCTAAAATAGCGGTGTTGCCTAACTAACACCTTCTAACCAAAAAAATTAACCAAAAATAACGGAGAAGCTACCCACCCATATCCGGTAGCTTCTCCGTTTGTATGTCATACCCCCAGCCGATAGCCGGATGCAGAACCGGATAGGGTTTATTTGATGATTTTTTGGGATTGGGTGGTGCCGTCGGTGAAGTGGGTTACTTCGATGTTGAAGC
>JBJECV010000211.1:0-5018 GCA_051871435.1 Sodaliphilus sp. | reverse complement strand
CGCATGCCGTTAGGTATGCAACCCTACCAAAGGTGTTCCAACTGTTTTATTTCGCTTTTGGACCAGAACAATGGGTGCTTTTGTGTCCAAATCGGAATAAAATCCGGGTGTTTCGGGTGTTTCCACTAATCCGGTTATTCTCAAATCCTCCTGCAAAAAAAATGATAGCAAAGGCGCAAAAACCTTTGCTATCACATATATCAGTGCATATTCCCCGCAGGGAGGAATGGTGATTAATTGAGAATCATATTCACGAGTTCGGTTACGTCGCTCACATTCACCACTTCGTCGCCGTTCACGTCGCACACTTTATCATCGGCATCTGATGAACCGAGAATCTTGTTCACCAATTCGGTCACGTCGCTCACATTCACCACCAAGTCGCTATTGATGTCGCCGGGGATTTGTGGCACGGAGGGAATGTCTACGATGAGCATACCGCTTTCTAAATTCACAGTCAGCACATATTTGCCTTCTGCAATCTTGTAGGCGGTGGTTGAACCTTGAGGACCGAGGCCCACTGCATTGCCAAAGTGTTCTTCAGTGATGAAGAAGGGCTCGGCAGTGTTGGCACCGAAGCGATAAGCTGCAATGGCATCCCAATCGTTTTCGTCGGCGCCGAGTTTCTTAGTGAAGCTGAAGAAGTTGTAGCCTTCGTTCACACCGTCGCAAGCCACTTCGGCAGTGAATACGTTGTCGCTTACCTTTTCCATCTTCACACCCACATTGGCTGCCCAGCCGTTGCTGTTCACTTCGCCAAGCACATAGAGTTCGCCGGTTTCCACCACTTCGTTCATTTCGCCGGTGATGATGAGTTTGCGAGTTTCCATGTTCAATTCAAAGGTGTAGCTACCTCTCGGAATCTTGAATGCCACTGCCGTACCCGGTTCCGATACTTCAATTTCGGTGCCGAGCAAAGCGCTGGTGATGGGGAAGTCGTCGAGAGCCACGGAGCCGAAGCGATATTCGCCGATGGCGTCCCAACCTTGGTTGGCGGTATCGGTGGGAGCGGCAAGTTTGGTGGTGAAGCTGAAGTAGTTGTAGCCGCCTTCATTGCCGGTTGCTTCCACGTTGGCGGTGTAAACTTTTGCTTCTGAATCAAATGTCATCTGTATGCCTTGATAGGCACTCCACACGCCGCCATTGAGCGAACCGAGGATATACACGTTGTTGCCCGGATCGGGGGTGTTGCCGGAGGGATCCGACACTGCGTAGGTGGAACCGCCGCTGTAAGTGTACACTTTGCCGTCTTCCGGCGTGATGTTGGTTGTTTGGTTGGTGCCGTCGTTGAAAATCAAGCCGGGGTTGGAGGAATTGTGGGTGTAGGTGAGGTAGTAGTATTCCGTTCCATTCACACTTGTGGTGGGGAGGGTGGTGATGTCGTCGCCCGGCCAATCGTTTGTGGCGTAGTTGCCATCATTGTCCCAAGCCCAGATGTTGCCGGTCGACACTTTGCTCACATAAATCGTGCCATTGAATGTGGGTAATACGATAGATGCTTTTTTGCTCACTTTCAAGGTTTTCGTACTCACTTTGAACGTGAAAGTGTAGGTGCCTGCTTCTGCAAAATTGCAGTAGGGACTTTGGTCGGTGTTTTGGGTGAGCACGGTTTCGGTGTCGAAGGGCACCAATTTGTTGCCGCCATAGCGATAGGGGAGAATGGTGCTCCAATCGCTTTTGTTTGCACCAAGTTTGCTGGTGAGGCTGAAATACTGGTTACCGGTGGCGGTCACATCAATGTCCACGGTATACACGTCGTTGTCGGTGGTGGTCATTGCCACGCCTTTGCTGGGATCCCAGCCGTCGGGGCTGATAGCTCCAATGATCCACATATCGGCACGCATTTGGAAGCTAACCATTGCCACCAACATCAAAAGAAAAAGGGTAATGTTCTTTTTCATACTTGTTAAGTTTTTAAGATGTTAAAATAATTATTTAAGAGTTTTTGTTGCGATCTGCTTTAGTAGGTGCTCAAAATTAGGTAATTATTTGATTGATACACGATATGCGCAGTTGATTTTTTTGAAAAAATATATGCAAACGATTGCACTGCTATGCCGCGCCGGTGAAAAAAATGCTTAATTTTTTACGAATAATGCGCGATAAATTTGAAATATTATCGTTTTTTTAAGATATTTGCATTCTCAATTCAATATTTTTACGATGAGATTACGTCACATTTACATATCATTACTTTTATTATTGCTGGCTTGCCTCGCTTCTTCGTGCGTGAGCCGAATTATGTATGAAGACGGCGAATTCGATGGCAGCGATGTGATTGAAAATGCCGACGATATCATGCTCCTCAATAGCGAAATCAATCAAGACGACGCCTTTCACGACTAATCCCACCCCTCATCGCCTCGCCGTTCTAATCTCCGATTGGCGCATAACGGCTCAGTGGAAAAACCGTGGGGACAACATGCCAAAGCCATAAATCTTGAGGCGCTTGTTTTAGGGAGGGACTGGAGGGATAGGCTTTTACACCCGCCGGAGGCATGTCCCTAACGGCGGGTGCAATTTTCACCGGCTTTAGCACAACAAAAGGAGACAAACGCTCTACGCAATTGCCTCCAATCACTGATAAAAAAATCCAAGTTTCGCAAATAAATATTGGGAGAGTGGAGATTGTTATCACCGATGAGTTCGTTGCCTTCTAACGACATTCGTCTTAACTTCTAACGAGCGAAGCGAGTGATAACTTCTTAACTTCCAAATATTAAAACTTGCGAAACTTGAATAAAATCTTTCTCTATGTGAATAGGACAGCGATGTGCTATTTATTCACTTGGAAGCGATTCCAGCCGTCGGCAAGGTGCATCACCACTTGATTGGCTGCTGCAATGCCGGCATTGATATTGGCTTCTGCGGTTTGCGCACCCATTTTCTTGGGGGTGAACATCACACGTTCGCCGAATTTTTCTTCCAAAGCTGCTGCTATATCGGGTTTTACGTCGGCAATGTAACGTACGTCTTCACGGCATGCCAATGCTGCTTCCAATCCTTCTTCGTCGATCACTTCTTTGCGGGCGGTGTTGATGAGCACGCCATTCTTTGGCAATTTTTCAATGAGCGCTTTCCCCACCGATTTCTTAGTTTGCTCGGTGGCGGGAATATGCAGACTCACGTATTGATTTTGCTCATACAGCTCTTCCACAGTGTGAACCGGATTCACGCCGTCGGCTATCATATCCTCGTCTTTCACCCAAGGGTCGAGGGCGCTCACTTTCATTCCCAATCCTTTGGCAATGCGTGCCACATTGCGTCCCACCTGTCCGTAGGCGTGTATGCCGAGCGTTTTGTCTTTCAACTCGGTGCCGCTGGTGCCGTTGTAGCGGTTGCGCACCAAGGCGAGTAGCATGCCAAACACCAGTTCGGCTACAGCATTGCTATTTTGTCCGGGGGTGTTCATCACGCAAATGCCGTGGGCTGTGGCTTCGGCAAGGTCGATGTTGTCGTAGCCGGCTCCGGCGCGCACCACCACCTTGAGTTGGGGTGCAGCATCCATCACTTCTTTGTCCACAATATCGCTGCGCACAATCAGTCCGGCACAATCGGCAATGGCGTTTATCATATCGGCTTTAGTGCCTTTTTCCACAAGCACCATTTCGTGGCCGGCTTTTTCAAGCACTTCTTGAATGCCTTTCACAGCCACAGGAGCAAAGGGTTTGCTGGTAGCAACTAATATTTTCATAAGTCAACGAATTTATTTGTTTTCAAATTCCTTCATAGCTTCCACAAGCACTTTCACGCTCTCCATAGGGAGCGCATTGTAGAGCGATGCTCTAAAGCCACCCACCGAGCGGTGTCCTTTTATGCCCACAATGCCTTTGGTGGATGCGAAATCAATGAAGTCTTTTTCCAATTCTTTGTATTCGGGTTTCATCACGAAGCACACATTCATAATAGAGCGGCTTTCGGGTTTCACAGTGCCCACAAACATTTTGCTACCGTCGATGGCATCGTAGAGCACTTGTGCCTTTTCTTCGCCCATACGTTGGAGCACCTTCACGCCACCCAGCGATTTATACCATTTGAGGGTTTGCAACGCGCTGTATACGGGGAGCACGGGAGGGGTGTTGAACATGGAACCCTTTTTCACGTGGGTTTCATAGTTGAGCATCGTGGGGATGGCGCGGTCCACCTTGCCAAGTGCGTCCACCTTCACAATCGCGAAAGTCACGCCAGCAGGCGACACATTTTTCTGTGCACCACCATAAATAATGTCGTATTTCGACACATCCACCGGGCGCGAGAAAATGTCGCTCGACATATCTGCCACCAAGCGCACGGGCACATCAGGGTCTTCGCGAAGCTCGGTGCCATAAATGGTGTTGTTGGTGGTGATATGCAGATAGTCTGCATCAGCAGGCACATTTTCAATTTTGGGATAGAAATTGTAGTTCGATTCTTCGCTCGAAGCCACCACTTCCACATCGCCAAAGAGTTGGGCTTCTTTAATGGCTTTGTGAGCCCAAGTGCCGGAATCCACATACGCGGCTTTGGTCTTGAGCAAATTGTAGGGCACCATGCAGAATTGCATACTGGCACCACCGCCCACAAACACCACTTCATACCCCTCAGGGATATCGAGCAGCTCTTTAAACAGCGCTTGCGCTTCGTCCATCACTGCCACAAATTCTTTGCTGCGGTGAGAAATTTCAAGAATAGAAAGACCTGTGCCGGCAAAATCGCGGATTGCTTCAATGGTGTTATCAATAGTGTATTGACTCATAATTGAAGGACCTGCGTAAAAATTATGCTTTTTCATAACTATAAAATATGTTTTGAAATTGGAATTAATTTCGCATTAATAAAAAGTTGAGTTTGTAATCGTAGGCACAAATATAAGCATTTTTCACCACACCCACAAAAAAAGAATTAGAAATTAGAAATTAGAGATTGGATATTAGATATTGGAAATTAGAGTGAGACCCGTGTGAGGCTACCATATATCCAAATAACACGGCTCTTTCATTTAACTTTAGAAAAATGGCATAGATTCCCTTACCCGGTTT
>JBJECV010000210.1:0-21703 GCA_051871435.1 Sodaliphilus sp. | reverse complement strand
CTTCACCCAAAGCGAAATGTTTTATGCCTCACGCATCCCCTACGTGGCGCTTTTGGGTGTGTTTTGCGGCTTGATTTCGGTGTATTTCACCAAAATGATAGAAGTGATGGAGCGTATGTTTGGGCGCATCAAGCATCCGCGGCACCGCTTTCTGTTGGGCTCGGTGCTGCTGAGTGTGCTCATTTTTGTGTTTCCTCCGCTCTTTGGTGAAGGCTACGAATCTATCAATTCTCTGCTCAACGGACATTCGGAGCAAATATTCAACAACAGTTTGTTCTACGATATGCGCTCCAATGTGGGTGCCACCATTTTGATGGTGGGTGCGCTGTGCATGATGAAAGTGTTTGCCACCAGTGCCACCAATGGCGGTGGCGGTGTGGGCGGTACGTTTGCCCCTTCGCTTTATGTGGGTTGTATGGCAGGCTTCTTTTTCGCCTACACGGTCAATTCGATGGGCATTGTGGACCCCACGATGCCACTGTCCACCAAAAATTTCGCCCTCGTGGGTATGGCTGGCGTGATGGCTGGCGTGATGCACGCACCGCTGATGGCCATCTTCCTCACGGCGGAAATGACCGGCGGCTATGCCCTGTTTTTGCCCTTACTCATTGTGGCAGCCATTTCCTACGGCACATCGTGCATCTTCTCCAAATATAGCATCTACACCAAGCGCTTGGCACTGCAAGGCGATTTGCTCACTCACCAAAAAGACAAAGCCGTGCTCACACTGCTGAAAATGGACAGTGTGATAGAAACCGACTTCATTCCGGTGCATCCTGATATGAGCCTGAAAGAAATGGTGGACGTGATTTCGCAAAGCCGACGCAACCTCTTTCCGGTGACCGATGAAGATGGGAAAATGCTGGGCATCGTGCTGCTCGACGACATACGCAACATTATGTTCCGCACCGACCTCTACCGCCGGATGCATGTGCGCCGCTTTATGTCGATGCCGCCGGCTAAGGTGGAATTGGGCACACCCATGGACAAGGTGATGAAAATGTTCGACCAAACCGGCGCATGGAATTTGCCGGTGGTGGACAATGGAAAATATGTGGGATTTGTGTCGAAATCGAAGATTTTTAGTTCGTATCGTCAAGTGCTCAAGCACTTTAGTTACGATTAGCACGCTTCCTGCTTTTTTAAAAACGAATTACGCTCTATTATGATGGAAAAGAAAGATTTGAAAATAGTGTTTTTCGGCACACCTGATTTTGCCGTTGAAAGTTTGAAACGCTTGGTGGATGGCGGATACAATGTGGTGGGCGTGGTGACGATGCCCGACAAGCCTGCCGGACGCGGACACCACATGCTGCAAAGCGACGTGAAGAAATATGCCGTGGAGCAAGGGCTGCATTTGATGCAACCCGTAAAGCTCAAGGACGAGGCTTTCGTGAGCGAATTGCGCAGCCTTGGCGCCGACTTATTTATCGTGATTGCCTTCCGAATGCTACCGGAAGTGGTGTGGGGTATGCCACCATTGGGCACCTTCAACCTCCACGCCTCGCTGCTGCCTAAGTATCGCGGTGCGGCGCCTATCAACTGGGCGGTGATGAATGGCGACACCATCACAGGTGTGACTACCTTTTTCTTGAAACACGAAATCGACACCGGCGACGTGATTCAGCAAAAATCGCTACCGATTGGCCGACACGACAATGTGGAAACCATTCACGATGGCTTGATGATGATGGGCGCTGGAATGGTGATTGAAACCGTGGACGCCATCATTGCCGGCTCCGTGAAGCCCATTCCGCAAGAAGAAATGCTCACCGCAGGCGAAGCGCCAACCCCGGCACCAAAAATATTCAAAGACACTTGCCGCATTCACTGGGATTGGAAGGCGGAACGCATCTACAACCATGTGCGCGGCCTATCGCCCTACCCTGCTGCATGGACCGAAATTGTGGACCCCGCCGGCGTGGCACATTCCACCAAAGTGTTTGCCACTGCTGAACCCGAGTCACACACCGATGATTTAGTGCCCGGCACCCTCACCACCGATGGCAAGCGACTTTGGGTGGATTGTGCCGATGCTCGCATCGAAATTCTCTCCCTTCAAGTGGCAGGCAAGCGCCGCATGCCCACCGCCGATTTCCTCCGAGGCTTCGCCATCGAAGGCTGCCAAATGCAATAGCGCCAACCTTTGCAAAAAAACTTGTAATATCTAAAGTGCTACTTTACATTTTCTTGTAATATCTAAAGTAGCACTTTATATTTTCACGCAAAATCTAAAGTGGAGAAGTATTTATATCGCTATCACACAGTCATTTAGCAAAATTCCACAAGATTTTATTTGTTTTTGTCTGAATTTATTGCTATTTTTGCTGCGAAAAGTAAGGAAAAAGAGCAATTTTTAGCAAATGAAATCCAAAGAAAACATGTATAACAGACTATGCCAACTGCAAACGGAACTCACCGGTAGCGCATTTCTTTTTGGAGCGCGGCAAACGGGTAAGAGCACCTTTTTGCGCCGGTGTTTTCCAAATGCCATTTTCATTGATTTGCTCGACACGGAATTGTGTAGACGCTTCACCAAGCGTCCCGGTTTGCTCTATGAAATGCTAAGCGACCGCCCGAGCAACACCCTTGTGATTATTGATGAAATACCGCAAGTGCCGGAATTGCTCAACGAGGTGCACCGCTTGATTTCAGAAAAAGGAATCGTGTTTGTGATGTGTGGTTCAAGCGCTCGAAAATTGCGCAGAAAAGGGCACAACACATTAGGCGGCAGAGCGTTTCCCGAATATTTCTACCCGTTGGTAAGTGCGGAAATACCTGATTTCAATCTTGATAGGGCTTTGAATCAAGGCATGATTCCTACCCACTATTTATCGAGCCGGCCTTCACTTCTTTTATCGGCATACATTGATGTGTATTTAAAGGAAGAAATCAAAGAAGAAGCCCTCGTGCGCAACCTCGGTGCTTTCCAGCGCTTTTTGGAAGTGGCTGCCTTGTGCAACGGCGAAATCATCAACTACAATAATGTGGCGCAAGATTGCGGCGTGAGTGCCGTAACGGTAAAAAGCTATTTCGAAATTTTGCAAGATTCATTGGTGGGATATATGATTCCCGCTTTCACCAAAGCCATGAAGCGGCGACTCGTGCAAGCACCTCGGTTTTATTACTTTGATGTGGGCATCGCCAACCATCTGCTCCACCGCAAACACTTGGAGAGGGGCACCGTGGAATACGGACACGCTTTTGAGCATTTCGTGGTGCAAGAATTGGTGGCATACCTCGGGCTTAACCATAGCGATGAAAAGCTGTCGTATTGGCGAACCTACTCCGGAGTGGAAGTGGATGCCATTCTTGGCGATGCACGCGTGGCTATCGAAATCAAATCGGTGGAAGAAGTTCTGCCAAAACATTTAAAGGGGCTCAAAGCCTTTGGCGAAGAATTTCCAAATTGCCGAAAAATCATCGTATCGCTCGACAACATCAATCGCAAAATCGGCGACATTGAAGCCATCCACATCCTCGATTTCCTAAAAATGCTCTGGCAAGGAGAAATCAGCTAAGAAGAAAAATAGTGGGGGTGAATAGGTCGCACTTCTCCACAATTACAAACAACCAACGTGTTCGCATGATTGCCATCCCGTTGGGGATGGGATGTGTGTAGGCCGGTATGAGATGAACACGGAGCGCAGCGGAGGGCTCATCTCATGCCGGTATCCGATGCCGCCCCACATTGATGCATGCCGTTAGGTATGCAACCCTCACCACGGAAGTGTGCACGGCTTACAAGTGTTTCATAACAAAGGCAAAACCACCCACAGTTCCTTTGCTTACACGATTCCCCAGGGCATCGTGTAGGGAGTGAAACACTTTGTGGGAATTTGCAACAACCGACCCTCTCCCGAGGCTCATACCATCCCGTTTACAATCTCCAAGCTGCGCTCCGGCTGCGCCTTCGCTTGCATGGAGTTAACGACAATAAGCCGTCTCCGACGGCGGCGGGGAAAGCACCCCCCGACCCCTCCCATAAAGGGAAGGGAGACATTCGCAACATATAGAATATCAAATGATTGTAGGGGGGGGCAAAATTTTGCGCCCGCCCGATGGTTGTAACCCATTGTGGGGCGGGCGCAAAGTATTGCGCCCCTACGGTTTGAAGGGTGTAAGACACTGTTATTTAGCAGTTTGCATCCATTACATGCCGAAGGCATGTCCCTACCGGTGGATGGCATTTGAATCACATAGAAAAAACCTCATCGCCGGTTGTTGCCGATGCGATGAGGTTTGTAAGTTTTATCTAATGAAGCCAAATTTTATAGCCGCTATAGCTCTGATACACAAGGGCTAATTGAGCATTGAGCATTATGCATTAAGCTAATGGCTAACGGCTAATGGCTAACGGCTGATGGCTAAAAGCTAAATCTATTTCTTGCTTTGCTTCATCCAGCTGTCTTTTAAGCCGATGGTGCGATTGAATACCAGCTTGTCGGCGTTGCTGTCGGCATCCACGCAGAAGTAGCCGATGCGTTGGAATTGGAATTTGTCGCCTTCGTTGGCATTTTCAGCCAAGAAAGGTTCGATTTTAGCATTTTCAATCACCTTGAGCGATTCAGGATTGAGCAATTCGCGGAAATCGTGTTCGGTGTCGGCACTTGGATTCTCCACGGCAAACAAGCGGTCGTAGAGGCGCACTTCGGCATCCTTGCAGTGGCGAGCCGAAACCCAGTGGAGTGTGCCTTTCACCTTGCGGTTGGCGCCTTCCATACCGCTGAGGGTGTCGGGGTCGTAGGTGCATTGAATTTCTGTGATATTGCCGTCGGCGTCTTTGGTGCAACCGGTGCACATCACGATGTAGGCCCCTTTGAGTCGCACTTCCTTGCCCGGTGTCATACGGAAGAATTTCTTGGGTGCATCTTCCATAAAGTCGTCGCGCTCAATGTAGATTTCTTGACAGAAGGGCATTTTGTGGGTGCCGGCGTTTTCTTGCTCGGGATTGTTGTCCATATCCATCATTTCCACCTTGTCGGCGGGATAGTTGGTAATAACCACCTTCACGGGATTGAGCACGGCGCACACACGGTTGGCGCGCTTATTGAGGTCTTCACGAATGGCGTGTTCGAGCAGACTGATATCGTTGAGCGCTTCAAATTTGGTGTAACCGATAGTGTTGATAAAATTCTTGATAGATTCCGGAGTAAAACCGCGTCGACGCAAGCCACAAATGGTGGGCATACGCGGGTCGTCCCACCCGTTTACCAAATTCTCCTTCACCAATTGTAGCAATTTACGCTTGCTCATCACGGTGTAGGTGAGGTTGAGTCGGTTGAATTCAATCTGGCGCGGGCAGTATTGGTCCACGGTATCTCCCGCCAATTCTTTCACGAATTTTTCGTAAAGCGGACGGTGAGGCACAAATTCAAGGGTGCATATAGAGTGGGTCACACCCTCAAAGTAGTCGCTTTGTCCGTGTGCGAAGTCATACATAGGATACACCTTCCACTTATCACCGGTGCGCCAATGAGGCTGCATAATGATGCGATACATAATGGGGTCGCGGAAGTGCATATTATCGCTTGCCATATCTATTTTTGCACGCAGCACATGGCTACCTTCGGGAAATTCGCCGGCATTCATTCGGGTGAAAAGGTCGAGGTTTTCTACCACCGAACGGTTGCGGAACGGGCTTTCCTGCCCGGGAGTGGTGGGTGTACCTTTTTGTGCAGCAATTTGTTCGCTGGTTTGGTCGTCCACATAAGCCTTTCCCTCCTTGATTAAGCGAATTGCAAAATCGTAGAGGCGCTGAAAATAGTCGCTGGCATAATAGAGGCGGTCGCCCCAGTCGTAGCCCAGCCACTTAATGTCGCGCATAATGGCTTGCTCGTATTCGGTATCTTCTTTCGCGGGGTTGGTGTCGTCGAAACGCAGGTTGCAAGTGCCGCCAAACATTTCAGCCACGCCGAAGTCCATACATATCGCCTTAGCGTGTCCGATATGCAAGTAGCCGTTAGGCTCCGGTGGGAAACGCGTATTGAGTCGTCCACCATTTTTCCCTGCCGCCAAATCGTCGGCCACCAATTGCTGAACAAAGTTCAAGCTCTTTTTCTCTTCCTTTTCGTTGATTTGAATGTTGTTTTCAGCCATATCTATTGAATTCTTTATATCAAAATGTGCGTCTACAAAGGCAACGCACGCGCGTGCATAACTTTTAAAGTGCAAATTTAATAAAAAAAAACTAAATCGGAGTGCTTAACTGTCGGATTTCGTGTAGTTATTCGCTTGAGGGTGCTTTTGAAGGCTCTGCCGGAGGGGTAGCTTCTGCCGGCGGAGTGTGGCTTGGGGGATTGGCAGGGGGAAGTTCATCTTGCGTTGTGGCGGCTTCCTTTTTGGAGTCGGCGGAGGCTTCAGCGGTGCGTGGTGCGAATTTATCCACATTTTCGCGATGCAAGAATTTCATGTAATTGCTCCCGCCTTCGTATGCCACGAAAATGTTGTTGGCAAACACGATGTCGGTGATTTTGTTGTCGGCCACATATTTGTAAATGTCTTTAGTGAAGTAGCGATAGTCGATTACGTGCACTTCTTCAAACGAGAAGAATAGGAAGCCGGGCACCGGATTGCCGAAACTGTCTTTAAACACAATGATGCGCCGACCGTTTTTCTGCTGTGTCCGCACTTTCACAATCTTGCTGTCGCCGCCCATAAAGGTGCAGTAGGCACCGGCGCTACCATCTTTGAAGGTGTGGAAGAATTCGCCGTTGTAGGGTTTGCTTTCGCTTGTCACTTTAAAGTCTTTATTCACCTGGTAATTGATATAGGTGGTGGTGTAGTGAATAGCCTTGGGCGTGTAGTAGACGAAATCTTCGGGCGATTCTTTCACAGAGATATCTTTTGAATAGCCATACATACTGCCCACATAGCCGTGAATCACGTGCTTATCGTAGCTGCTGAGAGGCTTGAACGGCACCCCGGCATCCATGGCAAGCTGTTGGGCGGCATAATATGCACCCAATGGCGCCCAGTGGTGGTCGGTGCGCAAGAATATATCTTCTTTCACGTGCTTGGCAAGAGGCGTGTAGGCGTCCACCCCTTTCACATTGGGAGCGAGATGCTTGTAGATGTTTTTGATAGTAGGCAACTGCGGCTTGGTGACACGCTTGGCTTGGTCGGGACAATAAAATTCGATAGCCGTGGGAATCACCATGCAGTAGACATTCACCTTCGGAAACGCTTTTTTGTAGGCATTCGCCATATTGGCAAATGCTGTTCCGCCAGAGGCTTCGCCACCGTAAGCCATGAGTGCGCGCACATGTGGAGTTTTTCCAATAAGCACGATACCTGCATGGGCAATCTTAGCTTTTTCGTTGGCGGTAATTTCATTTTGATATTCCGCAATATCCGCATTTTCGGGCGAAGCCTTTGGCTTGGTCGACTCAGCGGCATGGAAGCGAATATTTTCTTCGCTCTGAGCGATGCCAATGAGGTCGCTGAACTGCATACTCATTTTCATCAACACATCGCGATAAGGCTCGCTGTCGCTAAACCACGTGGATATGGCCTTGAAATATGAACCATCGTGCAATTTCTCTGCGGTGTAGGCGGGAAAGGATGCCAAATCGCGTTTTTCCAACTCCGAGAACGTGCTGCGGGGGAAGGTGTCGAAAATGATTACCCCAATGCCAAACACGATGAGTATGATAGCTATATATAATTTGTTGAGCATTTTATCTTGCAGTATTTGTGGTTAGAAACGGGTGTAAATGAAAGCATTGTTGGTGGCTCCCACGAGTAGCGCCACACTCAGCACTAATAGCATAATGGAGAGCAGCACCTTAGCGGAGAATGCCACCGACGAATTCAGCCACGGAGAATTGACGGTGAATTTATTCCACAGCCGGCTCACAGCGCTGCGCAAAGGCATACACAGAATAATGGCGCCAGCCAAGAGCCATACGTTGCCATATAGCGTGTTGGTGGTCACGAAATCGGAGAGAGCGCAATCGCCAACGCTGAACAATTTTTGGTAGAAAAGGGAGAGTTTTGCCGTGTCGTCGAAATAGAAAAGTCCCCAACCAATCACCACTAAGATGATGCTGTAGATGTGGAGGAAGATGGCAGGAATGCGGTGAATCACCTTCAGCAGTGTGTATTTTTCCAAGGTGACAATCACGCCGAAATACACACCCCAAAAAATAAAATTCCAACTTGCCCCGTGCCACATGCCGGTGAGAAACCACACAATGAAAATGTTCATCATCTGGTGCCGACGGTTGCCTCCCAAAGGGATGTAGACGTAGTCGCGGAAAAAGCTACCTAATGATATGTGCCAGCGGCGCCAGAAATCGGAAATGGAATTACAGCAGTAGGGATGATTGAAGTTTTCATTGAAATGGAAGCCCATGCACCGCCCCATGCCTATCGCCATATCGCTATAGCCGGAGAAGTCGAAGTAGATTTGAAGCGTGAAAGCGATGATGCCGAGCCACGAGCCGGCGGTGGAAAGATGGTCGATATTGCCTGCGAGCAGTTGGTCGCTGATTTCTGAAAGTTGGTTGGCAATAATCACCTTTTTGCCCAAGCCAATGAGAAAGCGGTAGATGCCTTCAGAAAAATCGGCGGAAGTGGGCTTGCGGTCGTGAATTTCCTTTGCCACCGTGCCATAGCGAACAATAGGGCCTGCAATAAGCTGAGGAAACATACTGATATAGAGCAATAAATCGCCAAAATGGCGCTGCACCGGCGACTGCTTGCGGTAAACGTCGATAAGATAGGAGATGGACTGGAAGGTGTAGAAACTAATGCCAATAGGCAAAGAGATCTGCGGGTCAGTGATTTGGAAGCCAAGGTGTGCATCATTGATGATTTGGGTGAAAAAACTCAGGTATTTAAACACACCTAAGATACCCAAATTGCACAAAAGCCCGAAGCCGAGTGCCGCTTTCCGATGCCGTTCGGCGCTGTCGATAACGAGCCCGGCTATAAAGTTGACCATCACACAACCCAGCATCAGAAACACATAGATGGGTTCGCCCCAAGCGTAGAAAATGAGCGAGAAGATGACCAACACCATATTCTTGGCGATGTTGCATCTGCCATTTTCTGATTTGATATGTCGGTCGATGAGTGATGCCAGCAGGTAGAATATCATCACAGCGGGGAGGAATACAAACAGGAAGAATAAATCGGAAAAAACCATTGCACTATAACTACAGTAAAAGTGATATTCAAGAAGTTAAGACGTTGAGAACGTTATCACTCGCTTCGCCCAACGGAAGTTTTGATAATATCTCTGCTTGCAAAACTCTTGAATTTTATATATTGCGTGCAAATATAATGTATTTCCGGGAGGTAATTTTAATAAATTCGGAAAAATTGCGAATTATTTGCACTTAGCGAATGTTTTGATTAATTTTGTGGTTTAAAATCATTAATATGGATAATAAGGAACTTTTGGAAAGGGTTTCGGGAAAATTAGGCCGAAGCAAAGCCGATGTATCGAAACTGATGGAGGCTTTTGCCGAGGTGGTGAAAACCCGTTGCGCCGAGCTCGATAGCGTGGCGATACCGGGGTTTGGCACATTTGAAGCCAAGAAAAAAAACGAACGAGTGCTCGTGAACCCGAGCAATGGTAAGCGTATGCTGGTGCCACCCAAGGTGACTGTCACTTTCAAGGTGAGCAATGTGTTGAAAAATCGCTTAAAATAATTATGCACCCCACTCTGAACTCTTTACATTATGAATAATAGAATCACATTTCCGGAATTAGTGGAGCAAGTGGCTCAATGCGCCAACACCTCGAAGCGAATGAGCGAACTGTTTCTGAAAGAATTGTTTGCCACCATTTCGCAATCGCTTATCGATGGCGAGAGTGTGAAGGTGAAAGGCATTGGCACGTTTAAACTCACCGACGTGAGTCCTCGCAAGAGCGTGAATGTGAACACCGGCGAAGAAATCAATATCCCGGGGCATAAAAAGCTATCGTTTGCGCCGGATAAAGATTTAGCACAAGCTGTTAATCAGCCGTTTGCCCACTTCGAAACCGTGATTTTAGAAGATAGCGTCACCGATGAGCAATTGGCTCAAATCGACGCTGCCGAAACCGAAACACCCAAAGCGTCCGAACCGACAGTGCCTGTGGTGCCGGAAACGGAGGTTGAGGCTGAAGTTGCAGAAGTGCCGGAAGAAGACCCCGGCATCGATGTGCCACCTCCATTTGTGCCTGCCGACACACTTCCCGAGCCGGAATTCGTTCCC
The DNA here is from genome assembly GCA_051871435.1 of Sodaliphilus sp. Lineage (GTDB taxonomy): Bacteria > Bacteroidota > Bacteroidia > Bacteroidales > Muribaculaceae > Sodaliphilus. The sequence goes on along the minus strand of JBJECV010000210.1, from coordinate 11,494 downwards.
ATGGAGGATGCCTCTGAAGCGCCCGCTACCGAGGAAGAAGCGCCCGCTTTTGTAGAAGAGGAAGTGCCCTGCGAACCTGCTCCGGAAGTGCCTGTAGATACCATCGAGGAGAACATAGTGAGCGATGATGAAAATATGGTGAGCGAAGAGCTTTCGGAAGAGCGCATCGAGCAAGAAAAAGACAAGCGCCGCATCACCCGCCGTTCGCTCTTTGAGGGCTTCGTGGTGGGCGTAATCACCACCTTAATCGTTTCGCTGTTTTCCTATCGCCTTTATTTGATGAAATGCCCCGACCAAGATAAGGAGCCGGCTAAAGAGGAGATTTTGGCACAAGCCACCACAGCCGACAGCGTGGCTGAGCAAACCAAAACCGAGCCGACAAAGGTGGATAGCGCACAACTTTTAGCAGAGCAAAAGGCTGCTGAAGAAGCAAAAAAGAAGGAAGAAGAAGCTAAAAAGGCTGAAGCAGAAAAGCAACAACAAGCTGCTCCAAAGGGCGTGACAGCCTCACAAGACACCGTGCGCATCGGCACTAACCTCTTTAAGATGAGTAGGAAGCACTATGGCTCCGACAAATTCTGGGTTTACATCTACGAAGAAAACAAAGCCAAGTATCCCAACCCCAATGCCATACCGGTAGGCGCAGTGCTCCGAATTCCGCCGCTAAGCAAATATGGCGCCACAGCAGGCGACGCCGCCAGCATCAATGCCGCCAAACAAAAGCAAGCCGAAATTTTCAACAGCCTGAACAAAAAGCAATAAGCCGCCCCACCCGCCTCGGCGGAAGAAAGCATCGGACGGCTCCCATAGGCATCGCTAAAATGGCAAAGGTCCTTAAAGTCTTTAACGACCTTAAGGACCTTAACTATTATTGTCGAGTGCTTTAATTTTTATTTTATGAGCACTTTGGTGTGGTTTTTGATGTAGAGCCCGGGGGTGGTGGGCTCGGGGATGCAGATGCCTTGCAAATTATACCACACGTCGGGCTCTTGGTTGGCGGTGACGGTGGTCACGCCCGACACCAATTTTTCGCCGGGCGCAATATCGAGTTCGAGCACCACTTGCTTGTAGATGCCGCCCAACACTTGCTCCATCACAAAGTGGATGCTTTCGTCAGGAGCGTAAGAATCGGTGTCAAACATTTGAATGGTTGATAATGTTTGTCCGGAAGGTATATAGGATTTCACTATTTGTTCAAAGTCGGTGATGTAGCTGCGAATGCAGTTGTTGGAATTAGGCGAGAAAATCCAGTCACGCGTGTCGGCGTTCATCAGCACCACACTACCTTCGAGAATTCCCACTTCGGCGTCGTATTCAAGATTATAGTTTTTCACGCGCAAATCGTAGAATGGCATTGGTTCGCCTTCCACCACGATGGAGCCTTTTGCGAGAATGTTGGCGGTGCCCGATTCGCAAATCAACACAGCAACATTTCCCGGCGTGGCAAAGGAAGTGCGCACGATTATCTCATCGGTTTCGCCGGGACGAATAAAGAGGCCGCTTACCGATGGAGAAATAATTCTAAGATTGGAAAAATCTTGGTTTTCAAGCGTGATGCCGCCCATTTCGTAGAACAGCACATCCACTTGAGCGTTAAGTTCTTTGCTGTCGGAGTTTTTCACATTGATATGCAAATTTGTTTGTTCGCCCGGTTTCATAGCAGCATTATTGTCGGCATACACGCCGGTAATTTCAATTTTCTTTTCCGGGAGCATGCTGAGCACCATGCCTTCAGCATCCTTCACCACCCGCAGGCACACATCATCGCTTGCCAAGCTAAACCACGAGTAATCGCCACTCACCGGCTTTGCGTAGAGATGAAGGAGGTTTTTCGCCTTCTTGCAGCAGTTCGGGAGGAATGTTGAACACGAATTTTGGACATTGTTCGCTCTCTTGGTCCACATCCACTTCTTCGCTATAAATCAGCGGAATGAATTCATCGCCGCTCTTGGTGCCGAGTGCACCCACAACGCGGTTTTTGGGGTGAATCAAACTTTCGTATTGAAACAAGAAATCCACGCCATAGTCGGTGCTGTGAATTTTTACAGGTTCCACCAGCGAGAAATAGATGTCTTGGTTGTAGGCTTCCGTGCCTTCGGTGGGCGGCTGCATACCCAGCACCACTTGCTGGCTATAGGAATAGCCCATGTGGGATATGGAGCTACCGATGCTGGTATTATTAAAAGGATTGAGCACCGACAAGCGGAAATAGCCATCACTGTGCCCGTCCCATCCCCAATTGATGTGGAAAAGTCCGTTGCCATCGTAACCGTCGCACACAAAAGAGTGGCCGCCGCTACCGCTCTGTCCGGCATAGGGCACAGGGCGTCCGGCTTTCAGCTCATCGTAAATCATATTTTCCCATTGCAAAATGGAATAATAATCACGAAACACGGGCTTTGTGCCTTTATCGTAGCCGAAATATTGACGAGCCGCAGTGGCAATAGCCGTTTCTTGAGCGCCCGAGCCGCCTGCCGCATACACCATTCTCACCGCCTGACCGCAGTATTGCATCAGTTGTGCCACGGCTGTTTTCTGCGATTCAGAGGCTTCCACACTGCTATATGAAGGGAGCATATCAGCCCAATTGAATGTCAGGGCAGGCAGAGCGCTCATAGCAATGGAGTCGCCATAAGCAGGGAAAAATTTATACCCCGGAATTTCCTTACACGGAGCGGTAGGCCATTGGTGATAATACATCACCTGTGCCATGGCAGTGGCCACACAGCCGGTGGGCGCCACCTCGGTAGTGCCTTCTTTATTGAGAACGGTGGGGCAATATTGATTGTAGGGCGCATCTTGATACCATGTGGTAGCAAGTAGCGGAGCGATTGCCTCGCCGGTCACCACCGGGGCGGAAAGCGTTTGCATCTCGGAGCCACTGAGCGCCTTGATAGCTTCATCATATCCCTTAAGCCATTGGCGCATATTGTAGGGCATATCTTCGGGATTGAGCGTACCGGAATCGGCATAGCCCAAAATTTCGTAAGTGTCGGAATTGGCACTCACCACCACATAACCGCCATCTGCAATATTAAAGCCATAAAAGTTTTCGGCTTGCAAATTGGCGGAACGCACTTGCTGCAAACCCACCTTTTTGGATTTAAAAATCACTTTGCCGGAGTTGCCGTTAATGAAATTCACAGCCAAGCGCTGTGCGTCAAGTTCTGAAATATGGGCTGCCGATAGCGAAAATGCCACAAGTGTGCCCACCATTAAGAGTAGAATCTTTTTCATAGCGTTTCGTATTAGTTGTATATTTACGCAAAAATACGCTTTTCACTTCTCTCCCACCTTCAAAAAGAGCATCACAGATGTAGCAATTTAGGACGTAAAGTGTAACATCATTGGCAATTCCGCGCACTTGGATAAAAGAATCGCACGCGAGCAGGAGTGGTTTGTTAAATAAAATTAATACAGTATGATTTTTTAGGTGTTTTTTGCTTCAAATACGAAAAATCGTAGTATTTTTGCAGTGTTCAATTAAACAAAATGTTTATGGACAGAGTTCTTTTAAATCCTGCGGAGCTTGAACTTATTGAGGCAATCCGCAACCTCCGTCAAGCCTATCCAAATGGCTACGAAGAGTTGCTCTGATATGCTCAAGAGCTGTTCGACAAATTAGTCGAAATGCCGCCAGAGGACGGTTAAACGTTCGAACCCCGTTACAAGCGGCGGGGTTCTTTAAAAGAACTTCTTTAGGCTACTATTTATACCATATATTATGACAACAAAACAAAAGCTGAGCGACATTCTGCTCTCAATTACTTGGCGCGACATCGCCCGACGCTACTTCGGCAAGTCAAGTAGTTGGCTCTACCACAAAATGGACGGCATCGACGGCAACGGTGGCAAAGGGGAGTTTACACCTGAAGAAGCCCGTCAGTTGCAAGCTGCACTCTACGACCTCTCTGACCGCATTCGAGCGGCCGCAGATAGGATTTAAAAGAACTCCAACCCAAGCCCCGCAGTGTTCCGCTGGCGGGGCTTTTTTTGAAATCAACGAGTCAACGACGCTATCTGCCGGGGGGGGGGGAAGAGGGCGGGCGGGTGGTTAGTTGGTGGAGCGGGAGCGGAATTCGGTGGGTGTCATGCCGTATTTTTCCACAAAGAGGCGGTGGTAAGTTTGGCGGCTGGAAAAGCCACATTCTTGCGAAATGCCCTCCACGGTGTAGTTGGGCTTGGATTTAAGGATGCTCACGGAATACTCCAAGCGCAAGGTGTTGATATAATCCGGGAAACCGTTGGCAAAGCGCTGGAAGAGGCTGGAAAGATGCTTGGGCGTGATTTTTGCCAAAGAGGCGGCATCGTCGCGTCCAAATCCCTTCTGCAAAAAGAGTTTTTGCTCCAAAATAATGCGCACGATGCGGTTGAACAGCTCCTTTTCCATATCGTCGGCTGCTTCAGAGTCATCGGGTTGTGGTACGGCAATGGTTTGCATCCGCTCCTTGTTGTGCGCCTCAGTGAGCTCGCTAATCATCATTGCCGCAATTTTGTTTTTGCGGTTGATTTTGCGATTGTAATACAGGAGCACACCGGCAAAGGCGCCCAAAATCACCAGCGCAATCATCGCCACCACAAAAATGCCTCTGTGCCTTGCCATTTGCTGCTCTTGCATCAAGAGTTGCATTTCCATATCCTTGTTTTTGAAAAGGGTGGAAAGCTCGTCGATATTGTTGTTCATCTCACGGCGATAAAGCGTGTCGGTCATCACCTTCATTTGTTTGGAAATCTCGAGTGCCTTACGCAGATTGCCCTTTTGTTCGTAACATTCACGTTCGTTATAGAGAATGGTGTTCACATAGTAATAGGTGAGCGTGTCGGCGGAAGCTGCAATATTCCGCTTTTCCTGATTGAGTTGTAAAAGCGCTTCATCGTATTGCTTTTGTGAAATGAGATAAGGCGTAACGAACTTCATCCCTTCCGGATTTTTGCTCCATTGGGTGGAATTGAGTTTTTCGAAATAAGTGCGCGCCTTGTCCATTTGCTTTTGTTCGCTATAGGCAGTCATATAAAGTGCGTAGAGTTCGGCAAAACGCCTGTCCGCCACGCCTTCGGGCACATCTTTGCACCGTGCAAGCTTTTGGGTCACCGCCTCGGCAAGGGGAATCACCTGAAGAGCTTCGGCATAACGACGCTCTCCAATCAAAATATTAGCCTTTTGGCTGAGGCCGTAGAGATAATTGTCGTAGCTATTCCAATCGGCATGCTTTTCGGCGATTTCGCTATAAAGGTCGTTGCTGCGATTGAGCGATTCCAAAGCAGCATCCAGCGATTGCGTTTCGTGTTTGGCAAGTGCCACAAACTGAAGCAGATATGCCATTGCTTCCATGTCGTGCTTGCTTTTGGCAATGCCAATTCCCTCGTCGGCATACTTCATCACCTCGCCGTAATGGCTTTGCTCCAGGCTGAGGGCAGTGAGCATTTTAATCGATTTAATCATGGTGGCGCTATCGGCATCGCTTTTAGCAGCATCGTAGGCCTTACGGGCATACACAAGCGCCACATTGGTCATATCAAACACATTATTGTAAATAAGCGCGCGCATGCCATTAATGTCGGCAGGAGCCAATTTGTGCCGCTGTTCAGCAGTGTCGAGTAGCTCGAGCGCACGCTGGGGTTGGGTGTAACAAAGTTGGGAGATGTAGGGGATGGTGTAGCAGCTGTCGGCAGTTTTGCCTCCTTCAGAGCTACCTCCACAAGAAGTGCATAAACAAAGAGGGATAACAAAAATCACCATCCATAAAGCGAACAAACATTTTCTCATTTTTCTACTGATTGTTATTTTCAAATGTGATTTGGAGTGAGCTGAACACTCTTCCACGAAATTAGCAAAAATGGCGGAAATGCACAAATATTCGCACGACATCGGCACTTTCCACCACCCTATTTCAGCATCCCATGCCACACCAAAATGCCTCCAAAATGCAGTGATAAGCTCTTAAAAGCCAGCTATGTCCCAAATCATTACAGCGCTTTACCCAAATTGCTACACACCACACTACAAAAGCCGACCTCTTTTGCTACATTCTTACACGAGACACATTCCGTTCTTTGGCCTCAAATCGCATATATTTGCTAGAAATTTCAAATCACAAACTTAATTTTTATTCAAACTATGGATTTCAAAAAAATTTTTAAGGCCCTTGCAGCAGTGGCTGCAGTGTGTGTGCTTCCTTTTGCTTTTACAGCTTGTGGCGACGATGAAGGCGGCGATGAACCGCTGCCCGCAGTGCAAACGCCCAAATCGGCTATGGCTGCCTACAATTTTGAAGTGAGCGCCGATATGCTTGAGGTGCTCGACATCACCATCTCTTTCATTGATAAAGGAGTGGTGAAAAGCGAAAAAATGAACTCCACCAAATGGGGCTATGTGGCTAACGGGCTCTCCCTGCCTGCCACCTTTGGCTACAAAGTGCACATGAAGGTGAAAGACAATGCCTCGTTCACCAAATCGAGCTATGATTTCATCATCAAAACCTACAGCACGGAATATGCCGTCTACGACCAAGACGGCAAGCAAATCGAAGCCCTCAGCTCCGGACCGTCGAGCGCCACCGACGGTAAGCACACCGGGCTGGATGAAGAAAGAATCAGAGCCGCTTTTGCCGATAGGGAATACATCAACACCGGCTTCGTTATCGGCACTGATGGCAAATATTCCAAAACGTCAATCACCTGGTAAGCACTCATTTTTCTAATTTCATATTTATTGCCTTATGAAAAAAGAATTTCGCATCTTATTCTGCATCACGCTCTGCCTCCTTTGGGCCGGTGTGCTCACTTCGTGTCACGACGACGACCCGCCATTAGACGACGAAGAAGAAATTGTGTACGACATTGAAGACGTGCCCACCACCGACCCGCTGGAGGTGACCACGCAAATTCCGCTCTATGTGCCTTCAAAAGAGGATTTGAGCGATGTGGCAGAAGCACTTGTGCGCCGATGCCCTTCTGCCGGTGATTACTCAGGTGCCCGTGCCATTCTGCTCACAAGCAAATTTATCGACAATGCCGACGACGCCACCCTCACCCGCATCAAAGACTACTACAATGGCGGTGGCATCATCGTGATGGACCGCCCCACCCCTGCCAATTTCAAGAAATTGGAAAAAGGAATGGGACTCGAAAAAATCACCAACCCGATGGAGGAACACGACGAGCATGAGGCATACGGCATTTACGCGTTCAACATCCACTACGATATCTACAAGCTGCACGATGTGTTTAACGAAGACGGAATGGATCACTATTTCCACAAAACTACCGAATCGGTAGACGACAACGGAAATTCGGAATCGGAAGAAAGCAGCGAGATAGTGAACATAGCTGAAGAAGAAAAAGACATCATCTCCTACTTGGCCGGCAAACTCGCTGACCCCATCGCACAATGGCTTACCGAAAACGATATTCCCGACTCATGGCGAGAAGCACGCAAACAAAAGGTGCTTGCCGCCGGACAAGGCGAACTCAGCGACATCCTCCACGCTCAAAGCATCACGCACTCTCTGACTTGTGGATTTGCCGGATTTAAATATCCCGAAGACGGAGATTGGTCGATATCACCCCAAAAAATTTGGGAGAGACTGAGAGATATGCTTATCGTCTACAATAGCACCACCAGAGTGTATGTGGCATATAGCTACGACAACGACACCGACTATTATCTATGTGAACAAATAGTGTGGGGCAACAATAGTCACCTATGGTGTGGCACTTGGGGTGCCGGGGGGTATGGTTCATATCGAGGATTATATCTTTCGGCTTTGGATATTCAAAACAAACTTTTGAATGCCGACAACCACCAAGCTCTAAAGCAGAGCGAGGGTGCCGTGCTTGAAAACTTCCAACCCGAAACGGTGAACGGGGTCACCACCTATAGTTCCTCTTCAAGTTTTAATCTTGGAGGTAGTCTTGGCTTATCAAGCTCAGGCGAAACACTTAATATCAACGGCGGTATCAGCAAAACGGTGGGCGAATCGTTCTCCGTTCAAGATTTAAGTGTAGTGTCGATGTGTGCCGACGATCAAGCAACGTACAACAATTGCCATTGGGCCTACAATGTGAATTTCAAGAACCAATTCAAAAAAAATTGGATAGGTTGGCGTTCTTTCACCGGTACACCACCGGAATTGTCAATCGGCGCTATAAAGACCGTGCAATGTTGGCTTTGGAGATTGGAAAATCCTAAACGATACAATAAGGTGGAACTTGATTTCACTTTATCTGTTACCAGCGCTATGGACTATTTGGAATTCGTTCCAAGAAAGTTAAAACAATATTGGGGAACGAACCGCAAAACGATGAGCGAAACATTCCGAGATGAAATTATCATGCCCAACAGAGATAAGGAAAAATAGCAGTTCGCCCTTTCAATAGCATTTTTCAAGGCTGTAGATTACACGCTACAGCCTTTTTTGTGTGCCTACAACAGATGTGTAAACTGCTGTGTTTTAGTTTATTGCACCCATTACATGCCGGAGGCATGTCCCTACCGCGCTATTAACCAACCCTATAGCTCCCCCCCTTCCCTTCAGGGAGGGGATGGGGGTAGGCTGTTTTGACTTGTTGACTTGTTGACTCGTTGACTCGTTGACTTCCCTACTGAGGGCGTTATTTTTTGAGGTTGAGGCGGATAATGTCATTGATGTTGGTGGTGTATTGCTTGCTGATGTGCTCGCATTTCAGGTGCCATCGCTTGCTGTAGCCTTGCACCGCCATACGCAGAGTGTTGTGTCCGTTTTTGCGATTGATTTCGTCGATAGCTTGGCTCAATCGAGCTTGCTTTTCGCGGTCCACCGTGTCGAAAAGATTGCCCTGAATGGGCGAGGCCTTCACAATGTTCCACACTAGCACGCCGGCTTTTTTATAATGATACACGCCATCGGCAGTCCACGCCAGGCGGAGCATATTCACGGCATAGCGCACCAGCTCGTTAAGGTCGGAGGTGGGCACCGGCGGCAAGAAGGTTTGGTGGATGTAGTGGGCGGGCAAATCGGTGCGAAATCGGTTGGTGTAAGCAAAAATAGAGATAGCTTGGCACACCGTGCCTTCTCGGCGCAACTTGGCGCTACATCGGGCAGCAAAATTAGCGATGGCTTCCTCCACATCGGCAAGGGTGGAGAGCCCTTGGTCGGGAAAACTGCGGCTGGTGCAGATGCTGAGTTTGTGGGGCAATTCCTCAATGCTGATGCAGCTCTCCCCGCGAAGTTCTTTCCACGTGCGCACACCAGTGATGGTGAGCATACGTTTCACCCATGTTTCGGGCATTTGGGTCAAATCCCAAGCCGTGTGCACCCCGGTTTGCCGGAGTTTATCGACGGAGCGCCGCCCGATGCCCCACACATCTTCAATGGGGAAAAGTCGAAGGGCTTTTTCGCGCTTTTCTTCAGTGTCGATGAGGCAACAACCTTCGTAGCCGGGATATTTTTTGGCAAATTTACTACCCATCTTGGCGAGTGTTTTGGTAGGTGCCACACCCAGAGAAATGGGGATGCCGGTGCCCTTGGTCACTTCGCGCACAATGCGCTTGCCATAGGCTGCAATTTCTTCAGAGCTACCCATATCGCTCAGGTCGATGAAGGCCTCGTCGATGCTGTAGATATCCACCTTGGGTGTGTATCTGCCCAGCATGGTGTGCACGCGTCGGCTCATATCGCCGTAGAGATTGTAGTTCGACGAAAACACTGCCACGCCATTTTGCTCCAATCGGTCTTTCACCTGAAAAAACGGGTCGCCCATCTTGATGCCCAATCGCTTGGCTTCTTCGCTTCGAGCAATCACGCACCCATCATTGTTCGACAGCACCACCACCGGCTTACCTATGAGGTCGGGATGAAACACCCGCTCACAGGAGCAGTAGAAATTGTTGCAGTCGGCAAGTCCAAACAGGGGCATGGGGTGTTTTAGAAGTTTTTTTAGAAGTTAAAGAAGTTAAGACGGATGTCTTTTTGCTTGGGCGTGAGCGATTTATTCGTGGAAGCGGCGGATGCAGAAGGTCATCACGCCCCACACCAAGAAGTTGTTTTCTTCGGTCACTTTGATGGGCTTGAAATCGGCGTTGGCAGGCATTAGCCAAGCGCAATCTTCGTGTTCGTCGACCTTGAAGCGCTTCAAGGTAAATTCGCCATCAATGAATGCTGCCACTATGTCGCCTTCTTTGGCTTCAATACTTTTGTCGATCACCACCAAATCGCCGTCGAAAATGCCGGCATCGCGCATGGAATTGCCTTCCACACGCGCATAAAAGGTGGTTTCGCTGTCGCGAACAAGTATTTTCCCCAAGTTGATAGCATCGGTGGCATAATCCTGTGCCGGACTGGGAAAACCGGCGCGCAAACTCCCGCCATAGGGCACATCAATCAATGCCTCGGCATCTGCCGAAAACATTTGCAGGCGTATTTCCATTTCACTGTTGGTCATCTTTCTAAAAGTAGAATATTTATGTGTGTTATCATTCCGGTTTCATCGGCAAATTTACGGAATTTCCGTCCTATTTTTGATGTTGTGCCTGCAAGCATTCTTCCACGGCTTGCGCAATTGCCTCACCACGAAGCCCGCGGCGCAACACCTTGCCGTCGGCACTGAATAGAATAATTTCGGGAATGCCCTTAATATCATAGGCATCGCTACCCGCTTTTTGCGCATTCATGATTTGCGGATAGGGGATTTGCATTTCGGCAATGGCTTGCTCCGTGTCGGCAGGTTCGTCCCAAGTGGCAATGCCCAGCACCACCACCCTATCGCCATATTTGCGATACACATCTATCAAATAGGGAATCTCGCGGCGGCATGGTCCGCACCAACTTGCCCAAAAATCAGCCACCACGGGTTTGCCCTTGCCCACGTAGTCGCTCAAGCGCTGCGTGGTGCCTTTGTAGGTGGCGGAAAAATCCACAAATCTGTCGGTGGGCTTCAGCATCGATGGCGCCTCACCTTGCACATCGCTCACCGGCTCAGCTTCCGCCGACTGAGCTTCTTTCTTATTACACGCCGCCAGCGCCAAGCACGCCAACAACAAACAAACTATCTTATGCATCATCATTCAAAATAAATATTTTCCCCAAAATTACAAAAAATTTTGGGGATATCGAACTATTTCTCCTATGAAACAGCAACTATCATAGCTCTTACCAAGAGAAACAAGGAATTATCTGTGGCTGTGACGGCTGATTTTGGAGTCTAAGCAAATGAGGAAAGCTACCACCACACCGGGAATCCATCCACACAAGGTGATGGCTGTCACCAATAGCACCACGGCACACCCTTTGTCGATTACGGCAATGGGTGGACAAATAATACATAATAGTGCTCTAAGGCATCCCATAGTGCAGCAACTTGAATTTTTGGCTTATGCTTCTTTGTTACAAATTAATATGGCACCTATCACTCCCGGCACCCATCCGCAAATGGTGAGCGCCAACACCAAGAGGATGGAACCGTAACTATTCAGCTATGCAATAATATGGGCGCACTGATTGTGGGGATGCTGTTT
>JBJECV010000209.1:0-5064 GCA_051871435.1 Sodaliphilus sp. | reverse complement strand
AAAGAAACACAAAGTCTGGCTCAGCAACTTGGTTTCGACGCTTTCAAACTCTTTAAGCAGAAAAAAATGGCGTTGTTCTTCATTTTCTCTATGCTTTTGGGTATGTCGCTCCAAGTGACCAATGGTTTTGCCACTCCGTTCCTCACCAGCTTCAAGGGTTCTCCCATTGATGAAGTGGCAAAATCGTTTGCCGCCAACAATGCCACCATGCTCGTATCGCTCTCGCAAGTGGCTGAAGCGCTTTGCATTTTGCTCATCCCGTTCTTCTTGCGCAAGTATGGCATCAAAAAGGTGATGCTCATTGCCATGTTTGCCTGGGTGTTCCGTTTCGGCTTCTTCGGCGTAGGTACTCCCGACTTCCCGGGCGTACTGTTCTTCATTCTTTCTTGCATCGTCTACGGCGTGGCTTTCGACTTCTTCAATGTGTCGGGCGGCTTGTTTGTGGATAAAGAATGTGACCCCAGTGTGCGTGCATCTGCCCAAGGCTTGTTTATGCTCATGACCAACGGCTTGGGCGCCACTATCGGCACTTTGGCAGCAGGTAAAATCATCGACCATTATTGCCAGTGGAATGAACGCGGTTTCTTAATGGAAATTAATGAAGGCGGATGGCAAACGGCATGGTTCATTTTTGCCGGCTTTGCACTGGTGGTGGCTGTGGCGTTTATGTTCTTGTTTAAGTATAAACACGAGCCCGAAAAATAATTAATAATTAGTGAGTTATACAAGCAGTTGAAGCGACGAAACTACACAATACTATCGTCTTAACTCCTTAACTCCTGTAAAATAAAATTCATCGATTCATACCTATGCACCGTTTCTATCAACCCGATATCGCCTCCACCCTCCAGCTCTCGGAAGAAGAGTCGAAGCACTGTGTGCGCGTGTTGCGCTTGCAAGAAGGCGACGAGATTGAGGTGGTGGACGGCTGCGGTAATCTCTATTTATGCCAAATAGCAATGGCGCATCCCAAGCGGTGCGCCGTGGCTATCACCAAGCATGAAGTGTGTGCACCGCATTGGGGACACGAAATTGTGCTCTGCGTGGCGCCTACCAAAAATCTCGACCGCATGGAAGATTTGGCGGATAGGGTCACAGAAATGGGTGTAGACTCCATCATCCCGCTACTGTGCCACAATAGCGAACGAAAAGTGCTCAAAACCGAACGCTTGCAAAAAATCTTGGTGTCGGCTATGAAGCAGTCGCTCAAAGCACAATTGCCCCGTCTTTGTGAGCTCACGCCATTCAAGGATTTGGTGAAGATGCCTTTTGATGGCGATAAATTCATCGCTTATTGCGACATTTCGCTCCCGCGCCACCAGCGCCGGTTGCTCTCGCAGGCGTATCGCCCGGGCACCAACACCATGATTGTGATTGGCCCGGAGGGCGATTTTAGCCCGGAGGAGGTGGAGATGGCAAAAGCGGCGGGATTTCAGCCGGTGTCGCTGGGCGAAAGTAGGTTGCGCACCGAAACCGCTGCCATGTTTGCCGTGGCCACTTGCCACGCGCTGGATATGAATCAAAAGCTCAATGAATAATTTTTCAAAACACGATATATTTTGAATATGATGATTAATCAGCTGAAAGCCTCGCCCTGCGGCAATTTCTTTCTCCTTGCCGGTCCGTGTGTGATTGAAGGCGAACAGATGGCGATGGACATTGCCGAAAAGGTGGTGGGCATTACCTCGCAATTGGGCATCCCCTACGTGTTTAAGGGTAGCTATCGCAAGGCGAATCGCTCGCGCATCGATTCTTTCACCGGTATTGGCGATGAGAAGGCTTTGAAAATACTGCGTAAGGTGGCCGACACTTTCCATGTGCCGGTGGTAACCGACATCCATTCTGCCGAGGAGGCTGATATGGCGGCACAATATGTGGATGTGCTACAAATTCCGGCTTTCCTTTGCCGACAAACCGAACTGCTGGTGGCTGCCGCTCGCACCGGGCGCATGGTAAATATTAAGAAGGGACAATTCCTTTCGCCGGAGGCTATGCAGTTTGCCGTGCAAAAGGTGCGCGATGCCGGAAACCCCGATGTGGCTATCACTGAGCGGGGCACCACTTTCGGCTATCAAGACCTTTTGGTGGATTTCCGTGGCGTTCCCACGATGCGTGCCTTCGCCCCGGTAATCGTGGATATCACTCACTCGCTCCAGCAACCTAATCAAAGCGCCGGAGTGACTGGCGGACGCCCCGATTTGATTGAAACCATAGCGCGCGCCGCCATCGCCACCGGAGCCGATGGCTTGTTTATCGAAACACATCAAAATCCCGCCGTGGCAAAAAGCGATGGCGCCAATATGCTACCGCTCCATTTGTTGGAAGGCCTCTTGAAGCGCCTCTCTATTCTAAAGAAGGCGGTGAATGAAATGGACAATGTATAAAAAATTTTAATAGATGAATATATGACAAACATCAAGTTTTTTGTTCTGGCACTTGCGCTGATGGCTGGTGCATGGAATGTGATGGCGCAATCGGCTGACGAAGATGCCATTCTGAAGAAGAAAATCAACGATGCGGTGATGCAGGTCTACAATAAGCAACTGCAAGCCGAACCGGGTGATTATGCCACGAGATTTGCAAGGGCATACCAATATTTCAACAACGATGGCGTGGATGAAGCACTTGCCGACATCAATCAAGCTATCAAAGATTGCCCCGAAAAGGAACGTGAAGTGCTCTACGATGCTTATCTGCTTAGAGCCAAAATCTACGACCAAAAGGGTGAATACGACCTCGAATACGAGGACTTGAAAGCGGCGTTCCAAATCAATTCCACCAACCCGAATGTGGTGGATATGATTGCAAAATTGGCACTCAAAAAGGGGGATTACAAAACCGCCGAAACCAATTTCAACGCCATCTTGCGTATGTCGCCCCAAAACTACGACGCACTCTACGGTTTGGCTCGCGTGGCTGCCAAAACCAACGACTACCAAAAGGCGCAAGAATACTGCGACAGGGCGGTGAAACTCTTCCCCACCGAACCGCAAGTCTACATCAATCGTGCTCACGTGTTTATGATGTTGGGCCAATATAAAGTGGCTGCTCAAGACCTTATCTTGGCTATGAGTGTGGGCGAAGATGAATCGAAAGCGGTGTCGGCTATCATTAATATGAGCGATGAGCACTACGATGATGTGATGAATGCGCTCCAAAATTCTATCGACAATGCACCTTCAGTGGCCACTTTCTACTATCTGCGCTATTCTATCGCTATGCGTCACCTCCACTATGGTCAGGCACTGCGCGACATCAAGAAAATTATCAGCAAGAATTTCTACGACGATGCTTCCATCTACCAAGATGCCGCCAAGTGTCAGTTTGAAATGGGACTCTTCGATATGGCGTTGGCAAACATCGATAAGGCGCTCTCTAAAGATGCAAGCAATATCGCTTCGCTCGTGCTCAAAGCACGAATCGTGGAGCATCAAGGCGCCGGCAAAAACTATGATGCCGCACTTGGCGTGCTCACACGCGCATCGCGCATCAGCGCTACCGACCCTTCCATTCTGCTCGCCAAAGCGCGCATCTATTTGGCTCAACGCAAACAACCTGAAGCGCTCGAGGCACTCAACACGCTCCTCGAGGCTCACCCCGACAACAATGAAGCACTCTTGCTCCGTGGATGGCTCTACAAATACAGAATGCGCAACGCTGAATCGGCGCTCGCCGACTTCGGAATGATGCTCAAAAACGGTAGCGATATGGCAAGCCTCAAAGGATTTGCTCTACACGAACTCGGTAGAGAAGACGAAGCCAGAAAATGGGCACAAGACAATATCATGAGCAATTCGCTCCCCGGCGGTGAAGCCTACGCTGTGGCGGCAGCACTGCTCTCCGACATTGGCGACAACGACCAAGCACTCAAATACCTCGAAAGCGCATTGGCGAACGGCTACGGAAGCCTCTACGAAGTGACCATGAGCGAAGAACCCTACGTGAACCTCAAACTCGTGCGCCGTCACCCCGACTTCAACATCACAGTGGAGCGCTACACCGAAAATTTCATCGAAAAAGAATAAGCACTTCGCACGGAATTTCTGCAATAGCGAATCCTGAATTCTCATCAGCAGAAATCCGCATAACCCCTTAAGCGATATTCCTTTACCCCCACCAATAGCAAAGGAATATCGCTTACTTTTAAGCATTTTCCGCCCAAAAATTCCAAAATAATTTGCAAAATCAAAAATTTTATACTAATTTTGCATCGCAATTCGCAAAAAGGGCGTTTAGCTCAGCTGGTTTAGAGCATCTGCCTTACAAGCAGAGGGTCGGCGGTTCGAATCCGTCAACGCCCACCCCTTAAAAAAGAGATAGAACTATATTGATAATTCACAGATAATCAATTAGTTCTATTTTTTATTCCCCCGCAAAAGTAATAGCAAATGCCTATGAAGTGACTCTCAAAAAAAGGGGGCAGTAGAAAATTCGTGGGGGACAATCATAAATTCTGGAGAGCCCGAAATTCCTACCGCTAACACCATCTTGCCTTATTGGGATTGACCTCACCCCACCACCCGCCATATCTTTGCCCCCCGAGCTCTTTGAAATTTTTGAGTCAATAAGGTAAGGCCTCACACGAATCTCAGAATGGGTATCCGGATGGTGGGCGGCTATCCGGGTGGTGGATGGGTATCCTGATGGTGGACGAGTAACCTGATGGTGAACGAGTAACCTGATGGTGGACGAGTATCCTGATGGTGGATGGGTAACCTGATGGTGGACGAGTATCTGGGTGGTGGATGGGTATCCGGATGGTGGATGGGTATCCGGATGGTGGATGGGAATCCGGATGGTGGATGGGTAACCTGATGGTGGGCGGCTATCTGGATGGTGGACGAGTATCTGGATGGTGGATGGGTATCCGGATGGTGGATGGGTATCCGGATGGTGGATGGGTATCCGGATGGTTGGCATCCCGTTAGGGATGCAATGTGTGTAGGCCGGTATGAGATGAACACGGAGCGAAGCGGAGGGTTCATCTCATGCCGGTAACCGATGCCCCCACCCTCCCGCATGCCGTTAGGTATGCAACCCTACCAAAGGTGTTCCAACTGTAAC
>JBJECV010000208.1:0-21707 GCA_051871435.1 Sodaliphilus sp. | reverse complement strand
GGCTTTGCTTGTGGCGGAGCGGGGGCTTAGAGGATGAGGTTGACCAGCGCGGTTACGTCGCTCACGTTCACTTCACCGTCGGCAGGTGCCTTTTTAGGCGTCATTGCCTTGTGGAGTCAGGAAAAAGGGTGGTTAAGAATGATGAAATGGCGAAGTTTGGAAATGACTAATTCCTATGAAAAATAGTCAGAAGCACTGTTGCGGTGTCACAGTTTTTCGTGTGTGTTTTACAAAAAAATTAATAAAAATTTGATATTTTTTTAAAAAAGCTATACCTTTGCGATATAATCATACTTTCATATTGCTTCTTTTCTGTATGGATAAGTAGTAATTTCAAAAGCAAGTATGCGACTAAATGGTTAAATCTATCACTAACATGTAGGAATTTTCCATTTTTTTTGAATATTTATAATTTTACATAGGATAATTCCTGAACAAGTGATATTGCTCGGAATTAATAGATTTTTTTATTACTACTTTAAATTTTTATTTATGGGAAAAAAACTTGCTTTTATGTGCTTGCTGGTGGTCAGTAGCCTCACGGCATCGGCACAATTATTCTCGGGAGGAGGCGATGGCTCGCTTGAGAATCCGTACAAACTCACTAAATCGAGCGACATTGATTCCATCTGCATCTATGTGAATGCACTTGCCGTTGCCTACGACGGAAAGTACTTCCAGATGCTGAACGATATCACGCTCGAAGGCACCGGTTGCTACAACATCGGACGAAGCAACTGTAGCTTTAAAGGAAATTTTGATGGTTGTGGGCATAGCTTCAAGGGTATTAACGTGACCGTCAGTGGCTCCGAATTTGCCATTTTCAATTATCTCGGCCCTACCGGCACTATCAAAAACCTCACCATCGACTCACCTTCGGTGACTTATGGCAGCGGTTCGGTGTATAATGGGTTGCTCGTGGGTCACTTGCAAGGTGTAATCGATAATTGCCACGTAAAGAACGCATCGCTGAATA
The DNA here is from genome assembly GCA_051871435.1 of Sodaliphilus sp. Classification (GTDB taxonomy): domain Bacteria; phylum Bacteroidota; class Bacteroidia; order Bacteroidales; family Muribaculaceae; genus Sodaliphilus. Next base: position 20,731 of record JBJECV010000208.1, on the reverse strand, counting down.
TGACAGCCTGCGCCGCCAACAAAACCCTCGGCGGTATGGTCAACTATGTGGAGCACTCCGGAACACTCAAAAACAGCTCTTTCAGCGGTCGCATCGATGCAAGTTGCAATGTGGGCTCGCTGGTGGGAAGCAACTATGGAACGGTAGAAAATTGCGAAAGCTCTGCCGAAATCTATTCCACTCGCGACAACTCTTCGCTGGTGTATATTGGCGGTATTGGCGGCAAACTCCATACCGGAAAATATGTGGGATGCACATTCAAAGGCTACATCAAAGGATTGAAACAAAACTATATAGCAGGTATTGTGCCCAACACCAACACCGGCTCTATTGAAGGCTGTGTGAATGAAGGCAAACTTGTGGGTATAGGCTATGTGGGTGGTATTGCATCTTACACATTTAATAACACCTCCGTGACCGATTGCTACAATGTGGGCACCGTGACCGATACTTTCATGGACCGCGACTCAATCGTGAACTACACCATGAGCGACTTTGTGGCAGGTATTGTGGCCTACCAATATGGCTGCAATGTGGAGCGCTGCTGGAATGGCGGAACCATCAAATCGATTCAACGTGCCGGAGGTATCGTGGGAGCTTCGCAATCGGGCGCAGTGAAAGACTGCTACAATGCAGGATTGATTTACGCTCCCTACAGCAATGAAGTTTCGGGGCTCGTGGCCACCAAGCAAAACGCTGTAAACATTTACTGTAATATCGAAAACTGCCTCAGTTGGGGAACCGTGTACAATGCCGTGACAGCACGCTTCAACGGCGCTGAATTCTGCGGTAAAGAGAATTCTATCAACCAACTCGGCGTGACGGTTGCAAATTCTTATTTCGATATCGCTACCGCCGGAACAGGTGTCACCACCACAGGCGCTAAAACCACCGCCGAACTCACATCGGGCACACCGATTGAGAATTTCGATACCGAAGTGTGGACGTTTGAAGCCGGAAAATATCCACGACTCACAAAGAGTGCATCCACAGCCGCAGCCAAAGCAAGCGCAGAACCATTCTTCCTCGCTCCAAACAATCGCGCAAGCAAGGTGACGGAAAACTTTGAAATAGGACCCAATGCCACTTGGAGCATTGGTGATGCCAAGCAAGTGGTGCTCAACAACACCGTAGCTACCGTGACTCGGAGCAGCATAAAAGAAGATGTTACGCTCACTGCCACCGTGGAATCGGTTTCCCGCGAAAGCATCATTAGCATCTATCCTCAAATTTTTGAAGGAGCCGGAACGGAAAGCGACCCATACTTGATTCAGTCGTTCAACGATATGAAATCGTTAAGTGATGCCACTAATGCACAAAGCCTCTGCTTCGATGGAGAATATTTTAAGGTAACCAACGACATTGATATGCTCAACGATGATTCGTTTAGCCCTATCAGTGCATCGCAATACTTCCCATTCTCGGGCACATTTGATGGATGCAACCACACTATTAAGAACTGGACAATAACCATGGGTAGCACTGCCAAAGGTGGACTATTCTCGTATATTGGTAAGACCGGTAAACTCTCCAACCTTACAATAGATAAATCTTGCTCGCTCTCCGGAGCTAAAGAGTTCGCTCCATTCGTTTCTCAACTTGCCGGAAGCATCGACAACTGCCGTAACCGTGCCGATGCATCATCTGCAGCAGGCTACATTGCAGGTGTGGTGAACACAGCCACTGCCACCGCATCAATCACCAATTGCTACAATCAAGGCACTATTTCCGCTACCGGAACGGCAGGATATGTGGCCGGTATTGTATGCACCAACAATGGTGTTGTGGAATTTTGCCAAAACTCGGGTGCCGTGAATTGCCCCACAGGTTCCACAGTGGGTGGTATTGCAGCCTACAGCACTGCACAAGGTCAAATCAAAAGTTGTATCAGCGCCGGCGCCGTATCGGGCAACTACAATGTGGGCGGACTTGTGGGTAACCAACTTGGTAAGGTGTCAAGCTGTCTTTCTTATGCCCCCGTCACCTATGTTAGCAATGTGGACTACGCAGGTGCCGTGTTTGGTAAATACTCGGCTGTGGATAGCCTCTATTCAAACATTGTATACGACCGACAGATAGGAATCTACAACAATATTAAGCACCTCGGAATTTACGGAGCACTCACTTCTGAAATTGTGGGCTTAAACTACGATACTTCCATGTATAGTCACGCCGAGGGGCAATATCCGGTATTCAAAGCTTTTGCAGAGGAAACCGGCGCGGTGGTAACCGCAATTCCAATCGTGTTTGCCGATAATGAAACTCGCCTCACCATGAGCACAACGGCCCAAGTGCCGGTTATTTCAGGTGTAACCTACAAACTGGATGATGCCGACGACTTCAAAGTGTCAGCAGCGGGCGTGCTCACCTATTTGGGCTCTTCGGCATTTACTTACGACGAACTGACTACCACTTGCAACGGCTTCTCCAAATCACTACGCATTTCTGCCTACGGCGATATTCTTGATGGTAGCGGTACGGCCGACGACCCGTGGCTCATCTCCGCTCCGGAACATCTCGTGAAACTCAGCAACCAAGTTTCAGCTTCCAAACTCAGCTATGAAGGCAAGGTGTTTAAATTCACTGCCGATTTGGATATGAGCGGCATAGCATTCAATTCCATTGTGAATGCCACTAATTCAAAATTCTGCGGCACAATCCTTGGCGAGGGCCACTCCATCAGCAACTTGAGCATCAGCAAAAGCGCTAACACCTATGTGGGACTTATCGGATACCTCGGTGAGAAAGGCGTGGTGAAGGATTTGACCATTGCCAGCGGCGAAATTTCAGGTAGCCAATATGTGGGCGCTTTTGCCGGAATCGCAGCAGGTACTTTGGAATCGTGTATCAACTATGCCAATGTGAATTCGGCGAAAGGTATTGTAGGCGGATTTGTAGGCGTGGCCGACAACACTGCCAAACTCAACAACCTAACCAACCATGGCAATGTGACGGCTTCCAACACCAAAGCCGGTGGTATCATCGGTGATGCTTCGGGCAACGGCTCTCAAACATTCACTCACCTCTACAATCACGGAACCATTACAGCCACTATGTGGATGGGCGGTATTGCCGGCAACGCCAATGCTTGCGATTTCGACTATGTGGGCAACTATGGCGATATCGTAGGAACTGCAAAAACTTCCAACCAAAATGGCGGTATCGTGGGATACCTCACCGAAAGCCACAAAGTGGCACATGCTTTCAACTTCGGTAGAGTGAACGGAAACACCGGTATCGCCGGTATCGTGGCACGTTGCAAAAACGCCTCCGACACACTCGTGGTTTCCGACAGCTACAATGCAGCTCCCATTAGCGGTGCCACAGCATCCATTGGTGGTATTGTGGGTATGGCAGAAGCCACCCCGCTCAAAGTGATAGGTTGCGCCAACACCGACAGCATTTCCAATACTTCCACTTCCACTGCCGCCACTCTTGCCGGAGCAGGTGGTATTGTGGGTAGTGGTGTGCCTACCATCAGCGATTGTTTCAACGCCGGCGTGATTAGCGCTAAAAATGGCGTGGGAACCATTCTCGGATATTCATTCAATCTCACTTCTCCCTACAGCATCTCCAACACGCTGAACACCGGCCGCATTGACGGATATGCCGAAACAGCTACCAATGTTGGGGCCATTGTAGGTAAGAAATCCTCACAAGCTACCTACACCAATGTGATTACCGACGCTCAGTTGTGCTTTGCCACTGCTGATGCCGAAGGTGTGACAGCGCTTCCCACAGCAGAAATAGCAACAGGAGAATCCATTCTCGGCGAAAACTGGACTGCTCAAGAAGGGCGTTACCCCATTTTGAAATCTTTGGAAGCCGACACTGCAGTGGCTGTGTGCACATTGCCGGTGTTCCTTGCCTCAGGCGAAACCTACAATGCCGTACAATCGCTCTTTAAAGTGGCTACCGACGACCACTACACCTGGACATCAAGTAATCCGCTGCTTGCTGTGGTGGGCGAAAATGTGGTGCCAAACAAAGAAATGGCAGCCGGAGAATCATTATCAATCGAAGGAGATGCCACTTTCACCGTGAGTTGCAATGACTATGCCCACAGTTATCCGCTCAACGTAAACATTGAGTACATTGCCACAGGTGTGAATTCCATTGAAAATGGCGGAAGCAAGATTTTGCCCGCATTAGGAGGTGTGATTCTCTCCGGTGGTAAATATGCCGTTTACGACCTTGCCGGACGCTTGGTGAAAAACGGATGCGCCGATTTGAATCAACCCATCGCACTCCCCGCAGGAGTCTACATCGTTGTTACTCCCGGCGCTACTGCCAAAGTGATGGTAAAATAACGACTCCAAGTCTATCAATTTTAGAATATAAGCAAAGCCCCGACTTTATGAACCGGGGCTTTGCTTATTTTATCAAAACCACCAGCCGGTAGAAAAACCCTGTGGTGGATTCGCACCCATCACATGCCAAGGTGTGTCCGGCGAGCGACATTTAACCGACACACAATCCGTTAAACTTCTTTTTTAGTTATTAGAATTTCTCTCCCCCCCAATCCCCACTGTTTTCTACTGACCCTTTTTCTATCGATTTCTGTGCTGTGGGGGGCTGTGGGGCGGATTGTGGATTTGAAAAATCAGCGAAAATGGGGGGGATTTTCTTCATTTTCGCTGATTTTTCAAATTATTTTAGGCTTTGCTTGTGGCGGAGCGGGGGCTTAGAGGATGAGGTTGACCAGCGCGGTTACGTCGCTCACGTTCACTTCACCGTCGGCGTTCACGTCGCAGAGCGACTCCGAATAGGCTTCGGCGCCGAGTATGTGGTTCACCAGCGCTGTCACATCGCTCACATTCACCACACCATCGCCATTAATATCACCACTCGGTTGATTCTTTTTATAAATGAAAGGTGTCGGCGTACAATAGTCGGTGTTGCGTAGGCTTCCGCCTGTGTCGACAAAGGAGGCTTTTGCTCTCACGTAATAAGTGTTGCCATCCACTAATGGCGCACCGTTTACTTTGAGTTTGCCCAGGTATTCCGATGACCGATGTTGGTAATTGATAAGAGTTTCCACATAGCGTGTGCGTCCCCAGATGGTGGGGGAATTGCTGATTTCAATTACCATATTTTCGGCGGCTATTTGTGGCACGAGTTCTATTTGTCGATGGCTATGGAGTATGGTGTCAATGCCTGAAGGGTAAGCAAATTCCGGTGGAGTAGCGGAGCGGTACAGTGTAGTGAATTCCACCGTTTTGCTCGTGTCGGCTTCTGTTATCACCCTCACATAATAACGTTTGCCAGAATGTAAGATGTAGAGTGGCACTTTTGCTTGGTTGTTATGGCTTGTGTAGGAGAACACAATGTCGTTGTCAGAGAATATGCTGTCGTATGCAATTTCTACCGTTGCATTTTCCCCTTTCGTGTTGGTCCAACGGATAGTGGGGTCGTTGTTCACATCTTCTGAGTGATGCGTAGGGTGGATTACCTCCAAACGATGCGGAGTGAATTTGCGTATGTGGCTAATGCCATCGCCGTGGTGAATTGCGCAGGCGCACACTCTCCAATAGTGAATGGTGTCGCTGCTTATGCCCTCAATTGCCATAGATGCCACACAAGTGTCAGCCGTGGCAAAAGTGTGTGTCACCGTTTTGAAATCGGCATCATTAGCCACCTCTATGGCATACTGTGAAGCGCCTTCCACGCGATGCCAAACGAAAGAGAAAGGTTCCATAAGTGTTGCTCCATCTTCCGGAGTGATGAGCTTTGGTGCCGAGAGGAGGGTATCTTTTGGCTCAAGAAAAGCAGGTGCATATTCATTGCCATAGCGGTCAAGCACACAAATGGCATACCTATGCCCGGTGCGATACGGAGCCGGGATGGTGAACTGCGGGGTATATGAGATTCCTATCAAACATTGTGCATCTTTCTCAAATTCAATAGGTTTAATGCTATTAGGGATGGCATATACTGTGTAGCGAACGTTGGTTTTGGCATCCCATGAGAGTGTGTAGGCCTCCTTGTTGAGATTGCTTACGATGCCTTGTTCGGTGGCATTTTTCCATGCCATTGCGGGTGGAAGTGCCAAATGATGGTAAACGGTGCGCTTGAGATAATGAGCAAATGATTCTTTTGCTCCGAGCGCATAAAGAAACTTGCACGAATAGAATACACTGCCCGGCGCATTGTTGAGGTTGGTGTGGCGATTCATCACCACTTCGTTTACGTATTCATCGTATAAGGTATCGGTGAGCGTATATGCTTCCAATCCAGACGTGAGTTTGCCTACACTCGCCGGTGTGAGGAAGGTGATTTTGTGGGAAATAAACACGTGCCGGTTAAACTTTTTTGCCACCTTGCCCCACCACGGGGTGATTTTCGCGTAGTCGGCAGCGCTGTAGCCAATGGGCCAATACACTTGGGGTGAAATGTAGTCCACCATTTCGTCGGCCAGCCACGCAATGGGATTTGAAAAAATGCCATCATATTGCCAATCGCTACCCGGGCAAGGGTCAATGCCATATCTATTTGCCAAATCCGAGTCGGAGCACGCCACGCCTGCAGGAGAGATGCCAAAGCGCACCCATGGTTTAGTGGCCTGAATCATATCGTACACCGATTTTACCATGCGGTTCACATTGTCGCGACGCCAATCTCCCATGTTCTTCGTTGTGCCTGATTCCTGCCAATCCGGATAGTCGCAGGCTGTGCTGTCGCAAGGAATACCATTAGGGTAGAAAAAATCATCAAAAAGAAGTCCGTCCACATCGTAATTGTTAACGATTTCTCGACACACATTCACGATGCGAGTGATAGTCCATTGGTGAGCAGGATTGAGGATAGTGACACCACCAAATGAGAGTAGATGCCCGCTTGCCTTTACCTCGTTATCAATATCGGTGTCCCATTCTTCTCCGGTAGAAAACCGATATGGATTTACCCAAGCATGGCATTCCATGCCGCGCTTGTGACATCCCTCCACCACATGCTGTAGTGGGTCGTAACCGGGTCCCTTGCCGCGAGTTCCGGTGAGCCAATACGACCATGGGTCGTAACCGGAAGCATACATAGCATCGCACAAAGCCCGCACTTTAAAATTCACTGCATTAAAATGGTTGTCGGAAAGGGAGTCGAGCATCCTGTCTATATCTCGCTTTTGCTGCTCGGCAGAAGATTTCATAGCCGGCCAGTCGAGCGTCCATCCTGTGGTGATCCAAGCCGAACGAAATTCACTCTTTACTACCTCCGACGCCGTAGCCATCCCCACCGCCATTGCAGCCGAAATCAAGCTACCCACGAGTCTTAATGCAAATCTCATCATTCACATAGATTGGTATCCAAAATCATTTCCATATCCTACAAAGTTATTGAAAAATCAGCGAAAATGGGGGGATTTTCTTCATTTTCGCTGAATTTTCAAATATTTTTTAGGCTTTGCTTGTGGCGGAGCGGGGGCTTAGAGGATGAGGTTGACCAGCGCGGTTACGTCGCTCACGTTCACTTCACCGTCGGCGTTCACGTCGCAGAGCGACTCCGAATAGGCTTCGGCGCCGAGTATGTGGTTCACCAGCGCTGTCACATCGCTCACATTCACCACACCATCGCCATTAATATCACCGACCACGGGTTTCGCGGTGCGATACACGAAGGTGATGATTGGTCCCCAGTCGGTGGTGTGGGTGGCTTCATCGAGTCCGCTATACGACGATTTTACGCGTGCATAGTAGGTGGTGCCGTCCACGAGGGTCTTTCCGCCCACCTTCATGGCATCGGCAGTGATGGATGAGTGTGCGTTGCCATCGGCGATGGTTTCCACATAGCGAGTGCGTCCCCATGTGGTGGCTGAGTTGCTAATTTCCAGCACGTAGCTGTTAGCCCAACTTTGCGCTTTGAGTTCCACATATTCTCCGGCATAGATTTCGCCGCCGTCCACCGGGCGAATGAATAGTGGTGCTCCGTGTGCCACGGTGAAGCGCACTGTGGATGCCACCATATTGTAGCCATCCACAGTGAGGCTCACGCGCATGTAGCAAGTGTTGCCGGGCTCAAGGGCATCGGCAGGGATGGCGAGTTCGCCGGTGGCTGAAGTAGCGCTATAGGCGATGGTGGAGAAATCGGCTTGGTACGAAATTTCCACGGTGGCTGCTGTGGAAGGATGTGCGTGATACCACTTTGCGGTGAAATCGGGTGCCACTTCTTCCTCGCCGTCGGCGGGATAGGTGATGGCGAGTTTCATCGGCACGATGGCACGGGTTTTGCTCACGCCGTTGTACATATTCTCGGCGCTTGCCAGCACGCGCCAGTATTGTGTGGTTTGGTGTTGCAATGCCTTAAATTCGGTGGCAGGCACTTGTGTGGCGGTGGTGTTGATGCGTTCCACCACATTGCCGAAGTCGGCGTCGTTGCTGATTTCCACGCTGTAGGATTCTGCATTTTCCACTGCTTTCCATTTGAAATAGAAGGGCAAATCCACTTGCTCGCCGTCGGCAGGTGAAAGCAGTTGCGGGTCGTCGAGTTTTTGGAGGTTTCTGCCGAGGAACACTGGGTCGTATTCATTGCCCACGCGGTCCACCACACACACCACATATTGCCAATCATTGCCTTGATATTCTGCCGGAATGGTGTAGGAAGGTGTGTAGGTCATACCCAATAGGTAGTCCACTTGCTTGGTGAAGGTGGCGGGATTCATGGTGGCAGGCACGGCATACACCGAGTAGCGCACATTGTCGTAGCCGTTCCAGGTGAGGGCGCCATTGCTGCCGAGGGCGAGGTTGGTCACCAATCCCGGGTTGTTACCTTCTTTCCAGGGCAAAGCCGGCACCAATGCCGGGCGCGTGTACACGGTGGAGCGCAGGTAGGATGCCAGCGAGTTGGCATTGCGCATATACAGATATTTGCACGAATAGTAGATAGAACCGAAAGCGCCTTCTTGCGATGCGGTGCGGTTGATTTCAGCCTGATTGGCATATTCCACATAATTGTTGGCATTGCTGCTGTTGGTGATGCTTGAAATGGATGTGGAAATGTAGGAGTGGCGGCCGAATTTGTATGCCACTTTAGCCCACCAGGGTGAGATTTTTGAATAGTCGGCTGTGGCGCCGATTTTCCAGTACACCTGTGGCGAAATGTAGTCGATGGTTTGGCTTGAAATCCACGCCAGCGGGTCGGAGAAGATGCCGTTGTACTGCCAGTCGGTGCTGCCCGACGGACAGGGGTCTACGCCATATTTCGATGCCACTGAAGAACTGGTGGCTGCCACACCGGCGGGCGAAATGCCAAAGCGCACCCAAGGTTTGGTGGCTTGAATCATATCGTACACCGACTTCACCATGCGGTTCACATTGTCGCGGCGCCAGTCGCCGATGCTCATCGACGTGCCGGATTCTTGCCATTCGGTGTAGTCTTCGGCGGTGCTGTTGGAAGGGATGCCGTTGGGGTAGAAGTAGTCGTCGAACACCAATCCGTCCACATCATAGTTTGCCACGATTTCGCGGCACACATCGGTGATGCGGTCGATGGTCCATTGCTGACCCGGGTCGAGGATAATGGTGGAACCGTAGGTGAGCAAGTGTCCGCTCGATTTCAGTTCTTTGTCGGCGGCGGTGTTCCAGTCGGTGCCGGTGGAGAAGCGATAGGGGTTTACCCAAGCATGGCACTCCATGCCGCGCTTGTGACATTCTTCCACGGCAAATGCCAGCGGGTCGTAGCTCGGTGCGTTGCCACGAGTGCCGGTCAGATAACTCGACCACGGCTCGTAGCTGGATTTATACATAGCATCGCACATAGAGCGCACCTGGAAGCACACATTGTTGAAATTGTTGCGCTTGAGCGAATCGAGCATGCGCATCAGCGATTCTTTTTGCACGGTGGCGTTGGTGTTGTTGGCTTCGTTGTCGTTGGCATCGCGAGGCCAGTCGAGCGCCCATACTGTTGCCACCCAAGCCGAACGAAATTCGCGTTTGGGCACGCTGTAGGTGGCGGCTTGCGCCAAAAGTGTGGCGAGCAATGTTGCTACCAAAAGATTGTTACGTAGTTTCATTTTTTTTGTTGAGGTAATATAGTTAATAGTTATTGAATTGCGGGGTTAGTTCACGAATGTGGGTGGATATTCGTTGCCATACCGGTCGAGGGGGCACACGGCGAATTGGTAGCCGGAGCGCAGATGTGCCGGAATGGTGAATGTCACTTCGTCGGCTTGGTGCTCAGGGTTGTAGACCATGCCGAGCAGGTGCTTGGCTTCGGCGCGGAATTGCTCTTGGCTCATTTGCTTGGGGAAGGCGTACACGGTGTAGCGCAAGCGAGGAATGAGTTGCCATTTGAGTTGGGCATTTTCACGCTTTAAGAAATTTACCACGGGCGCCTTGCGTGCCGGGTGGTTGCGCCACGTGGCGATAGGCACGAGCGATGGGGTGGTGTACACCGTTCGCTTCAGGTAGTGGCAAAGCTGTTCGCTCAAACCGGGTTTGTTGTAGAGGTTACGCACCGACCAAAAAATGGTGCCACCTTGGTCGGGAGCACAGTTGCTACGCAAAATTTCCATTTGCTGCTGCCATTCGGGAAATTCGCTGGTGCTCACCAATTTGTCTACGCCCATCGATACAAAAGCCGGACGGCTGAAGTGCCGGGCTGTTTTGCACCACCAGGGTGCCAAGATGCTGAAGTCGGCGCGTTTGAAGCCGATGCGCCAATACACTTGCGGAGCAATGTAGTCGATGAGTTTGCCTTGTAGCCATGCCAGCGGGTCGGAGAAGATGCCATTGTATTGCCAATCACTGCCCGAGGTGCAGCGCTCCACGCCATATTTATCCGCCAATTGCTGACTGGTGCATGCCACGCCGGCGGGCGATATGCCATAGCGCACCCACGGCTTCACTTGCTGAATCATTTCGTACACTGCTTTAATCATGCGGTTCACATTGTTGCGGCGCCAGTCGCCAAGGCTCATCGTGGTGCCGGAATTTTGCCACGTTTTGTAGTCGGGCGCGGAAATCGACGATGATATGCCTTCCGGATAGAAGTAATCGTCGTAGAGAATACCGTCCACATCATATTTGGTCACCACTTCGCGGCACACGCTCACGATGCGATTAATGGTCCACTGTTGCGAAGGGTCGAGGATGTAGAATTTGCCCCAGCGCAGCAGATGCTTCTTGGCTTCTGCGTCGAGCGGATGATGCCACGTGGTGCTGATGCTGAAGCGATAGGGATTAATCCAAGCATGGATTTCCATACCTCGCTTATGACATTCGCTCACGGCAAATGCCAGTGGATCGTAGCCGGGATACTTGCCGCGGGTGCCGGTCAGGTAGCTCGACCATGGCTCGAGGCTCGATTCATACAGGGCGTCGCTCATAGAGCGCACCTGCAGGTTGATGGCATTGAAATTGTTGGCTTTCAGCGAATCGAGCATACGCACCAATTCCGCTTTTTGGCTCGCTGCGGAAGCTCCTTGTTTGGGCCAATCAATGCCCCACACGGTCGACACCCACGCTGAGCGCAATTCGCGCTTGGGTGGAATGCTTCGCTGCGGCAAGCGCTGAGCCACCACTTGCGTGGCAAGCATTAGCAGTAGCATGTATGTGATAATTCTTTTCATTTCTATTATTGTATTGATGATGAGAGTTTTAATCTAAACAAATCGCAGGCGTTTCTTTCGGTGATGCGCTCCACTTCTTCCCGGGGCAGTTGCATTTCTTTTGCCACAAAATCGCACACGTGGGCAGTGAAGGCGCTTTCGTTGCGCTTGCCGCGCTTGGGCACCGGTGCCAAATATGGCGAATCGGTTTCCAAAAGCAGTCGATTGAGCCCTATGAGCGGCAGCAATTCTTTCACGTGGCTCTTTTTAAACGTAACGATGCCGTTCACCCCGAAATAAAAGTCGCCGCGCCGGCGAATGCCTTCCAATTCGGCTGCCGTGCCGGTGAACGAATGAAACACGCCCCGCGGGAGCGGTTCGCCGAAATGGTCCATCACCTCTAAACACTCTTTCACACCTTCGCGGCAATGGATAATGAAGGGCAAATCAAATTCTTTGCACCAGCGCAATTGCGTGTGGAGTGCTTCCATTTGCTCTTCGCGGCGGTCTTGCTCCCAATAGAGGTCGATGCCTATTTCGCCAATTGCCACAAAGGGAAGGGTTCCATCGGCAAGCATTTGGTGCATCGCATCCAATTGCCGGCGGAAATCGTCGGCAATCTCCTCCGGGTGCAGCCCGATGGTCATCGACACCCATTGCGGATGCGCTTCCCACACGGCGCGTTGCAAACTGATGCTGGCGCAATTTTCGTTGGGCATCACAATGTGGCGCACGCCCGCTTCTTGGGCGCGCACGAGCATTTGCTCGCGGTCATCATCAAAAGCACTGCAATAGATGTGGCTGTGGCTATCTATCATTCCAAAGTATATAATGCCTTATAAAAAAGTGTCGTAATTCAACTCAAGTTTCGCACGCTATTTTTTGCGACCCACAAGGCTGTGGATAAACTGCTCGAATGCTTGGTGCGCATCATTCGGCAAATCCGCCTTTTTCAGTGCGTCCAAAGCCATAGCATTGTAGCGCTCAATGGCTCCATTGGTGGCTTCACGCATGCCTAAGCGCTCGTAGAGGGCTCTCACGGCGGGCACTTTTTTGTCGCGAATGGCGTAGGAATCGTTGAGCCAGCGTCGCAATTCAATGGCGTCGTCGCCTTGTGCACGCTGCATGGCGCCGATAAGCAGATACGTTTTTTTGTTGTTCATAATGTCGCCGCCTATTTCCTTGCCAAACGAAGCCTCGTCGCCCCACACGTCGAGCATATCGTCTTGCAACTGGAATGCCAAGCCCAAGTAGAGCCCCATATCGTAGAGCGCTTGCGCCTTTTCGGCCGAGGCTCCGGCTATGATGGCGCCCATCTTGCAGGCGCATCCTATGAGCACCGACGTTTTCAGGCGTATCATCTCTATGTATTCGTTTGCGGTCACATTGTTGCGCACCTCAAAATCCATATCATATTGCTGCCCTTCGTAAATCTCCATCGCCGTGCGGTGGAAAAGTTCGTTCACGGTGGGCAGAATGTCGGAGGGCACTTGCCCGATGTATTGCGCACTCATGCTCAGCATGGCGTCGCCGCTGAGGATGGCGGTGTTGTCGTTCCATCGCTTGTGCACGGTGGGCTTACCGCGTCGCACGTCGGCGTTGTCCATCACGTCGTCGTGCAAGAGGGTGAAATTGTGGAAAAGTTCGAGTCCCACTGCCGGTTTCACCGCGCGCTCCACGTTGCCCCCTAAGGCATCGCACGCCATCAGCACCAAAGCCGGGCGCAAGCGTTTGCCGCCCACTTGCATGGTATAGGCAATCGGACTGTAAAGCCCCGACGGGGCGGAGGGATATTCAATGGCATTGATTTCATCGTTTGCCATTTTAATGTATTCTTCGAGTGTAAGCATCGTTAGTTTGTCGTTATTGAGGTTTTGCAAAAAGGGTTTTCGCCATTTCCGGCGATTTTGCGATGAGTGTTTCTTTGAAAGTTTCGTCGAATTGCTCCATCGCCACACTGTCGCTGTCTAAGGCAAATGCGCTACGCATGGCTTCCGATTTGAGCAATTCGTTTTGCACTGCCAAGGTATCAGTGGGGTCGATTTGTGCCAACCGTATGGCGGCTTCCATGCCCTGGGCTTGCGCCTTCACGCTATTGGGCGACTCTTTTTTGCCGCATCCCACAGCACACGCTGCCACTGTAGCTATCAATGCGATATGTAATAAACTCTTCATTTTCAAAACTGTTTTAATACCGGTTCCTTGGAGTGTACTATTCGCCTTTGCCAATCAATTTTTGCTCGGTGGCTTCAATGGCTTTCACCATTTTCGAGTCGAGCACACGAGTGGGGTCGTAGTCCAAATCGGGGTTCGCCTTCAGGCTGTCGGCGGCGAGATTCATTCCGGTCACTTGGCAAATGAAATTAAACAGCGTGAGCTCCTTTTCGTTGATATCGCTGTCGCTGGTCATCATTTGCAGCAGCATTTTCTTTACGTCGGCTTTCTTTTGGTCGTCCATTTTTGAAAGCACAATCAGCCCGAGGAGCGAAAAATCATTGTCCACCGTAGCGGTCACGCTGCGGAGCTCGGCATGGCTGATGTGGAGCAATTCCTGAAGCTGCTCAAAGTAGGCAAGTTCGTTGGGATCGACCACGCCATCGGCTTGAGCCATAGCTATCACCACCGAAATAATGGCTTGTTTCTCTTTAAAATTATAGTTCATAGTCAAATCGCTTTTTTAGTCTGTAATATAGATAGGCGCTTCTACGTGAAATAGCGGTGCCAATCACAAATATCTTACAAATATAAGCAAAATTCCATTCCGTTTCATTCAATCCGCATTTATTTTTTGTTAAACTGCATATTTTCACCCCTTTTTTCGCCGCTCGATGCCGGCAATGCGTATTTCGTGTTAAAAATTTTGCTTTTGGAAAATTTATATTGTAACTTTACCCCCAAATTCACTTTTTAAACTAAAACTATTATGCAAAAACTTTTACTTTCTTTGGTTGCTTTTCTTGCAGCATTGTCTGTTAGCGCAACAGAAACCACTTTCGATTTCACTACACCTACTGGTTTGAACCCGGCTTTTGCCGATGAACAATTCGAAGGAAGCGAATGTTCGGTCAACGACGTGACTTTCACAAACGGTAATGTGACTATCAAATTTGAAAAAGGAACGGCAAGCAACAATTGCCGACTCTGGAAAAACGCCACTTCCGGTGCTGTGGACATGCGTACCTACACAGGTTCGAAAACCACTATCGCCTCTACCAACGGTGATAAGATCACGTCTGTAGTTTTCGAAGGAAAAAAGGTTGCCGGTTTCTCTGTAACCGATGGCACTTTCAGTAATGGCACTTGGATCGGCGAAGCCACCAGTATTGAATTTGCCGGCACTGCTACCACCAACATCAACACCGTCACTGTCACCACAGTGGCTTCCGGCGAAATCACTGTCACAGTTCCATCCATCACCCCCGCAGGCGGCTATTTCTACAAGGGTATCGACTCGCCCGTGGATGTGGAAATTGCTTGCGCCACCGAAGGTGCTAAAATCTACTACGCTGTAACCACCGGCGAAGAAACACCTTCTTTCGCTGAATACACCGGCAAATTCCAAATCTCCGAAACTTCCACCGTCACTGCTTATGCAGAACTCAGCGGCGTGAAGAGCTCCGAAACATCGGCCTACTTCACTATCCAAGAAGTGACAGCAGTGAACGGTATCGACGCTTTCATGGCACTCGACGACAACACCGTGGCGCGCATCAACCACGACCTTAGAGTGGTGTACTCCAGCGCTAACAAGGGCGAAGTGTATGTGACCGACGACCAGAGCAATCGCTGCCTCCTTATCTATAGCCGCGACATCGTTACCGACAAGGCTTACAATGAAGGCGATGTGATTGCAGCAGGTGTGGTGGGTACAAAAACCACCTACAATGGTGTGGCACAACTCCAATACGGCGTGGCTTCTACATTCGCCGATGGCGTTGAAGGCCCCGCAGTGGCTCCACAAAATATCGCTATCAGCGACATCACAGCCGACCACTACAACTACTACGTGTCGCTCAAAAATGTAACAATCGAAGGCGTGAGCGGCTCTAATGCCACCGCTAAAGAAGGCGAAGCATCGCTCGCTCTCTTCAACCGTTATGCCAACGATGGCGTGGCATATCCGTCCGATCTCTCCACTGCCTACACCGTGAAAGGTTTCCTCGTGCTCTACAAAGGCGCTATCCAAATGTATCCCACCGAATTTATGATTGCCACCGGCGTGGAAGATGTGGAACACGCTTCTGCCAACATCGTTCCCGGCATTGGCAACATCTCTATCAGCGGTGCTGCAAGCGCTACAGTGTACAACGCCACCGGTCAAGTGGTAGCCAACACCACCGAAAGCAACATCTCAGTTGCCCCCGGCTTCTACATTGTGAAAGCCGGCAACAAAGTGGCAAAAGTCCTCGTGAAATAATCCCACACTTCACACATATTCTAAAAAAAGCGACCGCCCCCCGCGGCCGCTTTTTTAGTGTGCATTATACTTAAAAGTGCATCATATTACACTTTTAAGTAATAGCATCTTACACCATACCCCCCCCTCAAGAAAGTTTTCGTTTTCGTTTTCGTTTTCGTTTTCGTTTTCGTTTTCGTTATTTTTTGTACCTTTGTGAAAACTTATATCATTTAGCACCATTATCCAAAATCTTTCCGGCTTATGGCTACTAAACGTCCGAAAATTCTGATTATTTACACCGGTGGCACTATCGGTATGATTGAAAATCCTGTGACCCATGCGTTGCAACCGTTCGATTTCTCGCATCTGATTGAAAATGTGCCAAAGGTGCAGTTGCTCGACTACGATATCCACAACATCCAGTTCAACCCGCCCATCGATAGCAGCAACATGAGTCCGCAGCATTGGAGCGACATGGCGCATGCCATTGAAGATAACTACGATGCTTACGATGGCTTCGTGGTGCTTCACGGCACCGACACCATGGCTTTCACGGCGTCGGCGCTGAGTTTTATGCTCGAAAATTTGAGCAAACCCGTAATCATTACCGGCTCGCAGTTGCCCATCGGCGAGGTGCGAACCGATGGCGAAGAAAATCTGATTACCGCCCTGCAAGTGGCTGCCGCTACCGATGCTTCGGGCAATGCCATGGTGCAAGAGGTGGCGATTTTGTTCGAAAACTATCTGTGGCGTGGCAATCGCAGTACCAAGATGAGCGCCGACAATTTCAACGCTTTCCGCAGCAACAATTATCCCGAATTGGCAAAAATAGGTTTGGGCATCCTTTTTCACGAGGAGGCACTCTATCGCCTGCCATCGAAGCGTCCGCTAAAGGTGCGCTACGAAATGGACCCCAACGTAATGTTTATTGAACTCAACCCGGGCATCACACCCGAAATTTTGAGCCACCTGCTCCACACCCCCGGCATTAAGGGCATCGTGCTCAAAACCTACGGCGCCGGCAATAGCCCGAGCGAACCCTGGTTCACCCGCCTCATTAGCGATGCCAACGACCGCGGCATCGTAATATTAAATGTAACGCAATGCGTGAACGGCGGAGTGAAGCAATCGCTCTACGAAACAGGCAGCTGCCTCAGCCAAGCCGGCGTGGTGAGCGGTCACGACATCACCAGCGAAGCCGCAATCACCAAATTAATGTACCTTTTCGGACTCGGACTCCCGCCCGAAACCGTGAAAAAATACCTGCAAAGCGCCATCTGCGGCGAAGTCACCATTTAGCCAAAAGATGCCTCTGCAATTCCACAATGTGAACAACTGTTAAAAAATCGAACAAGGGGACAGTCCCCACTGTCCGATTTTTTAACAGTTATTTACATTATGGTAGCATCGGGTATCGGCATTTCGATGATCCCTCCGCTCCTTGTTCATCTCATACCGGCCTACACACATCCCCTCCCTACGGGATGACAATCCTGTAAACTCGTTGCTGATTTTTAATAGTGGAGAAATGTGACCTATTCACTCCCCACTATTTTTCTGCTGAGGCAAAAAAACTGCCATCAGAAGCTATAGCTTTGACCGTCGGTCCATTCGGGGAGAAGAAGCCCGTGGTCGTCGGTGCAATGGGCGTACACCCGCTCTTTCTGCTCTTGCGGCGTTTCGTTCCACACTCGAGTGCATTCCGGATAATGCACTTTCACCGCCATGCCGGCAGCTTTCGATTTAATTTTTGAGGCGATACGTTCCTTTTCCGTTACGGTCAAACTCGACCACCATTCGCCCAATGCTTCTTTCGTCATCATTCGTTCATTTGTTTGTTTTTAAATTCATCCAATCCCACAAAGTTATACATAAATCCCCAAATTTCCACATCCACACCCCATAAAAACTCCCACCCCGAGAACGCCTACCACTTTTTTCCTTTGGCAAAGAGTAAATCTCGCGGATTTTTGCTATTTTTGTACAGAAATTTTCACATCTATATTTATAATGAACGAAAAAAGAATTAATGTGGCTATCGACGGCACTTCGTCGAGCGGCAAGAGCACAATGGCTAAAGCGCTCGCCAAAGCCGTGGGCTACACCTATATCGACACCGGTGCCATGTACCGCTGCGTGGCTCTGTTTTGCATGCGTCACCACCTTATCACCAACGGCATCGTTGACGAGGCGAATCTCATTCCGCTACTGCCGAGCATCGACATCCAATTCCGCATCGAAGACGGAAAGCAGGTTACCTACCTCAATGGCGAAAATGTGGAAAGCGAAATCCGCGGACTTGAGGTGTCCAACAATGTGAGCCCGGTGGCTGCCATCGCCGGCGTGCGCCATGCCATGGTGCGCTTGCAGCAAGAAATGGGCAAAAACAAGGGAGTGGTGATGGATGGCCGCGACATTGGCACCGTGGTGCTCCCCGACGCTGAAATCAAACTCTACGTAACCACTTCGCCCGAAATTCGAGCACAGCGTCGCTTCATCGAAATGCGCGCCAAGGGCGACACGAGGGTCACCCTCGAAGAGATTATTGCCAATGTGAAAATGCGCGATCACCTCGACACCACCCGCAAAGAAAGTCCGCTGCGCAAAGCCGATGATGCCGTGGAGGTGGATAGCGGCAAATTCGCTTCGGCCGACGAACAAATAGCATGGGCAGTGAATTATTTCCACCAATATATGCAATCTCATTAAAATCCACCTTTCAGCATTGGCACAATGGCAATTATAGAAATTGACAAAAACTCCGGATTTTGCTTTGGTGTGACCAGGGCCATCAATAAAGCGGAAGAGCAGTTGGCGAAAACCGACCATCTCTATTGCTTGGGCGACATTGTGCACAATAGCAACGAGGTGGAGCGCCTCAAGCAGGAGGGACTGCGCACCATCACCCACGAGCAACTGGCACAGTTGCACAGCGAAAATGTCCTCCTCCGCGCACACGGGGAGCCGCCAAGCACCTACGAATTGGCGCACCGCAACGATATTCACATCATCGATGCCACTTGTCCGGTGGTGCTGCAATTGCAAAAGCGCATCAAGCACACTTTCGACAACGAATCGAAAGACTCGCAAATCGTGATTTATGGCAAGCGCGGACACGCCGAAGTGAATGGCTTGGTGGGGCAAACAGATGGAAAAGCGCTGGTGATTGAAAACATTCACGAAATCGATAAAATCGACTTCTCGCGCGATGTGTACCTCTACAGCCAAACCACCAAAAGTGTGCTCGAACTGAAGCAAATCATTGAGGCGGTGACGCTACGCATGAAAGATGGCGCTCAGCTGCGCTACTTCGACACCATTTGCCGCGCCGTGGCGAATCGCATCCCCCAAATCCGGGAGTTCGCTCGCCAGCACGACTTGATTCTTTTTGTGTGCGGCAGCAAGAGTAGCAATGGCAAAATTCTTTTCAGCGAATGTGTGCAAGCCAACCCTAATTCACACCTCATTAGCAACGAGTCGGAAATCAATCCACAGTGGCTCGCCGGCATGAATTCTATCGGCATTTGCGGTGCCACTTCCACCCCTATGTGGCTGATGAACAATGTGAAAAAGGCGGCGGAAATCATCACGTCGGAGCAAATGTAACAGTAGCATATTATGAGCAAGCGTAATTATATCATCATCATCGCCATCCTGGTGGCTGTGGACATCGCCACCGCATTTTGGTATTTGGCAGGGCATATCAATAGCGATGGAAAAAATGATTTTTTCAGCGCAGGCAGTGAATTGGCTACCGAAGCCGACACGCTCAACGAGAATTACACGCCCGACAAATACGAAACCATCGAATATAATGCATTCTATGTGTCGAAAATGCCCGCTATCCCCACCGATCAAGCCACCTACTACACGAGTATCAAACGCCTGAAAATCAATATCCCCACCACCATCAACGGCGAAACCAACGCCGACAATCTGCTCGCCGAAGTGGCTAAAAAGGCGTTCCCAAACTCGCACGGCGGGCTCGATAGTGGCATACAAATGTTTTTGAAATCGCCTTCGTTTAATGTGGCGAATGTCGACTACAAGGTGATTAGTGGCGCACCCACCATTTTCCGGAAATACGGCAATGTGCAAGGTGTGAAAATCTACCCCATCTTCACGAGCAAAAACTATCTGGTGATGGCTGTCAACCGCTCCTCGTATAAAGGTGTAACCACGCAAAATTCAGCCTATT
This sequence comes from Sodaliphilus sp., assembly GCA_051871435.1. GTDB lineage: Bacteria > Bacteroidota > Bacteroidia > Bacteroidales > Muribaculaceae > Sodaliphilus. The sequence continues at coordinate 595 of JBJECV010000208.1, read as the reverse complement.
ACGTAAACTACAATCGCTACAGCCACAGCGTCATCAGTAAATCGAACATCTTTATCGACGACGTCGACGACAAACTGCTGCGCATCGTGAACGATAAAATTGAAAAATTAAACACCGACCAGCCCAAATTGAATTTGCGCCAAGCCACCACGCTGTCGCAAGAAATTTATTTGCGCAAAAACGGCTTGTTTTTCGTCTACCAAGCCGGCATCATAGCCAATGAGGAAGAAGGCGCAATGGAAATCTACATCCCATTCACCACCCTCAATCCCTACCTCAAACCCGAATTCAAAACCCTCATCGCCACCAACTCCAACTGCCAAGAACTAAAACCCCTCACCTTCAGCCATTAGCCGTTAGCCATTAGCCATTAACCAGGGTCAGTAGAAAATTAGTGGGTCAATCACACTAAAGTCGGAGAAAATGCCACCCGCCGGTAGGGATATGTCTTCGGCATGTAATGGGTGCAAACTACTAAAACAAAGCCGATTACACCTTCGTTGGCGGGGTTGCATACCTACGGCATGCATATATGTGGGTGGCATCGGTTACCGGCATGAGATGAACACTCCGCTGCGCTCCGTGTTCATCTCAT
>JBJECV010000207.1:0-5085 GCA_051871435.1 Sodaliphilus sp. | reverse complement strand
TGTGGGGGCGTGCGCTAAGTATTGCGCCCCTGCGATGGTTGTGTAAGTGGTTGTGATTAAGTGGTTTGCACCCATTACATGCCGAAGGCATGTCCCTACCGGTGAGTGGCTTTGTCGCCGGCTTTGGTATGGTGCCCCCACACTTTTTTTACTGAGCCATGCTTACTCCCAGGTGTAGGGGTAGCGGGTGATGTCGTCTTCGGTGAGGCGGTCGCCCGATTGCACTTCTATAATGTAGAGGTCGGTGATGGCGCGGATGGCGTGGAATTGCTCGCGGCGGATGTGAATCACATCGCCCGGCTTCACATTGCGTTGCTCGCCATTGAGCACCAATTGCCCCAAACCATTGATGATGGTCCACACCTCTTCGCGGTGGTGATGCACTTGGTAGCTGATATTTTTGCCGGCACGAATGCACAATCGCTTGGTGAGCACCTTTTGCCCGTCGTCGAATTCAATCTTGTCGATTACCTTATATTCGCCCCAGCGGCGCTCTTCATACATAGGCCGAGAATCGCTACCAAGTTTTGCCAAATGCGTTTTAAGGTCTTCGGAATGGTCTTTGTCAGCCACCAAGATGCCATCGTTGCTGGTAGCCACCACCAAATTTTGTGTACCGATACAAATCAAGGGCAAATCGAGTTCGTTCACCACGTGGGTGTTGGTAGCCTCATCGTCGAGCACCACATTGCCGATGGTTTGCGAGGGGAGTTCTTCGGTGAGAGCATTCCAAGTGCCGAGGTCTTTCCATTGTCCGGTAAACGATACCACTGCCACCGACGATGCGCGCTCTGCCACTTCGTAGTCGAAACTGATTTTTGGAAATTCTTGATAGCGTGCACGCACTTCGGCAAAGGTGGGCGCATTGATATATTTTTCAAGAATTTTTGTGATGTAGCCCAGTCTGAAGGCAAACACGCCGCCGTTCCACAGAGCTCCTTCGGCGAGGAGCTGCTCGGCAAGTGCGCGCTCCGGCTTTTCCACAAAGCGGTTCACCGGCTGCGCTTCAGCAGAGGCTTCGCCGACCTTAGGCACAATGTATCCAAACTTCGACGAAGGGCTCGTGGGCGTGATGCCCATCAGCACCAAGTCGGCAGCATTGCTTTCCACGGCTTTCACCATCTTGCCGATGGTGTGGAAATAGCCGCTTTCGGTGTAGGGGTCGCAAGGCATCACCACCACTATTTCATTGGCATCGCATTGCTTTTCTTTTTGCAGATACGCCGCAGCCAATGCTATGGCAGGGAATGTGTCGCGGCGCGCAGGCTCCGTAACGATGTCCACGCCATATTGCCCCAGCTGATTGGCAATCATATCGGCTTGCGCAATGCTCGTAGCCACCGTGATGCTTTCCAGCAGCCCGGCTTCATTAATTTGGCGCACCACGCGCTGCACCATCGATTCTTTTTCGCCTTCAGGCGATTTCAGCAGTCGCAAAAATTGTTTGGCTTGCGTGCCATTCGATAGCGGCCACAAACGCTGACCCGACCCACCGGAAAGAAGTATAATTTTCATTATAATTAATGTGTTACCTAATTAAAAAGGTTGATAATTAATGTGAGCCCAACGACTCGCAAGCAAAGTTACAAATTATTCCCGACCTAATAAAATTTCCGCCCAAGCAATTTCTACTACCAGCCATTGGCTCCAGAGGCAGTGTCACCACACAATATCCACAAAATATTCATCAATTTCCGGTCAAAATATTTGCCAAATCAGTTTTTATTATTAAATTTGCACCGTTATTCATTTACACCTACTATTCTTTAAGGCGCATCTTTAATCATTTCGCCGGCGCCATAATTATAGAATCAGTGATTTTTCCATAGAAATTTTTATCCATATTTTAAGGTAATAAGAAACCATATCTTCTATGTGTTTCACACATCAATGGCTATAGCATCTTTTCAAAGCCCTCTACAATGTGTGCCCGCATAGAACCTAACATCAAAATCTATGTACAATATTAACGAACTGGAAGCAATGCCTTTAGAAGAGGTAAAAGCCTATGCCAAAAGTATTGGTATCAAAAAGGTGGATTCCGAAACACTTGTTTACGACATTCTTGACCAGCAGGCAAATATTGCAAGCACTTCATCTGAAGCAAAAAAAGCTGCAGAGCCTAAAAAACGCAAAACTGCAGCAAAATCTGCCAAACAAGCCCCCGCTGCCGAAAAACCCAAAAGAGGCAGAAAAGCCGCTGAGGCAGAACCTAAAGCAGATGATGCAGAAAAAGTAACCAAAAATAAAACAACTAAAACTCCCGCCGATGCCGACGACAAGGGCGAAGCCACGGCAAAACCCAAAACCAGAGCGAAAGCCAAATCCATAAAAAAGGAAACAGCTAAGCCCGAAGCCGCCGAACCGACTGCCGAGCAAGCTCCAGCACAGGAAAAGAAACCCCGACGCCAACGCATCGCAAAAAATGTAGACGCACCGGCAGATCCCACTGCTCCCGCCACAAGTGAGCCGGCTAACGAAGTTCCGGCTGAAGTGAATCAGCCCGCCAATCCGGATCCTGTTGCAGATGCCAACATCGAAGCTGAAGCCCCTTTTGACAACGATGCCATGCCGGAAGCTCCCGATGCACAGCCTCAAGCACCAAGCTCCGATTTCCAAGACCTTTTTGGCACAGGCCCCAGGCAAGACATGGGATTAGGCTCTTTCTTTAGCAGTGGGCAAACTTTCAAGCCGCGCACGCAGCAAGAAAAAGAAGAAGCCGCTCGCAAAGCCGCGGAAAATAAGCGCAAAGCCGCGGAAGAAGCCGCAAAAGCGCCTATCATCATCCAAGAACCAAAAGCGGAAAAACAAGCCGCCAACAATAGCAAAAAGAATAAGAAAAAGAATAAACAACAGGCACAAGAAGCCGAAAACCCATTCTTCGACAATCCTTACAATTTTGAGGGTATTCTCGACGGAGAAGGTTTGCTCGAAATTATGCCCGACGGCTATGGATTTCTGCGCTCGTCGGACTACAATTATCTCACTTCGCCCGACGATATCTATGTGTCGCAAGCGCAAATCAAAAATAATGGCTTGAAAAACGGTGATGTGGTGAGTGGCACCATTCGTCCACCGAAGGAAGGCGAAAAATACTTCCCGCTGTGCGAAGTGAAATCTATCAACGGTCGCACCCCCGATTTTGTGCGCGACCGCGTGCCATTTGAGCATCTCGTGCCGCTATTCCCGGAAGAAAAATTCAATTTGGTGAGCACCAAGCACCCCAACATTTCCACCCGCATCGTGGATATGTTTGCACCTATTGGCAAAGGACAGCGTGGCTTGATTGTGGCACAACCCAAAACCGGTAAAACCATCCTCTTGAAGGATATTGCCAATGCCATAGCCGAAAATCACCCCGAAACCTATATGATTATCCTCCTCATCGACGAGCGTCCGGAGGAAGTGACCGATATGGCGCGCAGTGTGAATGCCGAAGTGATTGCTTCCACTTTCGACGAACCTGCCGACCGCCACGTGAAAATTGCCGAACTCGTGCTCGCCAAAGCTAAACGATTGGTGGAATGTGGACACGATGTGGTGATTTTGCTCGACTCGATCACCCGATTGGCACGCGCCTACAACACTTGCGCTCCAGCTTCCGGTAAAATCCTTTCCGGTGGTGTGGATGCCAATGCACTCCAGCGACCCAAACGCTTCTTCGGTGCTGCTCGCAACATTGAAAACGGCGGTAGCCTCACCATCATTGCCACAGCACTCACCGAAACAGGCTCTAAGATGGACGAAGTGATTTTTGAAGAATTTAAGGGTACGGGCAATATGGAACTCCAGCTCGACCGCAAGCTGAGCAACAAACGTATCTTCCCGGCGGTCGACATCATGGCGTCGAGCACACGTCGCGACGATTTGCTCTTCAATCAAGACACCATCAACCGTATGTGGATTCTGCGCCGCTTCCTCAGCGACCGCACTTCGATCGAGGCAATGGAATTTATCAAAGACCGCATGCTTCGCACTTCGAGCAACGAGGAATTGCTCCTCACGATGAACGACTAACGGCACGCTTATGGGAAGAATTTTGACAATCGACTACGGACGCAAGCGCACGGGCATAGCAGTGACCGACCCGCTGAAAATTATAGCCAATGCTTTGGGTACTTTCCCAACCCACACGCTGATGGATTTCCTCAAAAATTATACCCGCACCGAGCAGGTGGAAACCATCGTGATTGGGCTTCCGAAGCAGCTCAATGGCGAGCCTTCGGAAAGTATGCGCTACATCACTCCGTTCGTCAGTAGGCTGAAAAAGGAAATGCCCGATATGCCTATCGTGATGTACGATGAGCGTTTCACCTCCACCATCGCCCATAGGGCAATGATTGATGGAGGGATGAAGAAAAGCGACCGCCGCGATAAAGCTAAAGTGGATGCCATTGCCGCCACCATCATTCTCACCGACTATCTACAAAGTAACATATCATTCTAACTACAAATATAAATATGACTCTCCCTGTATATGTATATGGTCAGCCCGTGCTTCGAAAAGAAGCCGAATTGGTGACTAAAGATTACAAAAATTTGAGCGAACTTATCGCCAACATGAAAGAAACCATGTATGCCAGCAATGGTATTGGCATTGCGGCACCACAGGTGGGCGTGAGCTTGAAACTCGTGTACATTGATGTGGACGTGCTGAAGGAAGATTTCCCCGAACTGGAGGGGGTGAATATGGTGATTATGAATCCGGAAATCACCGTCGACGAATCCAGCCCCACGGTCACTCGAGAAGAAGGTTGCCTCAGCGTGCCGGGCATCAGCGAAAATGTGACCCGCCACTCCAAAATCCACATGAAATGGACCGATGAAAATTGGGTGCAGCACGAGCAAGACTTTGAAGGCTACTTGGCTCGCGTGATTCAGCACGAATGCGACCACCTATTCGGTCACCTTTTTATCGATTGGATTTCAGGCATCCGCAAGCAATTGATTCGCAACAAACTCAATAACATCGCCAAAGGGAAAATCCGCTGCAGCTACAAGGTGAAATTCCACAACCCTAAAAAGAAATAATACTGTGTTAGGTTTTTAACAGAATGATTGTTTGCTACAAGCAACATTCGTCTT
>JBJECV010000206.1:0-5087 GCA_051871435.1 Sodaliphilus sp. | reverse complement strand
TGCGCCTTCGCTTGCATGGAGTTAACCACAATAAGCCGTCTCCGACGGCGGTGGGCGTTTTCGACGGCGGTTGGCGTTTTCGACGGCTTTAGTGTGGTTGCCTCCACATTTTTTACTGATACGTTTTACATTGAAATTGGGTGAAATGGAGGAAATGATGGTTAAAACGGGTGCAGGGGTGGGCACTTTCGGGAAAAATGCGTATCTTCGCAATTTGATTGCGATACGAAATCGCGGCTATAGGCATGGAGAAATTGATGCAATATGTGTGGAACCATCGGCTGTGGCGGTCGGAGGATATGGTCACCAACACCGGTAAGAAGGTGCGGGTGATTGACCCGGGTTTGCTCAACACCGACGCCGGTCCGGATTTCTTTAATGCCAAAGTGGAAATCAATGGCCACATGTGGGTGGGAAACGTGGAAATTCATTACCGTGCCACCGACTGGAAGCGCCATCACCACGATGTGGATAAGGCTTACGATAGCGTGATTTTGCATGTGGTGGGGAAGGATGATGCGCCGGTGCGCCGCACCACCGGTGAGCTCATTCCGCAGCTGGTGCTGGAGGTGTCGCCACAGTTTCACACCGATTATGCCTCGCTTGTGAATGGTGCCACCGAGGTGTCGTGTGCCGAGAAAATCAAGCAAGTGCCGGAGCTCACGATAGTGGAATGGGTGAGTGCGCTGGCTTTTGAGCGACTTCACGGCAAGGTGCAGCGCATCCACGATATGCTGCAGAGCTTTAGCGGCAGCTGGGAAGATGTGTGCTACGTGACACTGGCGCGCAATTTTGGCTTTGGCATCAACAACGAGGCGTTTGAGCGGCTTGCCCGCAGATCGCCCCTGCGCCTACTGGGCAAGCATAGCGATTCCGTGTTTCAGATTGAAGCGTTGCTGTTTGGCCAAGCGGGTATGCTGGAAGGGGATGTGGCTCACGCCGACCCCTACGCGCAGCAATTGGCCACGGAATATGCGTTTTTGCGCAATAAATTCCAACTCTCGCCTATGGAGGCGCAGGCATGGAAGCTGTTTCGCATCCGTCCGCAAAATTTTCCTTATCGGCGCATTGCCATGCTGGCGCGATTTGTAGAGGGCGGATTCAGGATGATGCGCCGCATTATCGATGCCGACAATGAACAGCAAATGAGGGCGCTATTTGAGGTGCAACTCACCGGCTACTGGGCTTCGCACTACACTTTCGGCAAGCCCCACGAGCGCTCGGCGGCAGCTCTGAGCCGAAGGTCGATTGATATCGTGCTCATCAACACGGTGGCTCCGCTACTCTATGCCTACGGCGAACTAACCGATAGCTATGAGCTTACCGACAAGGCCATCCGCCTGCTCGAAGAACTGAAGCCGGAGACCAACTCCATCGTGAACCAGTTCACCTCCTACGGCATTTCGTGCCCCGATGCGCTCACCACGCAAGCGCTGGTGCAACTCAAACGCGAATATTGCGACGCGCGCAAGTGCATTTACTGCAAAATCGGCCACTATTTGCTCTCCAAATCAGCTCACGGCGAATAAAGCAATAGCAAAACAACAATATTAACTAATGACGATAAATTTCAACACAATGATGAAAATGAAAAAGTTCACACTTATCATGGCAATGATGGCTTTAGTGGCCACCGGCATGAAAGCGGAGAAATTGGAGCCAATCAAATTTGGCGATTTTGAAAATTGGGTAACACGCGTGATTAAAGAATCGGGCGTGATTGGCGGCAACACCAAAAAGGTGTATGAAATAGCACCCTCCACCACCATCAATGGCGCTAAAGCCTACAGCAATATGGGCGGCTCGCAGTGGGCCACCAGCAATGTGTATGCAAAGGTGATGGGTGTGGTGAAAACCAGCAACGCCGTTTTCCCCGACAAACACGGCGCCGGACGCTGCGCCAAACTCACCACGCTGCTGGAGCACGTGAAGGCTGCCGGCATCGTGAATATGGACGTGCTGGTGTCGGGCACCATTTTCTTGGGCAAAATGCTCGAACCCGTGAGCAGCACCAAAAATCCCTATAGCAAAATGGAAATGGGTATTCCCTACACCAAAACACCCAAGTTCCTCCAGTTCGACTATCGCTTGGTGGCTCCTGCCGGCGCACCCATCTATTCCAGCGGCTTCGGCAGCAAGAAAACGCTCTCCGGTCGCGACAACGCCGAAGTGTTTGTGTTGCTCCAGCACCGCTGGGAAGATGCCAAAGGTAATATCCATGCCGAACGCGTGGGCACCGGCCGCGAACGCTTTGGCAAAACCACAATGGGCTGGGTGAACAAGCACCGCATTCCCATTTGGTATGGCGACATTCGCAAGCACGCCGGCTACAAACCCTATATGGGACTCATTTCCAAAGAAAAAAGCTACTACTCACGCAATAGCAAAGGGAAAATGGTGCCCGTGATTGAAGAAAAATGGGCAGCGGCTGGCACCAAACCCACCCATGTGCTCGTGATGCTCTCCAGCGGCTGTGGCACCGCCTACACCGGCACCGTGGGCATGACCCTCTGGGTAGACAACGTGGCATTCGTCCACTAATCCCGGGAGATTAATCTTTGGAAGTTAAGAAGTTAAAGAAGTTATCACTCGCTTCGCTCGTTGGAAGTTAAGACGAATGTCTGCTTACTTGGTGACGACCATCTTCTCACTTGCGAAACTTGAATTTACGACACATTGTTCCGCCGAGAGAGCCCGCCATAGCGGCCACCACCCTCGGCGGAATTTTATTCCCATCTTCTCAAAAACTCCTCCACCACTTTTGGGAAAAGCAAAATTCGCTCAGCACCTCGAGCGTTGAATAGCAGATGTTCAAAATCTCGTTTTTTGATATTCAGATCGGTAGTTTGGAGTTTTGCTTTTAATGCGTTATTTAGTTCTTCGGCATTAGCAATTCCTACTCGGCTTTTCAAAAAATGGTAGGAAGGCTTGGTGTGTTGCATCAAAAATATGGTGTCGTAAAAATCTCTGCCTTTCGCTCTGGAGAGTAGAGCCGACAATTTCATTGCCAGCAACACCTCGACGGGAGGCGTAGGCAAAGCAAATAAGAAACCGCAACGGTTCACATATTTCATTTCTTTCTGATAGTCCACGCCTTGGTCTTGTGCTTCAATCTTCAGCAGAAAACGCTCCTCCTTGTGTCCGGAAAGTCCCAACTCAAACAACAATTCCGGGAAATAGATATTCCTGCGAAATGCCGTTAGCTTGGGATTCGCCTTGTCGCGAGTTTCTACACGCAAGCCCGAATTTTTTAAAAACCGCACCACCTCGTTGGTGAGGGCGATAAATTCTTCTTCCGACATCATTTTGCAATCAAAATCCAAATCCTCTGAAAAGCGGTCAATGCCCATTATCAAACGAAGGTTAGTGCCGCCGATGAATGCCAACTGATGGATAAAAGGAGAGGAAGCCAAGTAATCAAGCACCATCAGCTGCACATATTCCTTTAAAATGTGTTTCTGAAAAGCCGCATTAGAAGCAATTTGCGGCGGATAGAAGCTGTTAATGTAATTGAGGTCGATCATAGAGAATAGAGCGTTAACAGTGTTTTTATTCTTTTTTCTAAAGCCTTGTTTTTTATTTTTTCAAGATAGAGTTGTAAGCGTTCCGTATTCAAGTCTTCTGCCATAAAATCCTCGTCGAATCGCAGTTGAAGCAACTCTTGCTCAGTGTTGTAGAAAGGGTAAAGGTAGAGCAAGTCGAGTAACGCTTTTTCCGGATGGGCGAGCATCCAAGCCTGAGATGGAGAATTGTGAATAGTTTGGTTGGCGGGCAAGAGTATAGGTTTGAAGCCAAAAAAGAGGTCCGGCTTCACATTTTGGTAGACATACTGACCAAATCTGTTTTCAAAACGAGCGGTTTTTAGCGTGCTCACGGCAGTGATACTCGTCACAGCCTCCGGAATAATTCCATAGATACTGAGCGCTGTGTGAAGGCTCACATACGAAGGACGGTAGATTCGAGATGAAATGTAGCGAGCAAAATCCGGTTGCTTGAGCATTTCGGGAAAGGCATACCACTCCGTTCGCAGCCTCACGAGCAAATCCTTCTTGGTCCATCGGGTAAGATTGTTGCGGTCAAACTGTGGAAAAAAAGCTCTTGCTTGATGGGTGGAAAAGCACCCTTCCGGCAAAAGCCGTTCTCTAAATTCTAAGTAGCTAATCATAGATTTTATTTCTAATATGCTGCAAATTTAATGCATTTCAGAAATAAAACCGCCATTTTTTGCAAAAAAAATGTGGTGGGGCCGATTTTTTATGGATGGGGAGAGGGGTTATAAACAGGGGGTGGGGGGTATAACTTAAGTTTCGGAAGTAAATGAAGGGGGTTGCAACGGTGTAACCATCACTTTGCCCATCGCGAGCAATGACTATCGTCTTAACTTCCAGCGAGCGAAGCGAGCGATAACTTCTTCAACTTCTTGACTTCCAAAGGCGAATACTTGCGAAACTTTAGTTATAATATTTGCAGGGCGATTTGGGCGCAGGCTTCGGCGTCGGCCAAGGCGTGGTGATGGTTGCAGAAATCGATGCCGCAGCGGGCAGCCACCGCATCGAGATTGTTGGGCATACCACGCCAGCGCCGGCGTGCCGCTAATAGGGTGCAGTGAAATTCGTAGTCGGGATAATCCATTTGGTAGGTGCGAAACACCGCCTTCAGGCAATTTTCGTCGAACGACTTATTGTGCGCCACTAATGGCAATCCCTCGATGAGGGGCTCTATCTGCTTCCATACTTCGGGGAAGATGGGGGCATGGTCGGTGTCGCGCTTGCAAAGTCCATGCACTTGCGAGCAGAAATAATGGTAGTAGTTGGGTTCCGGCTTAATGAGCGAATAAAAAGTATCCACTATCTCGCCGTTGCGCACAATCACCACGCCCACCGAGCACACCGAACAGCGCTCCGAGTTAGCCGTTTCAAAGTCGATTGCAGCAAAATTTTGCATAGAGAGTAGAGGGATTGAATGGGGAGTGTAAAATTAGATAAATCCGGGCAGTTGTGAGGTGACGTATGTGTTAAAACACGTTAAGATGAGGGCTCAGTAGAAAAAGTGTGGGGGCAACCACACTAAGGCCGGCGAAAACGCTA
>JBJECV010000205.1:0-22118 GCA_051871435.1 Sodaliphilus sp. | reverse complement strand
AAACACCTAGAACACTTGAAACACCTTGGTGATGACTTGCCACAACCGACCCTCTTCGAGGCTCATTGCTTTGGCTTCGGCATTCTCCAAGCTGCGCTCCGGCTGCGCCTCCGCTTGCATGGAGTTAACCACAATACGCCATCTCCGATGGCCCGCGGCATGTAAAAACACGTGAAACACTTGAAACACCTGAAACACCAATTTGAAGGTTAGCCGTGCTTCGCACTTGGTTAGCCGCTCGCAAGCTCGCTCGGTTAGTCGCGCTTCGCGCTTGGTTAGAGATTTCTTGTTTAATAGAAACACCTGAAACACTTGAAACACATGAAACATCTGAAACACCCAATTTGAAGGTTAGCCGTGCTTCGCACTTGGTTAGCCGCTCGCAAGCTCGCTCGGTTAGTCGCGCTTCTCGATTGGTTAGAGATTTCTTGTTTAATAGAAACAGTTGAAACACTTGAAACACCCCAGTGGGATTTGTGGGGCGGGCGCAAGTATTGCGCCCCTACAGCGAGTGTGTAAATTGCTGGGCTTTAGCTGTTTGCACCCATTACATGCCAAAGGCATGTACCGCGGGTGGATTTTTGCCGGAACACCTGAAACACTTGAAACACCTATAACTCGTTGACTCCAAAAATTCAAAAGAATCCGGGGCAAAGATACGGTGGTGGTGGCGTGAGGTCAAGCCCAATACGGCTACTTGCTCCAAAGAAGATGTGGCGTGGGGCAATTAGAAGAGGCTGTGGAGGTTGAGGCGGCGGGCGATGGCGTTGAGGAGCTGGATTTCGGCGGGGTGTACTTGGGCGTCGGCGTCGATTACTTCTACGAGTTTTTGCGCGAGCATTTTTTTGGCTTGGTCGGACGCATTGTTCATCACCTCGAGTGCTACGGGCAGTGACACTTCTTTTGCGATTTTGAAAGTTTCGGCATCCACTGCGAGCAGCGACAGGATGCGCTCCACGGCTTTACATTCGCGGATGTCGATGCATTGGTCGGCGTTAGCCATTTCTATGAGGATGCTGGTGAAAGCTATTTTTTGGTTGTGGGTGAGCATGATGCAAATGATTAGTGGATTTGACGGGTGCAAATATAGCACATAATTTTGGAATGAGGGAAAAAGATTTGCCTAAAAGCGCATAAATGCGTATATTTGCATATTCCTACTAAAAACTTTTCCTATTTCATTTATCTAAAAAACCATTAACAATCAAAACGACATGAGAAAATTCAGACATTCCTTAGTGTTGGCAATGATGGCACTGACTGCGATATGCTCGCTGGCTCAAAGTGCGAAGAAACATGAATTTAGAGGCGCTTGGCTTCATATCATCGGGCAAAATCAGTATGCCAAGATGACTCCGGAGGAAACTCGCAACTATTTGTTGGGACAAATCAACGAGCTGAAGGCGTGTGGTGTGAATGCCGTGATTTGGCAAATTCGTCCGCAAGCCGACGCTGCTTATCCGAGCCAATTAGAGCCTTGGACACGCTGGATTTCTGGCACTTCGGGGGTAGCGCCCAATCCAGTGTGGGACCCGCTTCAATTTATGATCGACGAATGCCACAAGCGCGGCATGGAGCTGCATGCTTGGATTAACCCCTACCGAGTGACCAGCAGCAAGACCGATGAGCCTGCCAAGGGGCACGTGTATTACGAGCATCCGGAATGGTTTGTGAAATATGCCGACGGCAAGATTTATTTCGACCCGGCATTGCCCGAGAGCCGCAATTTTATTGATAAAGTGGTGCGCGACATCATCAGCCGCTACGAAGTGGATGCCATTCATATGGACGACTACTTCTATCCTTATCCGGTGACCGGCGTGGATTTCCCCGACGATGCTTCGTGGGAGAAATACGGCAAGGGTCAGGGCTGGACCGACAGAGGCGATTGGCGCCGCCACAATGTGGATTTGCTGATAGAGCAACTGCATAAAACACTGCAAGAAGTGAAGCCGTGGGTGCAATTAGGCATCAGTCCGTTCGGCATTTGGCGCAACAAAGATGTGGACCCACGCGGAAGCGAAACCAAGGGGTTGCAATGCTACGATGCGCTGTATGCCGACTGTCCGAAATGGACTAAAGAAGGTTGGGTCGACTATATGGTACCCCAACTCTATTGGGAGCAAGAGCACCCCAGAGCCAACGGTAAAGCCTTGATGCACTGGTGGAATGGCGAAGCCTACGGACGTGGTATGTACTACGGTTTTTCGGTACACAATATGATGGGCAGCAAAGACACCCGCGACACCACCATCAATAACCAACTCGGCGAAAAGATGGAATTGCTGCGCACGCTTGAGCACGTGAACGGCGTGGTGTGGTGGCCCGGCTATACCGTAACCGCCAACCATAAGAATGTGGGCGACAAACTCAAGAGCACCTATATGGCCACCCAAGCATTGCCTCCTACCTACACTTGGCTCGACAATAAAGCGCCGGAAGCTGTGCAAAAAATTTCGGTAGAGCAATCGAAGAGCGGCACCACACTGCGCTGGGAAGCGCCCAAAGCATCCGACGAGATGCAGAAAGCGGCACGCTATGTGGTGTATCGCTTCAAGAAAGGCGAACCGGTGGACATCAACAAGGCAGAAGCCATTGTGGAAATCACCGGCGAAACCGGCTACTGCACCAAGAGTACGGAAGTGGGTGCCTTTGTGTATGCCGTGACTGCAGTGGACCGCTGCAACAACGAATCTGCTCCGGTGAAGGTGGAAGTGGAGATTAGCAGAGGAAGATGAGGCTTCTTGGGAAGTTGAGAAGAATTTTTTGACGTTAAGAAGATTTTCTTGGAAGTTAAGAAGTTAAAGAAGTTAAGAAGTTAAGACGAATGTCTTTTTGCTTCCAACCACAGCTAAACAGCTAACGGCTAAAAGCTAATGTCTTTTTGCTTCCAACCGCTAAACAGCTAAAGGCTAAAGGCTAAAGGCTGATGGCTATTTGGCTAATGTCTTTTTGCTTGGATATAACTTTCTAATTGATATCATCACATCGAAGGGTTTTTCCTTTGGTGTGATTTTTTTTGGGGCGCGGGGTTTGTACACTTTTGTGAAAAGTGGTAAATTTGTGGCGGATAGTGCATGGGCACTACTATCATTAACTCCTCAAACCCTTGAAAAAGATGAACGTAATAACCAAAATGCTTGTGAGTATGGCGATAGCCGCCGCAGTCCCCCAGCCCGGTTTTGCAACCGAATGCTCCGATATGGTGGAGCAAATGGGCATTAGCGTGAGTGCTGAAGAAAACCGAGAATATTCATTTACCGATAAGAAATCGGGGTTTTGGTATGGCAGAACGCATCAAAACACCCCCATTGACTGGTATGCCGGATGGAACATTGCCAAGCAGCGCGTGCTCAGCGACTACACCCTCTACCTCGACGGGAAAGAGATGCTACGCAGCGAGGCAGAGCGTGTGGTGGTGAATCCGATTGGCGTGTATCGCAGTTGGGGAAAGCTGAGCGAGCGTTTGCACCTATTCGACAACGACCCCGTGATTGCCATCGTTACCACCGGCAGCCGGCAGTGCGCCCTCAGCCTCACCTTCCCCGATGAAGCCCGCCGAGAAATGGTTCACGTGTATGGCGGCAACGGAGCGCCTGCCAAAGCGCAAGACGCTAAATGGGTGGCCGCTGAAGGAGAAAATATCCTATTTTTGATTTATGGCGAGAAAGCTGCCGCCGATGCCTTGGCACAGCGATACGCCCGACAGTGGGAACAACTGTTGGCGCAGCGCAAAGAGCGCATCAATGCGATTGTGAACGGCACGAATCGGCTCAACAGCAATCTGCCCGAACTCGACCTGTCGCTGGCATGGATTACCGCCACTATGGACCAACTCATCACCGAGCAGCAAGGCAAAGGCATTTATGCCGGACTGCCATGGTTTAATGAATACTGGGGCAGAGACATGTTTATTTCCATGCCCGGCGCCACATTAGTGACCGGTCAATTCAACTACACCAAAGATATACTGAAAGACTTTTCGAAATTTCAGGACACCAATCCGGCATCGCCCACTTGCGGACGCATTCCCAACCGCGCCAACCCCGAAGGCATCCTCTACAACACCGCCGACGGCACACCGCGCTACGTGATTGAAGCGGAAGAACTGCTGCAATATTGCGGCGACCAATCGTTTTTGCGCGACATTTATCCCTCTATCGTGCTTAGCACATCGGAGAGCCTGCGCCACCACACCGATGCCCGCGGCTATTTACTGCACGAAGATGCCGACACCTGGATGGACGTGAAGCGCAACGGTGTGCCCGGTTCGCCCCGTGGCAATCGCGCCAACGATATTCAATATTTGTGGTGGAAACAGCTCACTGCCGCATCGCATCTTGCCACGCTGATGGGCGACACGGAAAATGCCCGACAGTGGCAACAAGCCGCCGAGAAGGTGGCGAAAAACTTTGAAGCCGATTTTTGTAACAAAGATAGCATCTTGATTTACGACCACCTCAACGCCGACGGCAGCGCCGACCGGCAATTCCGCCCAAATCAGCTGTATTGCTTCGAATTGATTAAAGATGAGGTATTTAAGCAAAAGGTGGCACGCCGATGCTGGGAAGAATTGGTGTATCCGTGGGGTGTGGCATCGCTGGCGCAAACCGACCCGCAATTCCATCCTCAACACGAAAATTGGCACTACTATCACAAAGACGACGCCTACCATAATGGTACTATTTGGCTGTGGAACAACGGTATAGCCATGCAACACCTCATCACCTACGGACAGAAGGAAATGGCTTGGCAATTGTTTCAGAACATGAATCGCCAAGCACTGAAAGAGGGGGCAGTGGGTAGCCTGAGCGAAAATGCCGACGCCCACCCGCGCCAAGGCAAGCAATGGGTGAACCGCTCCGGCACTTTCCTGCAAGCATGGAGCAATAGCGAGCACTTGCGCGTGTGGTATCAGTATTTTTTGGGTATTCGCCCCGATTTGATGAACGGTGTGGTGGTGGTCGAGCCACGTTTGCCGCAGGCTATCACCCGGTTAGAAACGACCATGAACATTGGCGACGGCAGGATAGTGTATGCTTATCACGACGGGAAGTTTGATATCCGATTGGTGAATTTGCCCGGCGTGAAACTCGATTTGCGCATCGACGACGAAGCCACCACCCGTGCAAAAGCGGCGAACCCGATTTTTAAGGGACTGCATTTCTGCGAGCCGAAGCCATTGGAGCATTATCCTTGCTTCGATAAGTATTACGACCCGCCACTCACGTATTGAGAATCAGAGTTTAAGGAGATTTTTTAGAAGTTAAGACAATAGTATTTTTTTTGATGATTGGGAAGAAGATATATTGCGCAATGGGTGCCGTAGTGGAGTTTTTGCTGCGTCCGGTGGGGCGGATGTGGGCATTCACTGCGTCGGTGCTGGTGGTGTATGCGAGCCTGAAATATGGTTTAAAAGCCGACTGCATCCAGCTCAAATATGTGATTCCCGAGCTGCTCGCCACCGCCTTGGTGATTTCGCTGTTGAAAAAGCCTTGGCGCACGGTGGCGGAATGGATGTTTATCGTGCTGACTGGCTGCCTTAGCGCAGTGGAAGTGTGGCTGATGCACCACTTTAAATTGGAATTGGGGTGTCAATCGCTGCAGCTGCTGATGGAAACCAATTCGGCAGAGGCGAGCGAATTTTTGGAGAGTTTTGTTTGGAAAATCGCCACCCTTAAATATGTGGGCGTGTTGTTGGGCGCTTTTGCGATAGCCGCCGGCATCTATTGGCTCCGTGCTTCGCAGCGGCTTGCGCCTCTTGCGAAAAAATGTGCGCTGCATGGGCGAATGGCTTGGGCGGCGAAAATCGGGGTGATATGCGTGGTGGCAATGGTGTATTTTGTGCGCACCGATTGGGTGGCGATGCAGCCACGATTGGCTTACGCACTGATGGGCAATTCGGTGAGCGAAATGGAAAGCAGGCTGATTGCCGGAGAAGAAGCCGGTGGTTGCGGCGTGTGTACACCCCTCAGCCGCACCTTGTATGGCACACGGCTCTACTGCCTCACCACGCGCCAATGCGACGAAATATTGGAAGTGGCGCGCACCACGCGCATCAGCGCATGCAGGCGGCCATCCGGCACCATTATGCTGTGGATAGGCGAAAGCAGCATCAAGCGCCATTCGCAATTGTATGGCTACCCGCTGCCCACCACCCCTTGCGTGATGGATGAAATGAAAAAAGGAAATTTGGTGGCGATTGGCGATGCCATCACCATGGTGTGTCGCACCTCCGACGTGTTTAAAGAAATGCTCTCGATGCACAGCATCGACCAAGTAGGGAGCTGGGCGAGCCAGCCGATGATGCCGCACTTGTTCCGCTTGGCGGGGTATCGGGTGAGTTTTATTTCCAACCAATACGGCAATTTTAATCATGAAGTGTGGAACAGCACCGGTGCGTTTTTCCTCACCAACCCCGAAGTGTCGGCACTACTGACCGACTATCGCAACAAGCAGAATTATCGCTTCGACGAAGGTTTGCTCGGCGAAGTGAATACTCAATTGCGCAAGCCCGATGCACGCCAATTTGTGATGCTCCATGTGCGCGGGCAGCATGTGAGTTTTGAATACGGATACCCCGAAAATCGCCGCTATTTCACTGCCGACAGTTACCCGCACCGCAAAGATTTGACCGCTGAGCAAAAGCAATGGGTGGCGCACTACGACAATTGCACCCGCTACCAAGATTCCATCGCCGGGACGCTGTTTCATCAATATGCCGACCGCGACATGGTGATAGTGATGGTGAGCGACCATGGCGAAAATGTGTACGACGACGGTAAAACCATGGGTAGGGTGCACAATGATTATTCGCGCGCCATTTTGGAATCGCAATACCAAGTGCCGATGTGGATTTGGATGTCCAACAAATATCAGGCGCTGCACCCCGAGATGGCGGCAAAAATACGCAAGGCGGCAAATCGACCCTTTGAAATCGATGATATTCCGCACCTGATGCTCGAATTGGCAGGCATCGACTGCCCCTACTTCGATGCCACCCGCAGCCTCATCAACGACCGCTTCAACACCCACCGCCACCGATTAGTGGGCGACCAAAGGCTGGAGTATGATAAGCTATTTTGAGGCAACAAGTTTTTTTTGGTCAACGAGGCAACGAGGCTATTGGGCTTGCGGATTTGGCTTTGCGTTATTTGACAGACGGCGGTATTGGGGATGATCTTTATACATCTTTATATTCTACGACTTCCATTTCTTCGGCTATTACTTTTACTAAATCGCCGGTGGTTTCCATTATGATGCACTGTCCATAATCGCAATGCGGTTTCACATAGAAAGAAACATCATAGAAGAATGAACTTCGGAAGTCAGGTATGTCAGTGAAAATGGCGTGAACGCGTGAAAATTTCAGCGCAACGATATAGGTGTCACAACGAAATCGGACTATGCAAGCATCGTGTTCATCACAGAAGTCAATTCCAGCCAAAGTGGCATCGTGAAAGTTTGCACAATCATTCCAGATTTCAACAAAAGTGTCGAATTCCTTAATGAAGCCTCTGCACCGTTCTTCTACAACACACTCGTTACTCATTCGTCGTAATCGATTAGTTCGTCATCCGTTTCATCATCATCTTCATCGAACACATCGGGTTCGCCGGTGTTCCGGTAATGGTCGTAGTCAACCCACATATCGTGCTCCACATCACCATTGTATGAGCCAAAATCGTTGTAATCTTCCATAATTATTTATCATTTGGCTTCTGTTTTGATCCATTTCTTCTTTAACTTGCCATTTTGAGTATTACCAAGTTCAGGGTGCGCTGCTACATAATTGAGGAAATTTATGCGGGAAGAAATGGTGGGATGGTCACTAAACTCATCGTAAAGAGCATCATATTGTGTGCCGAGAATACGCAAACCGTTGATAAATTCTTCACCGCATCCGAGATGTTCAAGAAAACGATAAGCAAATAAATCGGCTTCAAATTCCTGCTCGCGAGAATATTTGAAAGAATATTTGAGTGTGCTCATTTTTACATCCGTACCAATGTTGGCTATTACCGCACCATAATCCGTACCGCTTTTGGGAATACCATAAGCGGCGGCATTGTATGCTTCCATACCTGCGGCCACACCGTTAAGAGCTGCGGCAATTCCTCCAAATAATTCATTTTTACGACGTTCTTTTGCTTCGGCATAAAAGCTACGAATATGATGAAAAAGTGCACCGTGAGCAAATTCGTGTGCAACATATCCCATCAGAATATTATAGTTAATACCCTTAGATGTAAAAAGGCCAGAAGTTATACAGATAGCAAAGCCTTTTTCAGTAAGGGCTGCAAAAGCATTCGGACTGTCGTCATAGCAGATATGGAGCGAGCAGTCAATGCCTATATCCACAATACCCATTTCAATAAGCAAGGTGTCGCAGAATCCTTGCATTGATTCTACGATAGAGTTGTCGTATTGTGGATAGAAACGAGGCAGTTGTGCCACTTTGCTTAATGCCTCCTTTTCAGCTCCTTTCTTTTTCTCCATGTCCTTAGCGAACTTCCATAAAAGTTCGTTATTGACAAGGCACGCTTGTATAAAAGCCCCAGGGTTTTTGGGGGTAACGGCCTTTGCTTCATCGCTTACATCGAAGTTTTGTATCAACTTCTTGTACTGTTTTTCCTCACTGGTTGCCCATGCAGAGAGCACGATAGCAAACATGAGTAATAAAGATGTTATTCTTTTCATACGTCTTAACATATTTGATACAATGAATTAGTACAATCTGTAATTACGTAAACTGATTGTGAAAAGACTAAGAGTTTTGAGAAAGTTGTAGAACACGAGGTCGATAAAATATTCACCCATGTCAGTTTTGATTCTCTGCTGACGGGCTACGAACGCAAAACCTTTGCCAAGTTCAAGAATGAATTTCTGAAGGTGGTCGATGATAGCAGATTCGAGTTTTGACTCGGAATATGCGGCTTCTTGGGAAAAGCCGAGAAATTCTGCTATTACCGGATTACGCAAGAATTTATGTCGGTCTTTCTGATAATCCGCTGTAAGACGTTTCATTTCATCAATGACTTCTCCGCGTTTAGATTGCGGCGTTTGAAGCAATCTTTGATAATATTGAGAACCAATGTTACGGTTGAGAGTACGGTAACTCCAATTTTCGGAAGCAGCCTCTCGCATGTACCAATCTCTTTCATCCTCATTGCGCACACGCATAAGTCGCTCATAGTGCATCCAGGATAGATTGGTCGGCATTTGATATGTGTTTATTTCTGGCGAAGTTGCAGAAGATTCAGCAAGCAGTGGTTGCTGATTTATACCAGCCTGGTTAAATTCAGCAAGCAGTGGTTGCTGAATTTGTAATCTTTTGAAAGTTAAGTAAAATTTACGAAAATTACGGAGCGTTGACTCGCTGTATCCTTTCCCGAACTCAGCAGTTAAGGCTTCGGAAGCAAGTGCAATAATTCGTTTACCATATTCGGCACGAGCATTTCCATGTTGCTCTTGCTCCACGATGCGCCTGCCGACAAGCCAACTGCTTGCAACTTGGTATAAGTCAGCGGCTTGATATGTCTTTTGCTTGGCGGTATATACTATCGCCTTAATGTCGCTAATGAATTGCTCGTCATTAGCGGATATGCCATTATATTTGTCGATGTCGGGTTTCATTCTGCAAATTTAGTAATTTTTATTATATTGCACTTATATTGATTGAGAACGCGCGAGATACGGGAACTTCTCGCATTCGCCATATAGCGCATCAAATGGAACAGTTCTATCGGTGCTACGTTCTAATAAATCTTCCTCACTCTTCTAACTTCTATCCTCCAATATCTAATTTCCGACTTCTTATATCTCTTTTAAGAGGGAATGGAAGAGGGTGCGGAGGCGGGATTTGTCGGCGATGATGGCTCGGAGTTGTGCGAGGCGGGTGGCGTTGTCGCTTTCAGGAATCCATAGGCGTAGGTAGCCACCTTCGGCATATTTTTCTTCCATGTGCTCCACCAAGCGTTGCCATTGTTGCTCCTCATTGAAATCGGGGAAATGGGTACGGGTGTACTGCATGGCGCGCAGCACCACGGTGTGCGGGTCGATTTGTCGGTCGGATTCGGCTAAAAGTCGGCCGTAGATGGTTCGCGGTTCGTGTTTGGCAGAAGCGCGGTGGTCGGCAGCAGCATCCGCCATCAGATTGATTTCCTCGGGGGTAAACCATTGGCGCAAACGCTCGTCGGCGCGCATGATGGCAGCGCTATCAGTGTGATGATGCTCGCGCCCGTTCTCCAGCCCCACATCGTGGTAAGCCGCCGCCACCATGAGCATGGTTTCGTCGACTTCAGGGTAAAACTTTGCCAATTTTTCAGCACTTTGCATCACAGCATGTGCATGGTCGCGGCGGTGCCCGGCATCGAATTGGTCGTATCGCGGCACGATTTGCGTTTCCAAAAAAGCCGCTACTTCGGCATGGAATGAGCGTTTCATGATTTTGGTTTTAAATATTCTACAATGCTACGGGCTGTGGTGGCGGTGCAATCTTTTTCGGTGAGGATTTGGCTCACGAGGCGGTAGTGGCTAAGCATTTCGCGGCGCTGTGGGGAATCAAGCAGCAGAGCCGACAAGTGGCAATCCACCGCATCGGGCGTGCAGAAATGGAGGAGCAATTCCGGGATTACGAGCTGATTGGTGATGAGATTGGGCAGGGTCACGTATTTACCCTTAATCATTCGGCGATAAATTTCGTAGGTCCACTTACTGCCGTTCATCCTGTAGCACGCCACTTGTGGCGTGTGGAGAATGGCGGTTTCGAGGGTGGCAGTGCCGCTGGTGACCAATGCCACCTTCGCGTGGTGAATCAACTCAAACGAATGACCATAAATGGGCGGGATTTTCGCGCCCAACGGGCGAAGCACCTCGTTGTAGAGGTCGGGCTTGATACTTGGTGCGCCGGCAATCACCAATTGGTGGTCGGGATGGCGCAAAGCAGCCGTCGCCATAATGGGCAGATTTTCTCGGATTTCGCTTCGGCGCGAGCCCGGCACGAGGGCAATAATGGGTTTGTCGGGATGCAGCGAATGTGCCGCGGTAAACTCTTCAAAGGAAGAAAACTTCTTCGCAGCCTCAGCAATTTCCTTCACCGTGGGATTGCCCACATATTCTACTTCATAGTCGTGACGGCGGAAAAAGTCGGTTTCAAACGGCAGAATGGAAAACAGGCGCGTAATGTAGCGCTTGATGTCCTTCACACGGTATTCCTTCCACGCCCACACCTTCGGCGAAATAAAATAGAAGCAAGGAATGCCTTGAGCATGGGCAAACTTCGCCATCTTGAGGTTGAACGACGGATAATCGATGAGAATCAACGCATCGGGGCGCCGGCTGAGAATGGCTTGTTTGGCGGTTTTCATAAATCCCAAAATGGTGGGCAAATGCAAAATCACATCCACGAAACCCATATAAGCCATATCGCGGAAGTGGATGAGCGGCTGCACACCGGCTTCTTTCGCCATCAAATCGCCACCCAAGAATTGGAATTGCGCCTCGGGGTCTTCCTGCTTGATGGAAGCCATCAGTGCTGCTCCGTGTATGTCGCCACTTGCCTCTCCGGCGATGATGAAATAGTTCATAATTTTTTGGAAGTTTTTTTTGGGGAAGTTAAGAAGTTAAAGAAGTTAAGACGAATGTCGGGTTGCTTCTTTGCTTCTTTGCTTCTTTTTCTTTTTTACTTATTTTCTTTTTTTGCGGAAGGTAACAAAGAGGGCGAAGATGATGCCGAAGCCGATTACGATGCCGATGATTTGCCAATTGAGCTTCGACTCACTTTGTTCGGTTTGCTCTTGCGCTTTGGCTTTGATAGCGGCTTGTTCTTCTTTTTGCTCGTCGATAAGGGCATTGGTAGGTTCGGGGTCTTTGTAAGTCACCTCCACCAAGTTGACGGCATTGCCGCCGAAGCCCTTTCTGCCTTGCGAAGTGAGGACCACATATTTGCCGTCGGCAGAAATATCGAGTCCCACAGGATAAGAATCGATGGTGATGGCAGCCACCTGCTTCATGGTGCGGGTGTCCACCACACAGAGTTGGCTCGCGCTATTGCATGCGGCAAAGGCGTAATTTCCGCTGGGCGAGAGCGAAATGGTGCGCGCACCACCGCCCACCTTACAAGCCTCCCAACCGCTAATGGGCTGTGCCTTGCCCTTCATTGCCTTGATAGCCTCCACCACTTTGGCAATGGGCAAGCGCTGCACGATGCCGGCTGCATTCAAGCTGGCATAGAGATAACCGTTTTTCACCACCAAGTGGCGTGCATTGTGCACCCCGGTGAGGCGCCCCACATACGCCAATTTTTGCATATCAATCACGGCAATACCGCCGCCACCGCCCATGCAAGCCACCAGCATATAGCGGTCGTCGGGTGTAAACACCGTGCCGCGCAGCAGGTAGCCGCTATTGCAATCGCGGTCCACCTTCTGAGTGAGGCTAAAATTGAGCGAGAGTTGGTGATCAACCGCCACACATTTCACATAGTGCCAATCATCGGGGTTAGGGCTCGCAATATCGAGAAGGCCCACCGTGTTGTCGCCCCAATGGGTCACGGCAAGGTATTTGCCATTGGCAGTGGCAGCCACCATTTTGGGTAGCGGCCCGGTTTCGAACACCTTCACGATGGTGTCGACCCGCGTGTCGATTACGGCAATGGCAGAGGGGTCTTGCGCATTGATGTCGAAACTGCGGCGATAGTAAGGAATCCACAGGTAGCGTCCGCGGTGCGAAAACGCGCTCTCCACGGGGCGTCCCCAAAAGGTGTTGAAATTGGAATGATAATGCTTAAAGGGGAAAAGTCCGCTCTCCTTCGCCCACAAATGCGCATTAGCGGCATTGAAGCGGTGGTGAATCACCGCTAATTTTTTATTGGTGTGGGCATCATACACCATGGTGCGGCAACCCTCCAGCGAGTTGATATAGTATTTTTTGCCATTGGGATGGAAATGCACCGATTTGGGTGAATAGATGTCGGAATCATTGAGTTCGGAATTAGATTTGCCCATATTCAACTTTCTGCCCACCACCTTTAGGGTGATATCACCGCCTGCCGACTGCACCTTGTCGCCAATTTTGGAATGGCACACCGGGGGCACGCCCTTGGAAGCCGGCGTGGGCGCCTTAGAGGAATTCGGCGATTGTGCCACAGCCGCCACACAAAGGCAGAGAGCCATCAGCGCCAAAATTGATTTAATTCGTTTCATGAGTGAATGAAGTAGTTATTTTTTTATTGCGTGATATATTTCGCCCAAAATCATAATCGGCATCGTGCCAATCAAGCACCACAGCATGGTGGAAAGCGGCAGCGGAGTGACTTGGAACATGATGCCGCCAAACTGCACAATCAAGAACTGACCTACCAAAATGATGGCAGCCACGGCGAAAAACAAACCACTTTCTTTCATATTGTGGAAAGCGGAATGGCTGCTACTGAACGAGCGGGCATTGAATAGGTTCCAGAATTGCATAAACACGAATATGGTGAAGAATATGGTGCGCTCTTCCATCGAAATCCTGCTGGTCATCAAGCCCGTACTTCCGCCCACATTGTGGAGCAGCATGTACACGAACACTGCCGTCATCACCACGGCAAATGCCACACCAATGCCCAAAATAAATTGTGCCATAGCAGGAGTGATGATGCTCGCCTTGTTGTTGCGCGGCTTATCGTTCATCACCTTTTCGCTGGGCGGAAGCGATGCCAATGCCAAAGCGGCGAAAGTGTCCATAATCAGGTTCACCCACAGCATTTGCGTAACGGTGAGGGCAGGCTGCTTTTCGCTGAGGAACGACACCACTGCCACCAGCACACACGCCGCCACATTCACGGTGAGTTGGAAAATGATAAATCGCTGAATATTTTTGTAGAGCGAGCGTCCCCACATCACCGCCTTGGTGATGCTGTGGAACGAATTGTTGATGATGGTGATATCGCTTGCTTCCTTCGCCACTGCGGTGCCATCGCCCATCGACAACCCCACTTGCGCGGCATTGAGTGCCGGCGCATCGTTGGTGCCGTCGCCGGTGACCGCCACCACCTCATCTTGCTCTTGCAAGAGGGCAACCAAGCGCGCCTTATCGGCGGGACGCGCGCGCGACATGATTTTAATTTCCTTGGCTCGCTGCACCGCCTCATCGTGCGGCAAAGCGGCAAATTCTTCACCCAAAATCATGTGTTCCGATTCTTCTTCCGGCGCCCACAAACCCACCTGACGCCCGATTTCTTTGGCGGTGCCGGGAGTGTCGCCCGTCACTATTTTTACCTGTATGCCAGCATTGAGGCAAGTTTGGATGGCTGCCGGCACATCTTGGCGCACCGGGTCGGCAATCGCCACAATGCCCATAAAGGTGAGCCCGGAAAGATGGGCTTCACCGGCGCTGATGGGGCAAGGCTCGTCGGGCGAAAGCACTCGGTAGGCAAATCCCAAGGTGCGCATCGCCTTATTTTGGTAAGAGGTGAGGCGGTTGAAAATATCATCGAACGGCACATCGCCCTCCACCTTGGTGCAGAATGAGCGGATAATTTCGCTGGCGCCCTTCACCAAGAGCAGTCGCTTGCCTTGCAAATCGGGGCAGGTCACCACCGTGGCCATATACTTATTTTCGGTGGAAAACGGCAATTGGGCTTCCACGCGGCAATTTTCGCGCAGTGCGGCATAATCCACACCGCATTGTGCGAGCCACAAAATCAAAGCGCCCTCGGTGGGATTACCGATGGTGCACGCCTTTTCAGGAAGACTTTTATCAATGTATGCCGTGGAATTGCAAGCAATGGAGCATGCCACAATGTGGCTTTGCTCCGAATCGGTGAGCAGATAATCTTGCTCAAGCCCAAAGAAATGGGCTTGGTGCACCTGCATTTGATTTTGCGTGAGCGTACCGGTTTTGTCGGTGCAAATCACTGTGGCAGCGCCCATGGTTTCGCACGCATGGATTTTGCGCACCAAGTTTTGGTTTTGCAGCATGCGGTGCATGCTCAGCGCCAACGACAGCGTAACGCTCATCGGCAACCCCTCCGGCACACTCACCACAATGAGCGTGACGGCAAGCATCACCGTTTCGGTGAAATATTCCAAAGTGGGCAAAAATTCAAAACTCCAGTTTTCGGCAATGCCATACACCAAAAATCGACCGATAATGATAGCTGCACCCACCACAAAACTGCATCGCGCTATGAGTTTGCCCAATTTGCCGAATTGCTTCATGAGCGGTGTTTCGGTATCGTGTTCGATTTTGGCATCTTTATACACGCGCCCGTATTCGGTGCGGTCGCCCACTGCGGTGACGCGCATCACACCCTGCCCCTCGCGCACGCTCGAGCCACGGAGCAATTTATTCGACGGATACGGGGAGGCGGCGGATTCTTCGCTCACCTCCACCGATTTGTAACAAATCACCGATTCGCCGGTGAACGAACTTTCGTCCACACCCAGCGAAATACTTTCTATCAATTCGCCGTCGGCAGGAATTTTTTCGCCCGATTCCACCAGCACGATGTCGCCCACCACGATGTCGCGGCGCGGCACCTGCATAATGGCACCTCGGCGGCGCGCCTCGCTCAGCGTCATGTTGCGCACCACCTTCACCAGCACATCGTCGTTGATTTTATTGAGCACATCAAATTTTTTGTTGGCATTATATTCCACCAAAAAGCCCACCAGAGTGGCGAGCACGATGGCACAGAATATGCCTAAGGGCTCCAAAAGCGATTCCCAGCCCTTGCTGGGCAAACATAGCAATTCGTAGATGGCAATGCCCACCGACAGTGCAAATGCCACCAGCAAGATGATAATCAGCGGGTCGTTGAAGGTTTGCAAAAATTGTTTCCATGCCGGGGTGCGTTGGGGCGGCGTGAGCACATTGCTACCGTGCCGCTGCCGGCTTTCTTCCACCTGCCGGTCGGTTAAACCTGCCGCTTGCGGCGGCTGTTGGTCGTATTTCATTTTTTCTGCCATTAGAAAAATCCATTTACTCAAGTTTCACAAGTTTTGATATTTGGAAGTTAAGAAGTTAAAGAAGTTATCACTCGCTTCGCTCGTTAGAAGTTAAGACGAATGTCATTAATTGACGATGAGATAAGTGGTGATTACAATATTTACTTGCGAAACTTAAATTCCATTTATTAAATATCGAAGCAGAGGCGCTCGCCTCTCACTTCATCGTGAAGCGCACCTTGGTGGTAAGCCAACTTGCCATTCACCCACGTCATCGCCACTTGATAGTGGGTGGCGAAGCCGGTGAGCGGTGTCCATGCACAGCGTGAGCACACATCCCGGTCGGTGATAATGTGGGGCTCCGAAAGCCGTTGCACCACGGCGATGTCGGCTTGGTAGCCTTTGCGCAAGAAGCCTCTGCCTTTGATGCGATAGAGCATAGCCGGCGCATGACACATTTTTTCGACCACCAATTCGGGGCTACACACCCCTTGATGCGCCAATTCGAGCATCGCCACGAGCGAAAATTGCACCATCGGCATGCCCGACGCTGCTTTCAGGCATCCGCCCTGCTTTTCGGCGAGCAAATGCGGTGCATGGTCGGTGCTCACCACATCAATTAAGCCCGTGCGCAAGGCTTCGCGAAGGGCATGGCGGTCGGCGGGCGTTTTCACTGCCGGATTGCATTTGATGCGGGCGCCCAAGCGCGCGCCATCCGCTTCGGTGAACAGCAAATGCGCTACACAAGCCTCGGCTGTGATGTGCTTTTGCGATAGCGCACTGCTATCGAGTAGCGCCAATTCGCCGGCGGTGGAAATGTGCAATATGTGTAGGCGTGTACCGTAGTGGCGCGCCATATCCACTGCTTTGCGCGTGGATGCCAAACATGCCTCATGCGAACGAATGCGGCTATGGTAGCCCAACGGCAAATCTTCCGGATTGCCCATTTCGCTCAAATAGCGACTTTTATTGGCATTGATGATGGCTTCATCTTCACTATGAATAGCAACTATCGTGCCAACCTCGGCAAACACGCGGCGGGTGGCTTCGGCATCGCTCAAGAGCATGCCGCCGGTGGATGAACCAAGGAATGCCTTCACGCCGCACACGCGCGAATAATCCACCCGGCGGATTTCATCAAAATTTTCGTTGGTGGCTCCGATATAGGCGCTAAAATTCACCATCGACGATTGCTCCGCTATGGCGAACTTATCTTCCAAATCTTCAGCAGTGATGGTGGCAGGCTTGCAGTTGGGCATATCCATCACCGAGGTCACGCCGCCTGCCGCTGCCGCACGGCTTTCGCTTGCTATGTCGGCTTTGTGGGTAAGGCCCGGCTCGCGGAAATGCACATGCCCGTCAATAGCTCCGGGTATGATTAGCGCACCTTCCACATCGTGGCGCTGTGTGCATTGCTGCAAAAGTGATTCCGAGGGAGTGCCCTCCCCCACTTCTTCGATGAGTGCACCGCACATCACCACATAGCCGGCAAAGCGCTTGCCTTCATTAACTACGACGCCATTGTAAAGTATCGTTTTCATACCCATATTATATAAGCACAATGGGTCCGTGAGGTGGACCCATTGATATGATTACAGCCATTTATTTGCGACGCTGAAATTTTTTCTTATTAAACCACGAACTCCATTTCAGTTTCACCACGCCAAGCAGCGCCTCGCTGAAAATGCCGCCACTCATCTTGCTGGTGCCAAGCACACGGTTCACAAAGATAATCGACACTTCCTTGATATTGAAGCCCATACAATAGGCGGTGAATTTCATCTCTATCTGGAAAGCGTAGCCCTTGAATTCTATCAAATCCAAGTCCATCGCCTCGAGCACTTCGCGGCGATAGCACACAAATCCGGCGGTGGTGTCGTGCACCTTCATACCGGTAACGAAGCGCACATATTTCGACGCAAAATAGCTCATCAACACGCGCCCCATGGGCCAGTTCACCACATTCACGCCATTGATGTAGCGCGAACCTACCGACACGTCGGCGCCCTCTTCCGAGCAAGCACGCTGCAGCGGAATCAAATCTTCGGGGCGATGCGAGAAGTCGGCATCCATTTCAATAATGTATTGGTAATCGTGCTCGAGCGCCCACCGAAATCCGGCAATGTAAGCCGTACCGAGCCCAAGTTTTCCGGCGCGCTTCACCAAGTGCACGCGTCCCGGCATTTCTTCCATAATGCCCTCCACAATGGCAGCGGTGCCATCGGGGCTATTATCGTCGATTACCAGCACATCGAATTGATGCTCAGGCATGTGGGTCACCACATTGATGATTTTGCTAATATTTTCCTTCTCGTTGTAGGTAGGAATAATGATGAGGCTATCTGATTTCATATAATGATGAATTATGTATTTGCAATTTATTAATCATGCATCGCCTCTGCACCACTGGCAAAAGGGATAGCATTATGAATTTACAAATTTACAAAATATCTTCAAATCTACACACACCTCGCCACATTTTTTCACACCCCCCACGGCTATTCTCCCTATTTCCACCAAGGTCCCCATCGCAATCACTGCAAAAACATCGTCATATATAATGGAAGATAGAGCACATTGCCCTCTTTTTCTACGTTTCTACCACTGAGCACCAACGCCCTATGAATCTTTTCTTTATCTTTTAGAAGGGCAGCGTTGAGCGAAGCATGCGCCATATATTTCGCACTTGATTTCACTTCCAAAATCGTGATTTTGCCTTTTTCGGGAATGACGAAATCAAGTTCTTGCTTGCTTTTTCGGTCGAAATAATGGAGTGCAATACCTTTTGCCGCCAAGGCACAAGCCACAAAGTTTTCGGTGATAGCGCCCTCATTGATACTGATATCACCGGCAAGCACGTCAAAAGCCAACCCGTGGAGCAATTGGCAGCATAAAAGTCCGGTATCCACCATATATAATTTGTAGAGGTTTCTATTTTCGGTGGCTTCAAAAGGAAGCTCAAAAGCCGTGGTGTTGAACGAATAATAAGCCAATCCGGAATCCACGAGCCACTGCGTGGGGTCTTCATATTTCCGAAGCGATGCACCTTTTTCGAGATGCGCCAACACAAACCGCTTATCCTGCTTGCCCAATTCCGAAGGCATGGCATCGAACACTCTTTTCACCAGCGTTTGCCAGCGTCCGGCATAATGCGTGATATCGGCACGATAGGTGGATAAAATTGCTTTCTGAATGGCATACGACTGCGAAAAATCGTTGGTAGAGACAAATGTTTGCACCACTTCGGGAAGGCCGCCCACCACCAAATATTCTCGATAATATTTACTGATTTGCTCGTGAACAAAATCGGGAACCGGAATTTCACATCGATAAGCATTTTCCAGCACGCTTATCACGTCGCCGCTCACTCCTCGAGCCCATAAAAATTCCTCAAAATCTAAAGGATACACCTTTAATTCCTCCTCAAAACCCACAGGATAAGAAGAAATCGCTTTATAGTTGATACCCAGGAGCGAACCCGATTCCACAAAGTCGTAGCAATGCTCTTCAACCAAAAATTTGATGGCGGTGCGAGCATTCGGGCATTCTTGAATTTCATCAAAAAAAACCAGCGTTTCGCCCTCTACAAACGGCCCGAAGCCCATAGCAGAAAGATTGGTGACAATGGTGCGAGTGCTAAGGTCGGATTCAAACGCGCGAATAGCCTGAGGATATTTCACAAAATTCACCTCCACAAAATGGCGATAATGATGCTTGGCAAACTCCCGGATGGCAGTAGTTTTTCCCACCTGGCGAGCACCGGTTAGCAGCAAAGCGCGATTTCTATCACCTTTTTTCCATAGTTCCAATTGGTTAGCAATCTTTCTCTTTAGCATAATTACAACTTTTTTCCACCTTTTTCACCGCAAAGTTACAACTTTTTTCCAGTAGTTTTAGCATCATTTTGCAACTTTTTTCCACCTTTTTGGGGCACAAACTGCAACTTTTTTCCCGCAAAGGATTGCAAAGGGACGGTTCTGCAACCCACATCCCATTCATCCCTTTGCAATCGTGTTCGTTTCATGCCACAAAGGAAAGCAAACGCATTCAAACCAAGAGCAATATGCGCATCCTTAAATAAAAGAGCCTCATCCTTTTTGCGCGAAAGCGCAGCAACAAGGCAATATTTGCCGAAGGTTTGCGTTGTATTCTTATAACAATAGCAAAAGAATGAACCGAATATTTTTCTACATTGCAGTATGTGTGTGGATGGGACTTGGACTCTCGAGTTGCATCGACGACTCGTTTACCACCGACCCCAACGATGTGCTCACCTTCTCGGTCGACACAGTGAAATTCGACACGGTGATGACTATGAAGGGCACATCCACCAAGCAATTCATTATCTACAATCGAAGCAAAAAACAAGTGAACATCTCCAGCATACAGGTGGCAGGCATCAGCAAAGCGCACTTCTACCTGAATGTGGACGGATCGAAAGGCAAGGTGTTTCACGACATAGAAATTCGCGGCGGCGACAGCATCTACGTGTTTGTGGAAGGCTATATCGACCGCTTGGAAGATAACGCACTGGAAGAAATCAACGACCGCATCGACTTTGTGACCAATGGCGTGACCCAGAGCGTGAAACTCAATGCTTGGGGGCAAAACGTGCGCCCGCTCAATGGCGTGGTCATCACGGAAGATACCCATCTCACCAACGAATCGCCCTACCTCATCTACGATTCATTGGTGGTGGCACCCAATGCCACCCTCACCATCGACCCCGGCACCACCCTACTCTTCCACGACAAAGCACTGCTCGAAGTGTATGGCACTCTTAAAGCCATCGGCAATACAAACCAACCCATCGTGATGCGCGGCGACCGCTACGACAAGGTGGTGGGCGACATCGATTTCGACATCATGGCAGGTCAATGGGGCGGCGTGCTGTTTTTCCAAGGTAGCTTCGGCAACGAATTGCACTATGTCGACATCCACAGCACACAATACGGCGTGCAGGTGGGTAGCGGCAGTCCCGACACGAAGGCACTACACATGCTCAACTGTGTGCTCCACAACTCGGAATCCTACTGCTTGCTCACAATCAACTCGTGGGTGGAAGCCGAAGGCACCGAATTTTCCGACGCTCCCGAAGGCGTGGTGGTGTGGCTCGGTGGAAAAGTGCGCGCCACACAATGCACCTTTGCCAACTACTACCTCTTTGCACCCATTGATGGGCCCAACATCGCTTTCTTCGAAAACGACGAAGTGGGCTCTTACTCGCCATTGGATTGCAAACTCATCAACTGCATCAGCTACGGATTGGGCTACGACGTGAACCTCGGCGACATGACAGGCACCAACATTTGGGTCTACAATTCGCTCTTTAAATCCGACGGCAACGACGATGAGCATTTCTTCAACTGCGTGTGGAAGGGCGACCCGAAATATTATGTGAATCGCGAAAAATATATTTTCGATTATCGATTAAAAAACGGTAGCGACGCCATTGCACGCGGCGACCGGAGCCTTTGCCCCGAAAGCGCACGCTACGACCGCTACGGCAACGACCGATTTGCCACCGGAGGAGCCACCGACCTGGGCGCCTACGTGTGGATTCCGGGCACCGACGAGGAGGAGCAACCATGAATTCAATCACCCTACACGAAATGAAATTCTTTGCTCACCACGGCGTGTGCCCCCAAGAGCGCCTGGTGGGCAACCACTTTGAGGTAACACTGAAGGTGTATTGCAATATGGACAAAGCTATGACCAACGACGACCTCAGCGGCACCGTAAACTACGCCGAACTCTACACCGTGGTCGACAGAGAAATGCACCAACCTTCGCAACTGCTCGAGCACGTGGCACACCGCATCATCCA
The DNA here is from genome assembly GCA_051871435.1 of Sodaliphilus sp. Lineage (GTDB taxonomy): Bacteria > Bacteroidota > Bacteroidia > Bacteroidales > Muribaculaceae > Sodaliphilus. The sequence goes on along the minus strand of JBJECV010000205.1, from coordinate 356 downwards.
AGCCATAAAAGCGGAATTCGCCCAAGTGACCGGCGGCACCATCAGCATCAGCAAGCTCACCCCACCCTTCAAATCCGACCTAAAAAAAGTAGAAATCCAAATCCATTTCTAATCCCCCTGCACCAAGCCATTCTCTCGAATCAGTAGAAAAAAAAATAGTAGGGGCACCATACCAAAGCCATAACTCTTGAAGCACGCTTCAGGTGGATGCAATATTCTCATCAACACAAAAAAAATGCCGATGCCATCTTGCCGTATTGGGATTGACCACACCCCACCTCCCACCATATCTTTGCCCCCAAGTTCTTTGAAATTTTTGAGTCAATAAGTAGAAGGCCTCACACAGATCTCACTCA
>JBJECV010000204.1:0-22259 GCA_051871435.1 Sodaliphilus sp. | reverse complement strand
TTTTGTGGGCAAGCTGTCGCAACCTCGAGAATAGTGGAGCAATAAATCGTTTCTTATTTGAAGCCGAAGATATTGCAAAACAAGCAGAGCTTGGAGTAGGCAATTACGCACCTGAGGAAGAAAATAAATCATCAGTACAATCAGTAGCCGATGATGTTGTGCTGGGAGATGAGTTATGGATTGACGGTGATATACAGGGACAGTTAGATAGCATGCTCCGCCGTTGGGGCGTTCCCGAGGGTTTCGCCAACTACTATGCAATAGATAATGAAGGCACATTAGAGCAAATCATAAACTATGCACAACTTACGCAAGAAGAAGCAGATGAGTTGCGCGATGATTATTCAGACCCAGATGTGATAGGCGTCGCATCGGCTGACAAAGGTATCGTTATTATTTTCGCCAACAAGGTTTTCTTGCAGAAACGACTATGCAAAATTTTGGCTCATGAGACCAGCCATATAGCCTACAAGGAATTGAGGGCATGAAGCCAAGAAGCGCACAATCGTTACAACAATGCCATTCTAAACTGGTTCAGGTCGCAGAAACGCGGCAAAAAGTTTGTCGATGTTCTCCAAGAAGAATACCCACTGGAGAAGTGGGCTGATGAGATTATGGCATATTTTGTTGGCATTGGCGTGGATAAACACGGCTGGGATAAATTTTTCTCGGGCGAAGTGGACTATGGTAGCGATGAAATAACTAAATTTGTATCACAAATTAAAGACATTATAACCGATGGCAAGATTTCACACATTCAAAGCGAGTCGAGAGGGGAAACTCTATCAGATGATGAGCGATACGGACAGCGAGTCGTACAAAGAGGAGGAAGAGCAACCGACAGAGGAAACCAAGACGACAGAGGAGGAGCAGTAGGCGATGATGCCGACTTGCTATTCCGTGACGACGACAATTTTACTGTTCGTGACCGTGCGATAGCTCGCGACGCCTACGAGCGGATGGTGTCCACCGGGCGCTATCAGTTCCAAGAAGCCGTGCAAGACAGCATGCTCGGCTTAAAGAAGCTGTATCAAGCCGTGCTTGGTAAATCCACTCGAATTGAAAATATTCCGACAAACGAAAATGCCTACATTGCTGAAAACTTGATGAGTAGTGTGAACGCTGCTGAACAGCTATTGAGGGGTAAAAATTTTAGACTGCTCATCCGGTGGAGGATGGCAGTCTAAAAATTTATGGATTAAGGGCTTGGATTAGCCTTTGATGGCTGCTACGCCGGGGAGCACTTTGCCTTCGATAGCTTCGAGAAGAGCGCCACCACCGGTGGATACGTAGGACACCTTGTCGGCATAGCCAAACTTGTTAACACAAGCCACGGAGTCGCCACCGCCCACGAGAGAGAATGCACCATTAGCAGTGGCTTCAACCACAGCGTCGGCCACAGCCTTCGAGCCTACAGCGAAGGTGTCGAATTCAAACACACCAGCGGGGCCGTTCCAGAGTATAGTTTTTGCATCTTTGATGGCATTTGCGAAGATTTCGCAAGTTTTGGGACCGATGTCGAGTCCTTCCCATCCGTCGGGAATATCGTTGGCCGGACATTCCATCGTGTTGGCATCGTTGCTAAATTTGTCGCCGCATACACTGTCGACACCGAGCACCAAGTTCACGCCTTTTTCTTTAGCTTTAGCGATGATATCGAGAGCGAGTTGGAGTTTATCGTCTTCGCAAATAGAGTTACCGATTTTGCCACCGAGCGCTTTCATGAAAGTGTAGGTCATACCACCACAGAGGATGAGGTTGTCCACCTTTTCCATCAAGTTTTCGATGATACCGATTTTTGTCGACACTTTAGAGCCACCCATGATAGCGGTGAATGGTCGGTTGATGTTGGTAAGGATGTTGTCAACGGCGTTGAGTTCCTTTTCCATGAGCAGACCCACCATCTTGTTGTCGGCATCGAAGTATTCAGCCACCACAGCAGTGGAAGCGTGTTTGCGGTGAGCAGTACCGAAAGCGTCGTTCACATACACATCAGCGTAGCTAGCGAGGGTTTTTGCAAATTCTTGTTGACGCGCCTTCATTTCCTTCTTAGCATCATCGTAAGCAGGATCAGCTTTGTCGATGCCCACTGGCTTACCTTCTTCTTCAGGATAGTAACGAAGGTTTTCGAGCAAGAGCACGTCGCCGGGTTGTAGAGCGGCAGCTGCATCGGCAGCTTTAGCGCAGTCGGGGGCGAATTGCACCTTCACGCCCAGCGCAGCAGATACTGCGTCAACGATTTGGCTCAAAGAGAGTTCGGGTTTTACTTTGCCTTTGGGTTTACCCATGTGCGACATAAGAATGAGGCTACCACCATCGGCAAGAATTTTCTTGAGAGTGGGGAGAGCGCCGCGAATACGGGTGTCGTCAGTGATTTTGCCATCAATAATAGGCACATTGAAGTCAACGCGAACAATCGCCTTTTTACCGGCGAAGTTATAATCTTTTACGTTTGCCATTTTAGTAATATAAAATTGTTATAAATGAATAATGAATTTTCAATTCTTAAATGCACTGCAAAATTATAAAAAAGATTGCATAATGTGTGGGGAATTAATGAAAAAAATCTTTAATAAAAGGGGGATTAAAGAATTGCTTCCAATAATTTTGACATTTCTTGTTGCATTGCTATTGCTTTTTGTGCTGCCACGTGGGCGAAATCTTCGCTGTTTGAAGCATGGATAATGCCTCTGGAGGAGTTGACCAGTAGCCCGCATTGGCTGTTCATACCATATTTTGCCACTTTTTCCAGGCTACCGCCTTGAGCACCCACACCCGGCACAAGCAAAAAGTGGTGGGGAGCAAGACTACGGATTTGGGTAAACATTTCGGCTTGTGTGGCACCGCACACATACATCATATTGTTAGCATCGCCCCACTTTTGTGTGGCGGTGATAACGTGATGATATAGCGGCACATTGGCATCATCTTTGATATGCTGGAAATCGAGTGAGCCCTTGTTGGAAGTGAGAGCAAGTACCACCACCCATTTGTCGGGGTAGGAGAGGAACGGAGTGATGCTATCTTCTCCCATGTAAGGCGCCACCGTGAGGGCATCTACATTCATGGTTTCGAAGAAGCATTTGGCGTACATTTTGCTTGTGTTACCAATGTCGCCGCGTTTGGCATCAGCAATAATGAAAATATCGGGATAATTATCTCGGATATATGCCACGGTTTTTTCAAAGGCCTCAATGCCTTTTACCCCATTCGCTTCATAGAAAGCCAGATTTGGCTTGAAAGCCACTGCGTAGGGTGCTGTGGCATCAATAATTGCCTTATTGAAGGCAAACACATCGCCAACGAGGTGTGCCGGCATTTTATCCGGGTCGGGGTCCAAGCCCACGCACAAAAACGAGCGTTTGGCTTTGATTTGCTCAAATAATTCTTGTCGGTTCATTGTTTATAATTCAGCTTCTTTGAGTTTTTCGGCATTTTCAGCCACAATTAAGTGATCGATACAATCTTGAATATCACCATCCATAAAGGCAGGCAAATTGTAGATAGTGTAACCAATTCGATGGTCGGTGATGCGGCCTTGCGGATAATTGTAGGTACGGATTTTGGCAGAGCGGTCGCCGGTGGAAACGAGTGTTTTCCTTCGGCTGGCGATGTCTTCCAAATATTTTTTGTGCTCATTGTCGTAGATAAACGTGCGTAATCGAGCCAATGCACGCTCCTTGTTTTTTGGTTGGTCGCGCGTTTCTGTACATTCAATCAGGATTTCTTGTTGTTCGTTAGTGTTGGGGTTGGTCCACATATAGCGCAATCGCACGCCGGAATTCACCTTATTTACATTCTGTCCGCCAGCACCGCCACTTCTGAAAGTGTCCCATTTAATTTCACCCTCATTGATATGCACATCGAAAGGCTCAGCCTCAGGCAGTACCGCCACAGATGCCGCACTGGTGTGCACACGTCCTTGGGTTTCGGTGGCAGGCACGCGTTGCACGCGGTGCACGCCCGATTCGTATTTCAATGTGCCGTACACATTTTCGCCCTTGATACTCATTACAATTTCCTTAAAGCCACCGGCAGCACCTTCGGTGCAACTCGATACTTGCACCGACCATCCTTTCTGCTCGCAATAGCGGGTGTACATTCTGGCCAAGTCGCCGGCAAAGATGGCTGCTTCATCGCCACCGGTGCCCCCGCGAAGCTCAAGCACCACATTTTTGGAGTCTTCCGGGTCTTCAGGAATCAGGAGCAATTTGATCTCCTCCTCCATTTTGGGCACGAGTGGCTCGGAAGCGTCAAGTTCTTCCTTTGCCATCTCTCTGATTTCTGCATCCGATTCGTTGGCAATCAAGAATTTGAATTCCTCAATATCGGTAAGGAGTTTTTTGTATTTATTGGCTGCGTTGAGCAAATTTTCAAGGGATTTGTATTCCTTGGTGAGCTTAACGTATCGCTTTTGGTCGGCAATTACAGCAGGGTCGGTGATGAGCGTGCCGATTTCTTCGTAGCGCGCATCCAGTCCTTCGAGCCGATTTAATAGAGAAGAGTCTGCCATATATATAATAATGTGATTATGCGAAAAATGGATTAATTAAAAAGTTTTACCACATTGTCGGAGAAAAGTTTCACCGAGATGGCAAGCAGAATGATACCGAAAAATTTGCGGATAAAATAAATGCCGCTTGCTCCGAGCAAGTTTTTGATAAAGTCGGTGAGATTAAGCACGATATACACCCACACCATATTGAGCACCAAGGCAATCATAATGTTGATGTCGGCATACATGGCTTTCAATGAAATGAGGGTGGTGAAAGCGCCGGCACCCGCCAAAAGCGGAAACACCAGCGGAATGAGAGTGGCTTCTTTAGTAGGACCAATGTTTTTGAAAATTTCAATATCCAAAATCATTTCCAAAGCAGTGAGAAAAATCAAGATAGCACCTGCCACGGCAAACGATTGGATGTCGCATCCAAACAATGCTAAAATCCAATTACCGCCGTAGAAGAAACCGAGCAAAAGTCCAAAAGAGATTAATGTGGCTTTCACCGGACTTACGTCGCGCCCTTTTTCTTTCAGTGGAATGATAATAGGCACTGCTCCAATAATATCGATAATACCTAATAATACGAGAAAGGAACTTAAGATTTGTGTAAAATTGATTTGGCTAAAGTCCATAAAAAATAGTTGTTTTGAAAATTAATTTACAAAATTATTGAAAATAATTCATTCTTGAAAGCGATAAAGTTAGTTTTCAATGATAGACAATTGTTTTTCTTTTTCAGATATAAAAATTTACTTAAAAAAACGCGAATTAATTGTGGATATGTGTTGTTTTTCGTAATTTTGTATGGTTTTCCGGTCTGAAGTGAAAACCATCAATCTATATATTAAAATATATTCAATTGATGACAGCACTAAAAAATGCCACACTTATCCTTGAGGATGGCACTGAATTTAAAGGATTTTCGTTTGGAGCTGATAAATCCTGCTCCGGCGAAGTAGTGTTCAACACCGGCATGACGGGTTATCCCGAGAGCCTCACCGACCCCTCTTATCTTGGTCAGATTATCGTTTCCACTTATCCCATTGTTGGTAATTATGGTGTTCCCGAACGGAAAACTTCTGAAGATGCGCTAAGCGAGTATTTGGAAAGCGACCATATTCACCCCTTGGCTATCGTTTGTCAGGATTATTCATTCGAGTTCAGCCATTGGCAAGCCGTATCCAGCCTAAGCGATTGGCTCAAAGAAGAAGGTGTAGTGGGCATCACCGGCATCGATACACGAGCATTAACCAAGATTTTGAGAGAAAAAGGCTCGATGTTGGGTAAAATACTGGTGGAAGATTGCTCCGACGTGGACTTCTACGACCCCAATCAAGAGAATTTGGTGGCAAAAGCCAGTTGCAAAGAAGTGATAGAATATGGCAACGCTAATTCCAAAACGGTGGTGCTGGTGGATTGTGGTGTGAAGCACAACATTATACGCTGCTTGGTGAATCGCGGTGCACACGTGATAAGAGTGCCATGGGATTACGACTTTACCGGTATCGATTACGACGGACTATTTATTTCCAATGGTCCCGGCAATCCTGATTTTGCAGAGAAAACAGTGGAGCACATTCGCCAAGCCTTTGAAATTGGGAAACCTATTTGTGGCATTTGTATGGGCAATCAGCTACTGTCGAAAGCGGCGGGTGCCAAAATTTACAAATTAAAATACGGTCATAGAAGCCACAACCAACCCGTGAGGGAAGTGGGCACCAACCGCTGCTTCATTTCATCGCAAAATCATGGCTTTGCTGTGGATTCTATTTCGCTTGGCGCCGATTGGAAGCCTTATTTTGAAAATATGAACGATGGCACCAACGAAGGCATCAAGCATGCCACCAAGCCCTTCTTCTCCACTCAATTCCATCCGGAGGCTTGTGGCGGACCTACTGATACAGAATTTGTGTTCGACCTTTTTATGGACTTATTAAAATAACAGCTTGAGATATGGATAGCAAAGCAATTAAAAAAGTATTGATTTTAGGTTCCGGCGCGCTGAAAATCGGAGAGGCCGGCGAATTTGATTATTCAGGTTCTCAAGCATTAAAAGCGCTCAAAGAAGAGAATATTTTCACCATTCTGATTAATCCGAATATTGCCACGGTGCAAACTAGCGACGAGTTTGCCGATAAGATATATTTCCTTCCGGTTACTCCATTTTTTGTGGAAAAGGTGATTGCTAAAGAGCGTCCCGATGGCATTTTGCTTTCGTTCGGTGGACAAACCGCCTTGAATTGCGGAGTGGAATTGTTTCAAAGCGGAGTGCTGGAAAAGTATGGCGTAAAGGTACTGGGCACGCCGGTAGAGGCGATTATGAACACCGAAGACCGCGATTTATTTATTCAGCAACTCGATGCCATCGACGTAAAGACCATCAAAAGCGAAGCTGTAGACAGCATTGAGAAAGCCATTGTGGCTGCTCGACAAGTGGGCTATCCGGTGATTGTTCGAGCTGCCTACGCTCTTGGCGGACTGGGTAGTGGATTTTGCGACGATGAAGAAGAATTGGTTCACTTGGTGGAGAAGGCTCTTTCGTTTTCGCCTCAAGTGCTGATTGAAAAATCGCTCAAAGGATGGAAAGAAATAGAATACGAAGTGGTGCGCGACAGATTCGACAATTGCATCACCGTATGTAATATGGAAAACTTCGACCCACTGGGTATTCACACCGGCGAGAGCATTGTGGTGGCACCATCACAAACGCTCAACAATGCCGATTACCATAAATTGCGTGCATTATCGATTAAAATTATTCGCCATATCGGTATTGTGGGCGAATGTAATGTGCAATATGCCTACGATCCTGCGTCGATGGATTACCGCGTGATAGAAGTGAATGCGCGCTTGAGCCGTTCCTCGGCATTGGCGTCGAAAGCCACCGGCTATCCGTTAGCGTTTGTGGCAGCCAAATTGGGATTGGGTTACGGCTTATTTGATTTAAAAAACTCCGTTACCAAAGTTACCAGCGCATTTTTTGAACCTGCACTTGATTATATAGTGTGTAAAATTCCTCGTTGGGATTTAGGTAAATTCCATGGCGTGAAGCGCGAAATCGGTTCGTCGATGAAGTCGGTGGGTGAAGTGATGGCAATCGGTCGCACCTTTGAAGAAGTGATTCAAAAAGGATTGCGAATGATAGGCCAAGGCAAGCACGGCTTTATTGAAAACTCGCCTATTCACGTTTCAGACATCGAGAAAGCTCTGAAAGAACCTACCGATAGCCGAATATTTGCCATTGAAAATGCTTTCCGGAAAGGATACAGCGTAGACAAAATTCACGAGCTGACAAAAATAGACAAATGGTTTTTACACAAGCTTCACAATCTCTATTCCACTGCGGTGGAGATGGAGCAATATAGCGAATTGGAGGCGTTGCCGGAAGCATTACTTTTGCGCGCCAAGAAGCAAGGCTTTAGCGATTTCCAAATTGCCAAGGCAGTACTGAAAGATGCGAGCCATCTCGGTCATGAAGGAAACTTGAAGGTAAGAGCATTGCGCAAGCAATATGGCATTAAGCCTGTGGTGAAACAAATCGACACCCTTGCCGCAGAATACCCGGCTCTCACTAATTATCTGTACCTTACCTATAATGGCACCGCCCATGATATTGATTATGAGCAAGATGGCAAATCGGTGGTGGTGGTAGGCTCGGGTGCTTACCGCATTGGTAGCTCGGTGGAATTTGACTGGTGTAGCGTGAACGCCCTGCTCACCGTAAAACGCGAAGGTTGGCGCTCGGTGATGATTAACTACAACCCCGAAACAGTTTCGACTGACTATGATATGTGCGACCGTCTGTACTTCGATGAACTCACCTTTGAAAGAGTGATGGACATCATAGAGCTGGAAACACCTCACGGCACCATTCTTTCCACCGGCGGACAGATACCCAACAACTTAGCTATCAAACTCGACCGTGAAAACGTGAGGATTCTTGGCACACAAGCCGTAGACATCGACCAAGCCGAAGACCGACATAAATTCTCTGCTATGCTCGACGAATTGGGCATCGACCAGCCTGCATGGCAAGAGCTCACCTCGATGGATGATATCCATCAATTCATTGAGCGAGTGGGCTATCCGGTGCTTGTTCGTCCTTCGTATGTGCTTTCCGGCGCAGCCATGAATGTTTGTTCCAATGATGATGAATTGGAGCGCTACCTGCGCTTGGCCGCCAATGTGTCGAAAGAGCATCCTGTGGTGGTGAGTTCCTTCATTCAAGATGCAAAAGAGATAGAGTGGGATAGTGTGGCGCAAAATGGAGAAATCAAGCTGTATGCCATTAGCGAACACATTGAGTTTGCCGGCGTACACTCCGGTGATGCCACCATTCAGTTCCCTCCTCAAAAGCTCTATGTGGAAACCATACGCCGCATCAAGAAAATCAGTAGTAAAATAGCGAAAGCCCTGCATATCTCAGGTCCGTTCAATATCCAATATTTGGCAAAAAATAACGAGATAAAGGTGATAGAATGTAATTTGCGTGCTTCGCGAAGTTTTCCATTCGTGTCGAAAGTCTCGAAAATCAATTTCATTGATTTAGCCACCAAAGTGATGCTTGGTATTCCTGTGGAAAAGCCCAACAGCAATGTGTTTGATTTGGATTATGTAGGTATCAAAGCCTCCCAATTCTCCTTCTCACGCTTGCAAGGTGCCGACCCGGTGTTGGGTGTGGATATGTCGTCGACCGGTGAAGTGGGCTGCTTAGGCGAAAGTTCGTCCGAAGCTCTGCTTACCTCGATGTTGTCGGTGGGGTATCGCGTTCCTCAAAAAGGCGTGTTGCTCAGCACCGGTACAGCGAAGCAAAAAGCTGACCTACTCGATTCGGCGCATAAGCTCCATCGCAAGGGCTATCAGCTTTATGCCACAGCCGGCACGCATCGCTATTTGAATGAAAATGGCATTCCTGCCATTATGGTGCATTGGCCAACAGAAGAGGATAAGGAACCGCAAGCATTGGATTTATTGCGCCGCAAACAAATAGATTTCGTGGTCAACATTCCCAAAAACCTCACCAGCAACGAATTGACCAATGGCTATAAGATACGCCGTGCGGCAGTGGATTTAAATGTTCCACTTATCACGAACGCTCGCCTTGCAGCTGCTTATATTGATGCTTTCTGCGATCTCACGCTCGATTCCATCGAGATTAAAGCATGGGATGAATATTGAAAACTATAGAACAGATGAAATTTGACAAAGACTTTCTTCACGGCATACTGATCATACTGCTATTTGCCCTTGCCGCATTCTATATCGGCGATTTCGAAGTGGTGAAAAGTATGTCGTTCAGCCCCATGATTGTGGGCATCGTATTAGGTATGATTTATGCCAATACCCTTCGGGCCGGTTTGCCGGCATCGTTTACTCCAGGTATTCAATTTTGCTCCAAGCGCATATTGCGCATCGGTATCATATTATATGGCTTTCGCCTCACACTTCAAGATGTGACCGAAGTGGGTGTGGCAGCCATCATTGTGGATGCGCTGATGGTGGCTATCACCATTTGTGGCGGCGTGATGGTGGGTAAATGGCTGAAGATGGACAAAGAAATATCGCTACTCACCTCTGTGGGCGCCGGCATTTGTGGCGCAGCAGCCGTGCTTGGTGCAGAATCCGCATTGAGGGTAAAGCCCTACAAAACGGCGGTAGCGGTGTCGACCGTGGTGATTTTCGGTACGATATCCATGTTCCTTTATCCGGTGCTTTATAGAAATGGTGTGTTTGTTCTATCACCGGAATTGATGGGCATTTTCACCGGAGCATCGGTGCATGAAGTGGCTCACGTGGTGGGTGCCGGCAATGCAATGGGCGAAAGTGTTGGCAGTGTGGCGATTATCGTGAAGATGATACGTGTAATGATGCTTGTGCCTGTGCTTTTAGTGATTAGCTACACAGTGGCTCGCAAAGCCTCCGGTAGCGATTCGCCCGGCAAAATCAATACCCCTTGGTTTGCAATCCTTTTTTTGGTGGTAATCGTAATCAATTCCTTTATTCCGCTTTCTGAAAGTGTGAGAAATGGCATCAACACCTTCGATACATTCCTCTTAACGATGGCAATGACCGCCTTGGGCGCCGAAACCAGTTTCGACAAATTCAAAAAAGCCGGTTCAAAACCCTTCGTTTTGGCATTGATTTTGTTTGCTTGGCTGATTGTGGGTGGCTATTTGATTTGCAAATATCTCATACCCTTTATGATGTGATGGGCAGAGAAAAGGTTTTTCGCTTCAAACAGTTTTCTCTACTCAATGATAAAACCGCGATGAAAGTGGGCACCGACGGTGTGCTACTTGGTTGTTGGTGTGACGTGTGCGGAGCCGAGCGAGTGCTTGATGTAGGGACAGGATGCGGTTTGATTGCCATAATGGTAGCACAAAGAAATCCTCATGCTCTTATTAAAGGTATTGATATTGATGAAGGCGCTGTGGAAGAAGCTCGCTATAATGCCGAGCAATCGCCATGGGCAAACCGAATTAGTATCCAACTTACGGATTTCAACGAATTTCATTCCGATGAAAAATTCGATTTGGTAGTTTCCAATCCACCTTATTTCAAGAATGCACTACATGCACCGGAACCGGCACGCAATCAAGCACGCCACATGACAGGGTTAAGCATCGAGCAATTGATTATGAAATCTGCAGAACTGCTTTCCGAGTATGGTAGATTATGCTTGGTGACTCCCACAGAATTGGAGAGCGAAATTATGGCATTATGTGGAGAGAGGCGCTTGTTTATCACTAAAAAGACGAAGGTGTTCACCAAAATCAATTCCTGTGCCAAGCGAGTGCTATGGCAAATTTGCAGGCAACAAGAAGCTCCGGAAAGCGCCGATTTGTATGTTTATCAAGCAGATGGAAAATTCACCGAGGAATATATAGCTCTTTGCAAAGAATTTTATTTGCATATGTAGATAAATTATGTGAGGCAATAGCTATTGAAGATATCTGTCACGATACGATTATACTTGCTGATAGAATTGCATTTTTTGATAGCCTTGCGCAGTTTCTTATCGGCATCTGGCAGAAAGTATTCCCACAGCGATTTCATTTTGGTTAATAACTGATGTTCACCACCCGTTATCAAATTTTGATATTGGCTGTAGAGCAATGAATGAAAGTGCATCAAATCAGCATTTGTGACATGATTGCTGAGAAGGTGGGGTCTTGCCAACAATGCTCGTCCAATCATCACTCCGGAAAGGCGCGGATAGGAATCGGATAAACGCTCTATCTCGTTTTTGCTGTAAATATCGCCATTGTAGATGAGAGGGTAGTGGCATGCCTCATACAACTTTGAAAATTCTTTCATATCCACTTCGCCACGATACATTTGCTTGCCAATGCGAGGGTGCACCACAATTTCGATTGGTGAAATAATATCCATCACCGGCAAAATTTCCTGCCATTGATTGGCTGCATCGTAGCCCAAGCGCATTTTGATGCTATACTTCACCTCGTTTATTTCTGACAAAGCCACAAATAGTTCTTTACACAACGCCGGATAAGCCAGCATGCCGGAACCTTTCTTTTTGAGAGCAATGGGCGGATGAGGGCAACCCAAATTGATGTCAATTTCGGTGTAACCCAAATCGCGTAATTGCTTTACCATAATGGAAGCATCTTCAAGATTTGTGGCGAGGATTTGTGGACGGATTCGGGCAACATTGTTTTCCGGCAGCACATCTGCGATGTGTCGATGTGGAATAGAATGGTCCACCACACGCATGAAAGGTGTGTAATAAATGTCAACATTTCCGAAAACTTCGGCATGCACATTTCTCCAAACGTAATCCGTAAACCCCTGTATTGGAGCACAATAGATTTTTGCATTTTTTATCATAGCACAAAATTACTAAATTCAAAAGATTTTTGAAATTATTTTTTTCGAATAACTCTAAAAATTTTATTTGAAATATTATGGCAAATTGAGCACAATTATTCTGACATTTTTCATATCTTTGCACAAATGATTTCCGTTCAGAATTTAAAGGTAGAATTCAGCAGCCAAGTGCTGTTTGAAGGCGTGAGTTTTGTGGTCAACAAAAAAGATAAAATCGCTCTTGTTGGCAAAAACGGCGCCGGTAAATCCACTTTGCTCAAAATTTTTGCAGGATTGCAGCATCCCACTTCCGGCGTGGTGTCGAAACCTACCGACATCACCATCGGCTATCTGCCCCAAACGATGGATTTGTCAGGGCATTGCACTGTTAAGGAGGAGGTGATGAAGGCTTTTTCCCATATTGAAGAGCTCGACCTGCAAATCAGCGAATTGACTCAAAAATTGGCTGACCGCACCGACTACGAATCGGATAGTTACCAAGAGCTTATCGACACCCTCGCCTATAAAAACGATGTGAGAGCCATGTATCAGAGTGAAAACTATGAGGCATTGATTGAAAAAACGCTAATAGGCTTGGGATTCGAACGCACTGATTTCCCGAGATCGGTTAATGAATTTAGTGGCGGATGGAGAATGCGTATTGAATTGGCAAAAATTTTGCTTCGCCGCCCCGATGTGCTCTTGCTCGACGAGCCTACCAATCACTTGGACATCGAATCCATTCAGTGGCTCGAAACTTTTTTGAAAACCCAAGCCAATATACTCTTGCTTGTGTCGCACGATAAGGCGTTTATCGACAATGTGACCAATCGCACCATTGAAATATCGTGTGGAAAAATCTATGATTACAAGGTGAATTATTCTCACTTCATTGAATTGCGAAAAGAGCGGGTAGAGCAACAAAAACGTGCCTTTGATAATCAGCAAAAAATGATTCAAGACACAGAAGAATTTATTGAAAAATTCAGATATAAGCCCACCAAATCGGTTCAGGTGCAAAGTCGTATCAAGCAATTGGAAAAAATTGAACGCATCCAAATCGACGAAGTGGACAATTCACATTTGCGATTAAAATTTCCACCCGCACCCCGCTCGGGCGATTACCCCGTGATAGCGGAAAATGTAGCGAAATCTTATGGCGAACTGAATGTGTTTCACGATTGCACCTTCACCATTAAAAGAGGCGAGAAGGTGGCTTTTGTGGGCAAAAACGGTGCCGGCAAATCCACTATGGTGAAGTGCATTATGAATGAAATTCCATTTGAGGGAAATTTGAAAATCGGACATAATGTGAAGATTGGCTATTTTGCACAAAATCAAGCCATGATGCTGGATGAAAATCTCACCGTGTTCGACACCATCGATTATGCTGCCACCGGAGAGATTCGTACCAAAATCAACGACATTCTCGGTGCATTTATGTTTGGCGGCGCACTAAGCGAAAAAAAGGTGAAAGTGCTTTCCGGTGGCGAACGTAGCCGTTTGGCAATGATTCAGTTGCTTCTTCAGCCAGTGAACTTGCTCATCTTGGACGAGCCCACTAATCACTTGGATATCCGCACTAAAGACATTCTGAAAGAAGCTATTCAAGATTTTGAGGGCACCGTGATTGTGGTGTCGCACGACCGCGATTTCCTCAATGGCTTGGTGGAGAAGGTGTACGAATTTGGTAATGGTGTGATGAGAGAGCATTTGGGCGGTATCTACGATTTTCTTGAATACAAGAAACTTACATCGCTGCAGGAACTTGAAAGAAAAGACGTGGCCCCGACTACTGCTTTCGAGCCCAAAGCTATAAAGGCATCCAAACTCTCTTACCAAGAGCAAAAAGAGGCTCAAAAACGAATCAAACAAGCAGAAAAACGAATCAAGGATTTGGAGCAAAAAGTAAACGATTTGGAACAGGAAATCAGGGAGATTGAAACAGAGTTGTCGGCAGGGGGCAACATCGATTCATCCACTTTTATGAAGCATAAAGAGCTTTCCGATTTACTCGAAACCACGATGACTGAGTGGGAAAAAGCAAACGAACAATACGAAATATTACAAAACGAAAACCATTCATAAATATCTTTATCAAAAAACTATGACGTACGATTACAACGAAGTGTTTGAAGCATCGAAGGAATACTTTAAGGGCGATGAACTTGCTGCACGTGTGTGGGCAACGAAGTATGCACTTAAAGATGCGCAGGGAGTTTACTACGAGCGCACACCCGACGACATGCATTGGCGATTGGCTAAAGAAATAGCCCGCATTGAGCAGAAGTACAAGAATCCGATGAACGAACAATCGCTCTTCGATTTGATGAAAGATTTCCGCTACATTGTGCCACAAGGTAGCCCGATGGCAGGTATTGGCAACAATAAGCAGGTGGGCTCGCTCTCCAATTGCTTTGTGATTGGACTCGATGGCGAACCCGACAGCTATGGTGGCATCATTAAAGTGGATGAAGAACAAGTGCAATTGATGAAGCGTCGCGGTGGCGTAGGACACGACTTGTCGCACCTGCGCCCGAAGGGAACGGAAGTGAAAAACTCGGCTCTCACTTCCACCGGTTTGGTACCCTTTATGGAGCGCTATTCCAATTCCACTCGCGAGGTGGCTCAAGATGGCCGCCGCGGTGCTTTGATGCTCACAGTGAGCATTAAGCATCCCGATTCGGAAGCTTTTGTGGATGCCAAAACTGTGGAAGGCAAAATCACCGGTGCTAATGTGTCGCTGCGTATCGACGACGCATTTATGCAAGCTGCCACTGAAGGCAAAGAATATGTGCAGAAATATCCGGTGGATTCCGATAACCCAACCATGACTCAATCCATTGATGCTCAAAGCCTATGGAACAAGATTGTGCACAACGCTTGGCAGAGTGCAGAACCCGGCGTGCTCTTCTGGGACACTATCATTAGAGAATCGCTCCCCGACTGCTATGCCGATTTGGGTTATAAAACTATCTCCACTAACCCCTGTGGCGAAATTCCTTTGTGCCCCTACGATAGTTGCCGCCTTTTGGCAATCAACCTTTATTCCTATGTGGAAAACCCCTTCACTCCACAAGCTAAATTCAATTTCGACAAATTCAAAAAGCATGTGATGTGTGCACAGCGCATGATGGACGATATCATCGACCTGGAAATGGAAAAGATTGATACCATTATTGCAAAAATTGCTGAAGACCCCGAAACCGACGAGGTGAAAAGCACGGAATTGAATTTGTGGAAAAAGATTAGAGAAAAAACACTGAGAGGACGCCGCACGGGCGTTGGTACCACTGCTGAAGGCGATATGATTGCTGCTATGGGGCTCACTTACGGCACCGACGAAGCCACTGCTTTCTCGGTGGAAGTGCACAAAACTTTAGCTTTGGCGGCTTATCGCAGCTCGGTGGTTTTGGCAAGTGAACGCGGTGCGTTCCCCATTTTCGATGCCAAGCGCGAAGTGAACAATCCGTTCATCCTCAGAATTAAAGCCGAAGACCCGGAACTTTACGATTTGATGGTGAAATACGGTCGTCGCAACATTGCTTGCTTAACCATCGCTCCTACCGGCACTACCAGTATTCTTACACAAACCACCTCTGGCATTGAGCCGGTGTTTATGCCGGTGTATAAGCGCCGCCGCAAGGTGAACGCCAACGATAAAGAGGTGCGTGTGGATTATGTGGACGAATCTGGCGATGCTTTCGAAGAATATATCGTGTACCACCACAAGTTCATGACTTGGATGCAGCTCAATGGCATAGAGGTGCGCGACGATTACACCCAAGAAGAAATCGATGCATTAGTAGCTAAATCGCCCTACTATAAAGCCACCTCCAATGATGTGGATTGGCTCAACAAGGTGAGAATGCAGGGCGCCGTGCAAAAATGGGTGGACCATTCCATTAGTGTAACTATCAATTTGCCTAACGATGTTTCGGAAGAAATGGTGAATAAGCTCTATGTGGAAGCATGGAAGTCGGGTTGCAAGGGCTGTACGGTGTATCGCGACGGTTCTCGCTCCGGTGTGCTTATCTCGCTGAAGAAAGAAAAAAAGGAGGCAAAGAAAGCTGAACAGCCCGCGGTCGACAATGCGGCTTTTGATAACCACAAACGTCCTATCGTGCTTGATGCCGATGTGGTTCGCTTCCAAAACAATAAAGACAAATGGATTGCATTTATCGGCTTGATTGATGGCAAACCTTACGAAATCTTTACCGGTATTGCCGACGATGAAGAGGGTATTTTCTGCCCGAAATCGGTGACTAAGGGTAAGATTATTAAGGTGATTGACGAAAACGGTCAGAAGCGCTACGACTTCCAGTTCGTGAACAAACGCGGTTTTAAAACCACCATTGAAGGCCTGTCGGAGAAATTCAATCCGGAATTCTGGAACTATGCAAAATTGATTTCCGGCGTGCTCCGCTACAAAATGCCGATTGCTCAAGTGCTCAAATTGGTGGGTAGCTTGGAATTGGACAACAAATCCATCAACACCTGGAAAATGGGTGTGGAACGCGCGCTGAAAAAATATTTGCCCAATGGCGAAAAATTGAGTGGACAAACTTGCCCGAACTGCGGTCAAGAATCGCTCGTGTATCAAGAAGGTTGCTTACTTTGCACCAATTGTGGCACCTCTCGCTGCGGATAATCGAATGATACGATAGACGGAAATTAGGGATGTTGGAAAATCGTTTTCCTACATCCCTTTTTCGTTACTTTTTTTCGCTCAATTCGAGCCAGCGCATTTCGGCTTCATCAAGTTGGGTTTTAATTTCTTCATAGCGAGCGGCTTTTGTCGCCACATCATCAATTTGCTCGCCACTATTAAACACTGCATCAAGTCCCTCTTTTTCAGCGCTTAATTGCTCTATCATTGTGGTGATCGCTTCCAGTTCTCTTTTCTCTTTGTAGGTGAGTTTGTTGGCAGCAGAACGCGTGTTTGGCTTCTGCGGTTTGTCTTTGGGCGTAGTCTTTTTCTTGATTTCCGTTTCGGCTTTTTCGTGGGCGATTTTCCAAGCACGAAATTCGCTGTAATTGCCGGGGAAATCTTTGATTTCGCCATTGCCCGTAAACACGAACGTGTGGTCCACACAGCGGTCCATAAAATAGCGGTCGTGGCTCACCACTATCAAGCAGCCCGAGAATTTGTTGAGATAATCTTCGAGAATGGCGAGGGTTTGGATGTCTAAATCGTTGGTGGGCTCGTCGAGAATCAAGAAATTGGGTTTGCTGATGAGCACCAATGCCAAATAGAGCCGACGCTTTTCGCCGCCACTGAGTTTGGCAATGAGTTTTTGCTGGTCGGCGGGGGAGAACAGAAACAGTTGCAAAAATTGCGATGCCGAATAGTGATTCTTTTCATCGAAATAAATGTGCTCTGCCACGTCGCGCACGGCATCAATCACCTTTTTGCTTTCATCAAAAGTCATTCCCTCTTGGCTGTAGTAGCCGAATTTCACCGTTTCGCCTATTTCGAAATAGCCGCTGTCGGGCTGAATTTTGTCTAATAAAAGGCGGATGAACGTAGATTTCCCCACGCCGTTATCGCCCACGATGCCCAACTTTTCGTAACGCGAAAAGGTGTAGTTGAAATCGTTGAGTATCACTTTATTTCCGAAGGCTTTACTCACGTGGTGGGCAGTGAAAATCTTTTTGCCGATGTAGCCGGCTTTCACGTTGAGCACCACATCGCCCTTTTCGTTGCGCTGCTGTGCGCGTTCTTTCAAATCGTAGAACGCGTCGATGCGGTATTGCGCTTTGTGGGCGCGTGCCTGCGGTTGGCGTCGCATCCATTCTATTTCGGTGCGGAGCAAATTGCGTGCTTTTTCCACGGCGGCGTTTTGTGCGTCGATGCGCTCGGCTCGCTTTTCAAGGTAATAATTATAATTGCCCTGATAGGCAAAGATGGCGTTTTGGTCGAGTTCGAGAATTTTGCCGCAAATTTTATCCAAGAAATAGCGGTCGTGCGTCACCATCAGAATGGTGATTTTGCTCCGCGTGAGATATGCTTCCAGCCACTCTATCATGTCGATATCCAAGTGGTTGGTGGGTTCGTCGAGGATTAAAAATTGCGGATTGCTAATCAAAATTTTAGCCAATGCCACGCGCTTGATTTGTCCGCCCGACATTTGTGAAATGCGCTGATGGATATCCGTGATTTTTAGTTGCGACAGAATTTGCTTAAATCGGTCTTCAAAATCCCAAGCCCCCGCTAAGTCCATTTGCTGCACGGCGTGTGCTATTTGTTCGTTGTCTCCATTCAGCAAGGCTTCTTCGTATTGGCGGATAGCGCGCGATTGTTCGTCGGTGCCCACTAAGCACGTTTCCATCACCGTTAGCTCCGATTCGAAATGCGGCAGCTGTGGCAAATAGCCGATGCTCACATCGTTTTTGTAGATGATGCTACCCGAATCAGGCGTGTCAGCGCCTGCCAATATGTTCAATAATGTGGATTTTCCCGTGCCGTTTTTGGCGATGAGCCCCACTTTTTCACCCTCGTTGATGGTGAAATTGATGTCGGTGAATAAGGCGTTCACACCAAAAGACTTAGTGAGGCTATCTACTTGCAAAAGATTTGACATACAAA
This sequence comes from Sodaliphilus sp., assembly GCA_051871435.1. Classification (GTDB taxonomy): domain Bacteria; phylum Bacteroidota; class Bacteroidia; order Bacteroidales; family Muribaculaceae; genus Sodaliphilus. The sequence goes on along the minus strand of JBJECV010000204.1, from coordinate 3,342 downwards.
AATAAGTTTACACAAAATTACAAAAAATTTTGCAGTTTATAGAATTCTTACTAACTTTGCGGTGTAAATGGTGGTATCGTCTAACGGTTAGGACGCAAGATTCTCAATCTTGTAATCTGGGTTCGATTCCCAGTATCACTACCAAAAACCCTGTTGGCTTGAAATTCTGCATGCGGATTTCAAGCCTTTACTTTTAAAAATTGAGGCGATGGAAATTTTCAATAGAGCACAATTGCTGTTGGGCGACGCTACCATGACGGCGCTCCGCACCAAGAAGGTGATTATTTTTGGTGTGGGCGGTGTGGGCTCGTGGTGCGCCGAGGGGCTGATTCGCTCGGGGCTGGTGCATCTCACCATTGTGGACTGCGACCGGGTGGCGGAAAGTAATGTGAATCGCCAATCGATGGCTACCACCAAAACCATCGGACAAGTGAAGGTGGAAGCCTTGAAGGCGCGTTTATTAGAAATTAACCCCGATGCGCAAATCACTGCCATTCAGAAAGTTTACACGCAGCAAACCAACCACCTTTTTGCGCTCCACACCTACGACTACATCGTGGATTGCATCGATTCCATTCGCGATAAATGCGCTTTGCTACTCAATGCCACTAATGGCACGTGGGGCAATAAGGAGGGGATGCTGCCGCAGCAAGAATTGCCGGTGCGTGCCGAGGTGTTTTCGTCGATGGGCGCAGCGCTGAAAATGGACCCCACGCGCATTCGGGTCACTGAATTTTGGAAAGTGCAGGGCTGCCGATTGGGCGCCGTGCTGCGCAAACGCATGAAGCGCAACAAACAGCGGCCGGGCAAGAAAATACAATGCGTTTACAGCGAGGAAATGCTCGAAAACCGTGGCGTGCCGGCAGAAGAAAGGACCGCAGAAGCACATACCGCAGCCGACATCGCCAGCGCCGAACTCAATGCCAAGAAAAAACAAGTGAACGGCTCCCTCGTCCACATCACAGCCATCTTCGGTTTCACCCTCGCAGGACTTATCATAGAATGCATAATGCACAATTCATAATGCTTAATGAATGCATAATTCACAATTCATAATTCATAATGCTTAATGTATGCATAATTCATAATTCACAATTGCCCTTAGCCATTAGCTATAGGGGCTATAATCAAGCATCATGAATTAACCATTAATTATGAATTATGCATTATGAATTATGCATTAATCTAAATTTGTGTTCACGCTTGCAAAATTCCTAATTATTGCTTATTTTTGCCATTGAAAATGGAGTAGAGTGCTTGCACCCTCCTTTTTCGCAACTTTTTGGAAAAAAACGAAAGCGTTTCGCTTCAAATCTCGATTAAGGAAATCGCCAATTTCAAACTCAGTGGATTTCGAAGCAACCGGAAGCGCCTTCGCTGTGCTTGTATTTCATCCCCCCGTACAAGCGGGAGGAGCTATATAGGCTTCAGCGTGGGGGGATGGTTGTACAATACTGGGAAAGGCGTTTGGCGATGCCTCTTAATCGATTGACAACAGCATCGTCCTCACGCTTTCTTTATATAAACAATTAACCCCCCGTTTCAACACCTGAGGACGTGAGAAACACTAAAAATAAAATGAAAAAAATTTTTACAATTTTGAGTGCTTTTGCACTTTTGGCTGCTCCTCTAACAATGAATGCCGACAGCAATAAGGCTGCCAAAAAGGAACTTGATTCAAAATCCTCTAAAACGGCACGTAATGAGGCCAAAAGACTCAAGAAAGAAGGATGGAAAGTGGCTCCGGGAGCCCTTCCTTTGGAAAAACAGCTCGACAACAGCTACCTTAAGCAGCAAGAACAAGATGAAATCGGCTACCCGAAATTTTTGATGGGTGAGGCTATGAGCATTGGCGAGAACTATGATGCTGCCAAAATGCAAGCTCTTGAACTTTCCAAGCAAAATCTTGCCGGACAAATCCAAACCGAAGTCACTGCCCTTATTGAAAACACTGTGGCAAATAAGCAATTGGCCAAGGAAGAAGCTGCTTCTATCACTGAGAGCGTGCTCGCCAGCAAAAATTTAATCTCCCAAAAAATCGGCAAAACGATTGTAGTAACCGAACTATATAGAGAATTGCCAAACAAGAATAAAGAAGTGCTCGTGCGCGTGGCTTACAATATGCAGATGGCTAAAGAAGCTGCTCGACAAGCCGTTCGTGAAGACCTTGAGAAAAAAGGACTTAAATTGCACGAACAATTAGACAAAGCGCTTGGCTTCTAAATTGGTATGAAATTTTTTGCGTGCCTTTTTGCCTTCGCATTAACTGTGACTTCCATCGCTTTCGCGTCTAAGTTGAAAACGGTGGAGGCCACTTATGTGTATCATGCGCCGGCTAATCAATCGCCTGAAGAAGCTATGAAAATCGCACTCGAAAGGGCGAAAATTCAAGCCATAGCCGATGAATTTGGTACACTCGTTTCTCAAGAGAACACCACCATAGTGAAAAATGGCAATGATGGTTCCACTACTTCTTTTTTCTCGTTAGGCACTTCTGATGTGAGAGGAGAATGGATTGAAACCATAGGTGAACCGAAGTGTGAGGTGCAGTTTGTCAATAATATGATGGTAGTAACGATTTCGGTGAAAGGGAAAGCGCGTGAAATTACAGCTGCCAAAGTGAATTTTGTGGCGCAAACTCTTCGCAATCATCCTAATTCGGCGGATGCTTCCACCGATTTTCGCGATGGCAACGATATGTACCTCCATTTCCGCTCCCCTGTGGCGGGATATGTGGCAGTATATTTGCTTCCAGGCGATGGCAATGCTTTTTGCCTTTTGCCTTATCAGCGAATGACCACTGGTATTCAGGCTGTGAATGCCAACGATGATTATGTGTTTTTCTCCATTGATAAGGCACCAACCAACCAAAAAGCTTTGGTAGATGAATATGTGCTTACCGCCAGCAAAGCGGTAGAACATAATGTGCTATATGTACTCTTTTCTCCCAAACTCTTTTATAAGGCTAACGACCTTGCCTATAATGTTTCGCTACCACGTCAACTCTCTGAACGCGATTTCCATCAGTGGGTTTCAAAAATCCGAACTCAAGACAAGGATTTACAAGTGAAAATGATTCAAATCCAAATACGTAAATAAGGTGGATTCAAACGAATCTTTTGCTTTGAAAGTCCGATATTTTATTTCATTATGAATCGATTAATTCTCATCATTTTCTTTTTCTTTTGGGCTGTAGGAATATCTTATGGCCAAAAGGTGAGCAATGTGGATGCCTATCAGGAGGGCAAAAACATTGTGATTACTTATAGTCTGTCCTCCTCCGGCACAGTGAGTGCGGTGTATTGTTCCACCGATGGTGGTCGCACATGGGGCGCTCCCTTG
>JBJECV010000203.1:0-5194 GCA_051871435.1 Sodaliphilus sp. | reverse complement strand
CCACCATCCGGATACTCGTCCTCCATCCGGATACTCGTCCACCATCCGGATAACCATACACCATCCGGATACACATTCCGTGAGAGTGAGATCTGGGTGAGGTCTTCAACTTGTTGACTCGAAAATTTCAAAGAACTCGGGGGCAAAGATAAGGTGGAAGGTGGGGTGAGGTCAACCCCAATACGGCAAGATGGCATCGGGGGACTCATCTGCCCTTCCGTGAAGCAAAGGGATAAAAAATCAAGGTTGCTCGGATGGGAGCAACCTTGATTTTTTATTTTGTCAGAAGTGCTGACGTGGGAATTTGAAGTTTGATTATTTTACTTCAGCACCCATCACGTTGTACTTCTTGTCACCTGCGATGATGTAGATTTGGCCGTTTTCAATAACTTTTTGAGCCTTAACTACGTTAGCAGAAGTAACATCTTGGATACCGGTAGCCTGAATTGTAACATTGAATTGGCTTGTTGGACCATCACCGTCACCTACACCACCAAGGATACCAGTTGACCAGTGCACTGCCCATACGTCAGCAGTGAAAGTACCTTCTGGAGCATCTTCAGCAGCTTTAACGAATACATAAGCTACTTCATCGTCACCGGCAGCAATTGTTTTGTTAGACATATGCATCACCACGTAGCGAATCCAACCATAGTTGTATTCAGTAGAACCGGCTTCTTTCTTTTGCCATGCGGAAGACCAGCTGTGTTTTTTAGCACGACCGCTGTAGTTGTTCAATACCAACACATCAGCTTCTTCTTCTTCGTCATAACCTTTTACGAATTCCAAACCTTCGGGAAGCTTGATATCAGCTTGACCAGCAGCATAAGGAGTTTCAGTGTTCCACTTAATAGCTACTTGCTTAGTTTCACCTTTCTTGATGGCGAAGTCATCAAAATAAACTTTGTCAGTAGCCCAGCTGTTGTTGACTTCAGCAAGTGCAGTCATGCTAACAGCAGCGAGAGCAGCAACGAGTAAAAATTTTACTTTCATAATCAATTGATTTAGTTGTTTGTAAAAAATATAAAATTAGTTCTCTAATAGTCTGTTTATAAAATGTTTGGCATTTGTTAATGCTTGATATTGGCATAATCTGCCTCTTATCATTGGACAAAGATATAAATTATTTTTTGAATAAAACAATTATTCGAAGTTTTTTTTTTCGATTTTTTTATTTTTTAATCTTTTTGGACAAGCAAAAGTAGAGTAAGGAACATTGAAGCCTACCCCCGGCCCCTCCCTGAAGGGAAGGGAGGAATGGTACAGCTGCTTTGTCAGATTTTAAATGCACCGCCTTATTATATTAATGTGTGGGGCGGGAGCGGATTATTTTTTTCTTTTTTTGATGAGTTTTTCCCTTTTTTCGTCTCTGATGATGATGGAGTGGGAATCGGGGGCTGCAACGGAGTTGATGAATTGGTTCACCTCTTCGTAGGAGGTGGAAGCAGACTCAAGGTTTGCTTCCACCGCATCATTTACATTGGTTCTATTCATTTCAATAAAATTCAAAAGTTCCACCTGACATGGGGCATAAGTGTTGCAGAAAAATCTGCTTGAATTACTGATGCAAATTTCGGATTTTTGGAGGCGGAAAGTTTGGATTTTGGTGACTTAATTTTGGAGAAATGTTACATTTTTGCGTGTTTGAGGGTGTTTTGAGGCGGGATTGATTGCTTTTGTGGCATGAAACGAACAAAAAAGTCGTGCGGTGGGGATGTGAGGGCTGACGCCCTGTCGTGGTCTGAGAGTGAAGATAAATGCCTGAAAACAAGTTTTCGTCATTTATCTCCACTCTCAGCCACGGTGGGGAGCTGGCGCTCCCCACTCACATCCCCACCACCCGAAGAAAAAGCCGCTTCGCGAAAAAAAGTCGGCTTCGCCGAAAAAAAATGGGCCTGCTGCAAAGCTATAAACCGGGAGCCGTTAGCCGTTAGCCTTAGAGGTGAAAGGAAATTGTGAATTTTGAATTATGAATTAATCATTGTGCATTACGAAGTGCGCCTACAGCAAACGGCATGAGAAAAGTGCGTGCACGACTCTCGGCATTTTAAATGAAAGAGAGGTGGTGGGGAGTTATTTTTTGCGGTATTGGGTGGGGGTGAGGTTGTGCACTTGTTTGAATAGGCGTGAGAAGTAGGCGCTGTCGTCGAAGCCGCATTGCATGGCTATTTCGCCGATTTGGAGGTCGGTGTGCTTGAGCAATTGGCAGGCTTTTTTGAGGCGCAATTTTTGGACGTAGCTCGAGGGCGTTTCGCCGGTGATGGAAGCCATTTTGCTGCGGAGCTGTTTGGGGCTCATGCACAGCGCCGATGCCATATTTTCGATGTCGACCTCGCCATCTTGCATTTTTTCTTCGATGATGGCATTGAATTTTTCGAGGAAGAGGCGTTCGGGTTCCGAGAAATTCACTTCCGGGTCGTCGCCTTGCGCCAGTGCCACGCTAAATTTGCGGCGCAATGCCTCACGCTGCTGAATGAGGTGATTCACGCGCAATTCCAGTTCTTCGCTGCTGAAAGGTTTGCTCATAAAATTGTCCACCCCGAGTTGGAGCGCCTTAATTTTGTCGGCATCATCCGATTTGGCAGTGAGGATAATCACCGGGATGTGGTTGAGTGCCTCACTCGCTTGTAGGCGTTGGCAAAGGCTGTAGCCATCGCACACCGGCATCATCAGGTCGGTGATAATGAGGGCGGGCATCAGCTCGCCGGCCATAGCAAATCCCTCCTCGCCATTGGCTGCATAATGCACATTATAATCATTGGCGAGCTGTGAGCCGATGTAGTAAGAGATGTCGGGGTCGTCTTCCACCAGCAAAACGGACGGCTTGGCGTGGTGGTGCTCCGTGTTCGGAGCGCCCGGGTGAGGCGCTGCCTCGTCGAGTTCCACATCGGGCGCCATGATGACAGTACCGCCCACGACGGGTTTGGCGGGCGTTTTCAGGGCTTGGTCGAGCGGCAAAAGAATAGTGAAAACCGTTCCCTTTTCCACCGAACTCGAAACGCGTATTTCTCCCTTCATACTGTTCACAATTTGTTTCACCAATGCCAATCCCACACCCGAGCCCACCTTATCGTGGCCGTTCGACGCCTGCTGGAAGGCATCGAAAATGCCGGGCAAATCCTCCTTCGGAATGCCCCTGCCATTGTCAGCCACGCGGATGCAGATGTCGTGGCGCTTCGCCTCTGCCGTGATTGCCACAGTGCCATCGGCATTGGTGAATTTGATGGCATTGCTGATGAGATTGGAGATGATTTTTTGCAAATAGTCGGGCACAAAATCCATTTCTATGGCGTGCTGCTTGGTGGCAAAGCGGAGGTGAATACCTTTCTGGTAGGCGGCATCTTTAAAATTGCTCACCACCATACTGATGAGCGGCACCACATCGCCGTGACGCCAATCTGGATTGCCGATTTCGGAATTCACCTTCGAAATGTCGAGCAACTGATTGATGAGACGCAGCAACCCCTTGCCTTGGCGCAAAATCATGGCATAAAGCGTGGCGGGCTCTTCGTCGGGCGCCAAATTGCCCTTCATAAGGCGTTCGCTCGCTCCGAGAATCACCGTGAGCGGAGTGCGAAATTCGTGGGTGATATTGGTAAAAAACGAGGTGCGTGCCTGCTCCAATCGGTGAGCGATGATGTGGGCACGGCTCTTTTGCTTAAACATTACATAGAGCGCCACCGCCAGCACAATCAGCAAGCAAAGGCAAATGATGGTGGCCACGATAGCAATGCGAAACACCCGATTGGTGCTTTCCATTTGAGCATTTTGTGCTTGGAGTTCCTCGTTTTTGTATTTGGCATTGAAGATATTGGATTGGCGCGCCAATTCCTCATTGAAAATGCTGTCGGCGAGTTCGGTGTGTCGCTGCCAATGCTTCAGCGCCTCGGCAGGACGGATAGAGCCCAGGGCTTCAGCCATGCCTCGCTCGCAGCGACGCTCCAAATAGCGATTACCGATGGCAGTGCAAATTTCAAGTGCTTTCTCAAAATAGGTAACTGCCTCAGCATCATTGTGCTTCACGCGCATAATGTCAGCCAATTGAGCATAACAGATAGCCAAGGAATTATTTTTCTTCGCCTCGATGAGCACCGGCAGCGCCGAGCGGAGTTTCGGCTCGGCGTCATCGTAGCGCCGGAGTTCGTAGAGCGCGGCTGCCACTTGACATTGGCGCACGGCAGCTGCCACCGAGTCGCCGTTTTTGGTGTCGTTGGCAAGTGCCTCATTGGCATATTTGAGCGACTTATTGTAGTCCTTCAACTTCAGATACACCTCCGAAGCCATACCCAACTGAATGCCCAAGCGGGTGCTGGGTTTCGCCCCATGCACACTCTTTTGCAGACGGATAGCCTTCAGGATGTATTGCTCCGCCGATTTGGGATCGTTCATGGTGAGATAAATGCCCGTGATGGTGTTCATATCGCTTCCCATTCGCTCCTTATCGCCGATTTTGGTATCGATGTCGAGTCCCTTTTGCATATATTCGAGCGCCTTCGGCAAATTGCCCATGCGCTGCATCGAGCAGCCGAGAATGCTGTAGGTATCGCTCTTCAGGTCGTTTTCCACCTTGTCGAGGAGCTCAATGGCTTTCAAGCCCACCTTTTCCGCCTCGGCATATTGGTCGGCGTAGTAGAAATAACTGCTCACCCCCATCAGAATGGTGGCTTCCTCCATCCCTTTGTATTTTTTATCGGTAAAAAATTCCGCCTCCACGTACTCCTCATCGATAAGCAATTTTTGCAATTGGCGAGCCAATTGTTCTTTTTGAGCATTTTGCGCTTGGGCATATTGCCGATAGAGCGATTCGATGGAAGGGGCAGCATGCGCTGCGGAGAGCGACGCACAGCAACAAACCACAGCGAGAACAAAGCATCGCATCCACCATGCCGGGGATGAAAGGCGAGTGATATGTAAAAACACGTTCATTAAATGCAAAGTTATTAATATTTCTTTGAATAAAAAAATGGACGGGGTGACATTTGAAGGGTAGCCGCGCAACGCTCGGGATAAGGGGGAAGCCTATCCCCTACCCTCCATGAAGGGATGGAAGTGAAATTTTTACACTTATGGAATAGGAAGAAGAACAAAAGAAGGAAAACGAAAACCCCTTTGTGGAACACTTGGAACACTTGAAACACTTGACACTTGGAACGCTTGGAACATTTTGCGGGAAAGGATTGGGCGTGGGTGATAT
>JBJECV010000202.1:0-22269 GCA_051871435.1 Sodaliphilus sp. | reverse complement strand
CAAGGGCATGAGCCTCGAGAGGGTCGGTTGTGGCAATCCTCGCCTCGGGCGTTTCTCGCGCGCTACACGACGCCCCTATTGATTCGTGTTAACATACGGACGGTTCTTTTGTTAACGCCGATGGGTAGTTTTGCTCTTGTTTTGAAACGCTTGGAAGCCGTGCACACCTCCGTGGTGGGGGTGCACACCTACGGCATGCGTGCCTCCCGGTGGCATTGGTTACCGGCATTTCGATGAACCCTCCGCTACGCTCCGAGTTCATCTCATACCGGCCTACACACATCCCGGCCACCATCCGGATTGCTATGCATTAGCATTTGACACAGCTTGATGATAATTTGCCACAACCGACCCTCTCCCGAGGCTCATATCATCCGGTTTGCTATCTCCAAGCTGCGCTCGGCTGCGCCTTCGCTTGCATGGAGTTAACCACAATAAGCCATCTCCGATGGCGGTTAGCGTTTTCGCCGGCTTTAGTGTGGTTGCCCCCACACTATTTCTACTGATCCCATCAAGGTCTTTCAATTCCCCCTAACCTTCCCAAATGTTTATTCAATCCCCATTATTTCGTTAACTAAATTTAATTCGCGCTACACTTTGATTGGAATTTGATTAAAAATTCGTAACTTTACGCGTTAATACGAATGTAGAAAATGTGATGTTTCATCCGCGATGATAAACCTTTCAATTTTGTCATCGTCTAAACAGCAAAATTATAGAAATTACTATGAAGAATCTGGCTAAAATATCGTTTAAAACGCTCCGTGTGGCTTTCGGTATTTTTATGATTTATATTTATTTTGGTATGGCGGCACTCATGTATATCAATTTCTTTGGATGGACCGCTTCCTACACCTGGTTCCGCTATTTATTAGCGGTGGTTTTCGTCCTCTATGGCGTGTACAGGTGTTATCGCCAAATCACCGGGAAAGATTACTACTTCCTGAAGAATTTGGAAGAGAAAGCCGATAAGGCTGATATGCAAAAAAAGTTGACTGCTCACGATTCAAACTCCTAAGGCTTATGTATAAATTTGTCCTCTCCATATTGCTGGTTGCTACCCTTGGCGTATTGTCAACAAGTTGCACTAAATACAAAGACCAGAAAAAGGCTGTTTCGGGTTTTGCCAAGGTGTATTGCGACGAGTCGTTCCGTAACATTCTGGAGCAAGAAATCTCCATTTTCGAATATCAGTATCCACAATCCAATGTGATGGCGCGCTACATGAGCGAATCGGCAGCACTCGATTCGTTGCTCAACAAGAATGTGGATTTAATCATCACCCAAAAAGATTTAACCCAAGACCAAAAGCGCTATTTGGCTTCCAAAAATCGCGCCTATCGCTCGCGTATGATTGCCGTGGATGCTGTGGCATTGGTGGTGAACAAAAATTCCGACATCGACGAGCTCTCTATGCAGGAACTCACCGACTTAATGACCGGTAAGTATCGCACTTGGGGCAAAATCGTGCCCACCAAAATGCGAAACGATTCGGTGAAACTCCTTTTCGATGGCAATGCCTCCGGCGTGATTCACTACATGAAGGAAAAATTTTTAAAGGGTAAAGAGTTCTCTTTCCCCGTGTATTCCGCAAAATCCACCGAAGAGGTGTTTCAATTGGTGGAGAAAAACCGAAATGCTATCGGTTTCGTGGGCGTGAGTTGGATTGCCGACGACATGGGCGAAAGTGCCAAAAGCAATGAAGATAGGTTTAAAGAACTCAACAAGAGCGAACAAGAAACCGAACCCACTGCCATCGATTTCACCTCAAGGGTGAAGGTGCTGAAGGTGCGCAGCATGGACCGAGTGCAAGGCGTGAAGCCCTATCAGGCTTACATTGCCGACGGCTCTTATCCGCTCTTTAGAAAAATTTATGCCATCGATGCCGCTTATCCCGGTTCGCCCTCGCACCAATTCTTCGTGTTCCTTACCGGTGTGATTGGGCAAAAAATCATCCTCCAAACCGGTGTGATGCCCGGTGCCGAACCCGTGAGAATCGTGGATGTGTCGAATTAAGCTACCCGGCACAATACGACCCCCGATTTTCGCGTTATGTTAAAAATTAGCAAGAAATTAAATTAAAAATCATAATACATTAAAATCATTACAATCATGAAAATGAAATTCTTATTCGCTTCCCTGCTATTGGGAGCATCCGTTTCTGTTTTCGCTCAAGGATTCAAAGACGGTATCGACTTTTATTCAATTGGTGATTACGAAAATGCTAAAACCATTCTCGATCGTAACATCAATTCTGCAACCAACAAGTCGGAAGCTTTCTACTATTATGGTATGATCGACTTTAAGGAAGGTCAGCTCGATGCCGCTAAGGCTAACTTCGACAAAGGTGTGGCTGCCGACGCTTCAAACCCCTACAACTATGTGGGTCAAGGTGCCGTGATGCTTAAGCAAGGCAACAAAGCCGGTGAAGACCTCTTTAAAGAAGCCCGCAAATTGGCGAAGAAAGACGCTAAATTGGAAGTGGCTATCGCTGCTGCCTATTTCGCTGCCGACCCTGTGGCTAATGAAAAGAAAATTGAAAAGTGCATTGCAGATGCACGCAAGTGGACCAAAGACGCCATCGTGGAAACTTACATCTGCGAAGGCGATATGAGTATGGCTAAAAACGATGTGGGCGACGCAATGGGTAAGTATGAAATGGCGTTCACCAAAGATGAAACCAACATTGAAGCCACTGTGAAATATGCCGACACTTATTTCCAAGTGAATAAGGAATTGGCTCTTCAAAAATTGCACGAAATTATTGTGGCGCACCCCAATTCTGCTTTGGTGCAACGTCAGCTCGCTGAAAAGCTGTACCAAAACGGCGACTTCGCTGAAGCTGCCGAACGCTATGGTAAATACATCACCAGCTCTAACAACCACTTCGATAAAGACGAAGCTCGCTATGCACAATTGCTCTACTTCGCCGATAAATTCGACGATTGCCTCAAGGTGGCTTCTGCTTTGAAAGCAAAAATCACTCCTAAGAGCAACTACTATGTGCCTGCTTGCCGTATGATGATGTACAGCCTCGAAAACAAAGCCCAATGGGAAGATGCAGTGGCTGTAGGTAAAGAAATGTTTGCACTCAGAAAAGGTGCCAACGACGACAATTTCAACTACAAAGACCTCGTGATGTTTGCTAAGGCGCTCGAAGAAGCTAAATTGCCCGACGAAGCTATGAAATATTACGATGAAGCCATTAAAGCCAACCCCGATAATCTTGATTTGGCGCGCAACCTCTCAAGCCAAGCATGCAAGGCTAAGGTGTTCGACAAGGCTATCTATTATGGAAAAAAGGTGCTTGAAAGCGACAAGTGTGTGAACAAAGACTTGGTGAATATGGCTATCGTGTATAAAGATAAGGCTGCTGCCGATTCCGTGCCCGAAACTAAAGCTGCCGCACTTGCTGAAGCGCTCTCTTATATCAATAAGGCGCTTGAAGCTAACCCCAACGATATCGTGAACCTTTACTACAAAGCCGGTATCCAAACTGCAAGCGAACCCAAAAACAATGGTACTGCACTCGAAACTATGCAAGCTATGGCAAACGCTATCAAAGCGCTTCCTGCTGACCAACAACCAGCTTACAAGGGCACTCTCTGCTATGCTTACCAATACATTGGTTTGTACTACAATAGCGTAAAGAACAAAGAGAAAGCCCTCGAAACTTTCAAATTGTGGCTTGAAGCAGATCCCGAAAATCAAAACCTCCAAAAGGTGATTGAAACGCTGAGCAAATAAGGCTTTTCAATACCCGATAATATGATTCAAGAGTCTCAGCAGATAGAAATGCCGAGACTCTTGCTTATTTTTCGCTTTCGTTGTAACTTTGTGGAAAATCCGTTCGAAAAATGAAAAAATTGTACACATACTTGCTCGTTTGCTTGGCATCATTTTCTGTGTTTGCCTCTGTGAAGCAATTGTCGCCCGCTACCAAAATATGGATTCAAAACCATGAGGAGCTGATGGCGAAAGCCTTCGATACTCAGTGTGTGGAAGCATTTGTGTCGTTCAATTCTCCCGAGGTGATTGCTCGCCTTGAGCAAGCAGGGGCGAAGGTGAATTCGGTGTTTTCCGACTTTGCCACCGTTACCATCCCGCTGAAGCAAATTCACGCGATTTCCGACTTGAAAGGCGTGAATGAAATCGATGTTTCGCACCAAGTGCGTTTGCTCTCCGGATGTGCAGCCACTTCCACCGGTGCTGTAATGGCGAACGAAGGCTACGGATTGGAATCGCCGTTTACCGGTAAGGGAGTGGTGGTTGGCGTCGTGGATACGGGTATCGATTTCAATCATCGTGCCTTTCTGGATTCCGACCTCAAAAATCGTATCAAGCGGGTCTACATCCCTTCCGACAATTCCGGCACACCCGTTCTCGGTTTTCCGGGTTCGGAATACGCCGATGCCGATATTCAGAATCTAATCCACGACGCCAACACATCGCACGGCACCCACACCACTGCCATAGCTGCCGGCTCGATTTTGAGTAATGCCTACGACACCTTTAGGGGAATGGCACCCGAAGCGGATATTGTGGTGTGCGCTTTGGGCAATGATATGAGCGAGGTGCATGTGGTGGACGGCGTGAGATATATCGCGCAGTATGCCGCTTCGCTGGGCAATCCTTGTGTCATTAATTTGAGTTTGGGAAATCATGATGGTCCGCACGATGGCACTGGATTTATGGCGCGTGCTTTCGATGAAATTGCTGACACCTATCCCCACACTGTGATTTGTGTGGCAGCCGGCAATGAAGGTGCACAGTCGTTGTATCTCCACAAAACCATTTCCGCCTCCCGGCCTCTTTCTTCCTTCTTGAGTTATCCTCTCGCTGAAGTGGATGCTTGGAGCAATACCACACATCCATTCAGTATCCAATTGCATATTTTTGACAAAAATAGTCAATCTATCATCTATTCCACCGATGTGCTCCAAGCCGACACCACTTTCTCCGTTTATAGCAATGAGTATTTCTCTCAAGTGGTGACTTCCGGCGATTTATCCATCTCTTTCGGCTCAAATGATGTAACCGGTCACACTCGCATTTACTTCAAATCATCGATGCGAATGAAATCGGGGTATGTTATAGGTGTTTCTTATCATGCCGCCGATGAAATGGATTTGCGTGTGTGGGAGTGCACCGGCAGCAGTTCTTTCCAATCCTATGGAGTGGATGGATTCACTGCAGGCTCCGCAGAGTGCGCTATCAGTGATATGGCTACCGGACAACGCACTATATCGGTGGGTTCGTATGTGAATCGCAATAGTCATTCCAATTATTTAGGCAACACCGTTTCCGACACCAACGCCCCGATAGGGAGCATTTCTTCTTTTTCAAGTAGTGGAGTGGATGTAAATGGTGTGTCGCATCCTTTTATCACAGCACCCGGCACGGCGGTGGTTTCGGCTGTAAATTCCAATTTGGGATATAAATCATCGTATGCGATGGTTCAGCCCGATGCCACAGGCAGAGACTGTTATTGGGGTGTGATGAGTGGCACTTCTATGGCCACCCCATGTGTGTCGGGCATTGTGGCATTATGGTTGCAAGCCAATCCTTTGCTCACCATCGACCAAGTGAAACAAGTGATGGCCAATTCTGCCAACAAAACCGGCATAACAGCCGACATTCACTGGGGCAATGGCAAAATCGATGCCTACCAAGGTTTGGTAGAGGTACTTTCTTCAGGATTGAGCGAACAATCAATCTTTGCTCAGCAGATTGTGATGATGAAAGATGCTCACTATCTATACCTTTCCACCGCCGATTCTTCTCACATCACCGCCACATTATTTGATATAAATGGTAAGCAAATTCACACCGAGCAAGGTATGCAATCCGTTTCCTTCTCTGTATCGTCACTTCCCAAAGGGGTTTATATCGTGAAGGCAGTGAGCCATTCAGCCGGGCAATCATTCAAGGTCTTAATTCCATAAAATGATGCGTACCATCGTTGTTTTTCTGTTTTCTGTAGCTTTTTCATTTGCTATCCATGCTGCGGATTATTCCTCCGGCACAAAACTCTTTTTGCATCAAAATCACCCCCAAATCAAGCACGCAAAAAGCACTTCTTCACCGCATCATATCCCGTGCTTTATAGAAGCTGCACCCCATGTGGCAGCCTCACTCCGCAGCCAAGGCGTAAAGCTCACCCAAGTGGCGCCCCACCTCTACACGGCGCAAATTTCGCCATCTTTTCTCTCCTCCGATGCTGAAGCGCGCATTGATAGAATAGCAGTTGCCAAAAAAGTGCAAATCTGTAATGATAGTGCATTATATTTTAGCCATTGGTCGCCTTCTATCACTCCCGATTTATTTTCAAAATTTGATGGCACCGGGGTGATTGTGGGCATGATTGACACCGGCTTTGATGTGAACCATATCAACTTCAAATCGCCCGACGGCAAATCCCGCATTTCTGCGGTATATTTCCCATCCGATACCACAGGCATGGAGCCTGTGGTTGGTGCCGACACACTCCCCGGCAGTGCGTATTATGCCGACCAAATTCAGTCGCTCACCTCCGATTGTACTGCGCTGCATGGCACCCACACTATGGGAACGGCTGCCGGTAGCTACGTCGGCAATCCCTACACCGGGGTGGCAACCTGTGCCGAGCTGGTGGTATGCGGAATGCCTGAAAATGAGTTAACCGACGTGAATATTGCCAATTCACTCAAATTTATTTTCCATTACGCCGCCCTCGCCCAAAAGCCTTGTGTGGTGAATATGAGTTTGAGTTCCTACGCCGAAGCCCACGATGGCTCATCGTATTTGTGCAAGGTGTTTGAACAATTGTCGGGAAATGGCAAAATTATCGTGGTTTCTGCCGGAAACGATGGCAACAAAGATGTGTGTTTGCACAAGCAACTTTCCACCACAGCCGACACCTTATCCACCTTCCTATCGAATCAATATTATGGCTACAATTTGAGTGGTCATTTGTCGATGTGGTCGGATTCCGAAGAGCCGTTTTCAATGCGCGCTCAAGTGGTGGACCGCACCACAGGAGAAGTGCTATACGTTTCGCCATGGCTCTCAGCATTGCCTGGCGATAGCGTGTTTGCGGTTTCGAGCCAAACTGATGCCACTTTTTCGCAATTCTACGATGGCGAGTGGCTATTTGCCTCTGCTGTGGAGCCCAACGGCAAATTTCATTCCGACTTCGTGGTGGATGCCAAATATAAAAATGCCAACCATGCCATGCGCCTGCAATACACTGCCGCTAACCCCGTTTCGCTTCGAGGGTGGGGTAGTAGCAACATGCGATTTATCACCTATAGTTTTCCCAATCACACCTCAGGCGATGCTTCAATGAGCATCAGCGATTTATGCACCTCCGATAGTGTGATTTCAGTGGGCGCATACTGTGCGCGCACCATCCCTGCCGTGATTTCTGGAGTGAATGCCGATGTGGTGAAAGGTGCAAAACTCCATCAAATCGCTCCCTTCTCTGCGTATGGTGCCGATATGCGCGGGGTGCAGCATCCCGATGTGGTGGCTCCCGGTATGGCTGTAGTGTCGTCTTACAGTCGATTCAACCAATCGTTGGCAGTGAGCAACAATTGGCTCACCACCTTAGAGCAAGTGGATGGCATCACCTATCCTTACGGCATCAATGGAGGCACTTCGATGTCGGCACCGGTGGTGACGGGTGCCATTGCCCTCGCTCTCCAAGCCAATCCTCATCTCTCTATTGCTGACCTAAAAGCATTGCTCCGCCTCACTTCCACCCGCGATTCTTTCGTGGAAAGCGACCCCATTCGCTGGGGAAGCGGAAAACTCAATATCGAGGCACTGCTACAAAGAGTACAAACCTTCAATCCCCTCGATTTAAATCTCGATGGCGAGGTGAATGTGAGCGACGTAACCTATCTCGTTTCTCTTATTATCAATGGAGATACAAATCCCCGCTCCGACATCAACGCCGATGGCGCAACTAATGTTAGCGATGTGTCAGCTCTAATCCATCACCTTCTGTATTGAAAAAAATGCGTTCAAAAGTGCCGCATTATCCGCTTTTTTGAGTAATTTTGTTGTTTCTAAACACAGTTAATCGATATGTTGGATTACATCAAAGGAATCGTGGTCGAAATCACCCCCACCTATGTGGTGATCGACAACCAAGGCATAGGATATATGATGAATATCTCCTTGAATTCATACAATGTTCTTCAGTCGCAAAATCAAGGCGCTAAGGTGTATGTTTACGAGGCAATTAGAGAAGATGCTCACCTGCTCTACGGATTCACCGACAAGCACGAACGAGAATTGTTTTTGCAATTAATCAGTGTGTCGGGTGTGGGAGCCAATTCCGCTCGCATGATTCTATCTTCCTACACCCCCTCCGATCTCGAGCAAATCATCACCCAAGGCAATGCTGCGGCACTGAAAGCGGTGAAAGGAATAGGCGCAAAAACAGCCCAAAGAATAATTGTTGACCTCAAGGATAAAATAAAAGTGGCATCGGATGCGTTATTAGATATGAGTAAATTCTCAAATGCCTCTTTCGACGAAGCACTCTCGGCGCTGATGATGTTGGGTTTCACCAAGCAAATGTCGCAAAAGGCATTGAAAAAACTTTTTACATCAAATCCCGCCCTGTCGGTGGAAGAAGCCATCAAAAAGGCGTTGAAAATGATGTAGGAAGTCGATTTGTGTTTATAGAAGGATTCATACGTTGGAACAGCGATTCAGAAAAATATCATTTTATATCACGGTGTGCTTGATGAGTGTGTCATTCGCACTCTCTTGCTATGTGGTGGCGCAAACCCAAACCACCACGGCTGAGAAGAAATTCACACCGCCGCCCACTGTTCCGCCCGAAAAGGGCAATAAAGTGCCGAAAGATTCCTTCGATTTGCCCTACGGTGCGCAAGACAAGGTGTCCGATTCCTACAATCAACTCCAGTTTGTGCAACCACCCACCGACCTAAAAACGCCGTCCAATATCACCACCACTGCCGAATTCGACCCCGAAACAGGCCACTATGTGGTGCGAACCAAATTGGGCGACAACGATATCCTCACCCCCTTCATCCTTTCGCCCGACGAATACAATAATATCGCTTTGCGCCAGTCGATGCAAGAATATTATCGTCAAAAAAACAATGAATCCATCGAAAAGAAGAAAAATGAGCCCTTCAATTTCTTGGATATGCAATTCGGGCTTGGACCCTTGGAATCGGTGTTCGGACCCGGTGGCGTGCAATTGAAAACCACCGGTTCGCTCAAAATCAATATGGGTGTGAAAAGCAACAAAACCGACAACCCCGCTTTGTCGCTTTCCGCACGACGCAAAACTTATTTCGATTTCGACCAAAAAATTCAAGCCACCATCGCTGCCTCTGTGGGCGACAAAATGAAATTCAATATGTCGTATAACACGGACGCAACTTTTGAATTCGACAATAAAAACCTTAAACTCGCCTACGAGGGCAAAGAAGACGAAATCATCAAAAACATTGAGGCGGGTAATGTGAGCATGACCACCGGGTCGTCGCTCATTCGCGGTAGCGCCGCGCTCTTTGGTATCAAAGCCAAATTGCAGTTTGGCAAACTCACCGCCACGGCTTTGGTGTCGCAACAAAATTCTCAAACTCAAACGGTCAACACCAAGGGTGGGGCACAAACCACCTCGTTTTATATCACTGCCGACAACTACGACCAAAATCGCTATTTCTTCCTCTCGCATTTCTTCCGCGACAACTACGATGAGTGGTGCTCCAAGCTCCCGCTCATCTCTTCAGGTATCAATATCACGCGCGTGGAGGTGTGGGTCACCAATAAGCGTGGCAATTTCAATGAATCGCGAAATATCGTGGCGTTTGCCGACTTGGGCGAAAACAGCCGCTTGTGCAACACCCACTGGACCGCCGGCGCCGACATCAATCCCTCCAATAATTCCAATAGTGAGCTGGAAGAAATCAAAGCCAATTATCCCGATGCACGCGATATCAGCCTCACTTCGTCGGTGTTGAAACCGCTTGAGGCTTATGGCATTGAGGGTGGTAAGGACTACGAAAAAATTGAACAAGCACGTTTGCTCAGCTCGTCGGAATATTCGGTCAACACCTCGTTGGGCTACATTTCGCTCACTTCCGCACTCAATGCCGACGAAGTGCTCGCCGTGGCTTTCCAATACACCTATCGTGGTAAAACCTATCAAGTGGGTGAATTTTCTGCCGACATCGACAATACTTCAAACTCCCTTTATGTGAAATTGCTAAAAGGTACCACCACTTCCACTCAACTGCCGCTCTGGCATTTGATGATGAAGAATGTGTATGCTTTAGGTGCCTATCAAGTGCAATCCACCAATTTTAAATTCGATGTAAAATACCTTTCCGACACCACCGGCACCGAACTTAATTACATCCCAGAGGGCAATATCAATGGCAAACCTTTGCTGCAAGTGATGAACCTCGACCGATTGGATGCCAATAAGGAACCCAACGTGGACGGCCGCTTCGACTTCCTGGAAGGCTACACCGTTTCGTCGTCAAATGGCCGTGTGATTTTCCCCGTGGTGGAGCCCTTCGGTAGCCACTTGAAAAAGGTGATGGGGGGAGGTGCCGTAGCCGATAAATATGTGTATCAAGAACTCTACGATAATACCCTGTCGGTAGCGCGACAGTATTCCGACAAAAATAAATTCGTGATGTCGGGTGAATACCAAGCCTCGTCGGGCAATGTGATTCGCCTCAATGCCATGAATGTGCCCCGTGGGTCGGTGGTGGTAACTGCCGGTGGCGTAACGCTCACCGAGAATAGCGACTACACGGTGGATTACACCATGGGTACGGTCACTATCATCAATCAGAGCATCATCGATGCCGGTACCAACATCAGCGTGTCGATGGAAAACCAATCCACTTTTAGCATGCAGCGCAAAACCCTCATGGGCTTGGATTTGGACTATGCTTTCAATAAAGATTTCCATGTGGGTGCCACCCTTATGCGCTATGGCGAAAAAGCACTTACCGAGAAAGTGGCAATCGGTGATGAATTGGTCAACAACACCATCTGGGGGGCTAATGTGTCGTACAAAACCAATTTTATGTGGCTCACCAATTTGCTGAACAAAATTCCCACAGTGAATGCCACAGCGCCTTCTTCGTTTAATTTCAAAGGTGAATTTGCCCAACTCATTCCGCAGCAAGCAAAAACCGGTTCGAATGCCGGTAGCTCCTATATCGACGACTTTGAATCTACCCAATCGGGTATCGATTTGCGCTCTCCCTATTCTTGGTTCTTGGCGTCCACGCCCTACGACCCCAGTGCCAACGCGCTCTTCCCCGAAGCCGGGCTCTCGAACAACATTGATTATGGCAAAAACCGTGCGCTTTTGGCATGGTATCACATCGACCGACTATTCACCCAGCGCAATTCATCGCTTGTGCCTGGCTACATTAAGAATGATGTGGCACAGCTTTCCAATCCCTATGTGCGTGAAATTCCTTACAGCGAGGTGTTCCCCGGTAGGGAATTAAACTATGGTGAATCGTCGATTATCCAAACCCTCAACCTCTCTTATTATCCCCAAGAGCGCGGCCCTTACAACTTGGATGCCACTCACATTGATGAAAATGGCAATCTGCTCTATCCCGAAAAGCGGTGGGGTGGTATTATGAGAAAATTGGACAACACCAACTTTGAGCAATCCAATATTGAGTACATCCAATTCTGGATGCTCGACCCATTCCTCGACGAAAATGCCGACAACCGCGAAGGCGGCGATTTGTATTTCAACCTCGGCGAAGTGAGCGAAGACATTTTGAAAGACGGACTCAAATCCTATGAAAACGGACTGGATGCCAATGGCGACACTACCTACGTGAAGAAAACCGTCTGGGGTAAGGTGTCGACCCAATCGTCAATGACCTACGCTTTCGATGCCAATGCCAATTCGCGTTTGCGACAAGATGTGGGTTTGAATGGATTGAGCACTGAAGAAGAAAAAGAATATCCGGCTTATCGCGATTATGTGCAGTCGTTACGCCGTGTCCTGCCCGATACCACTATCGTGAAGATGGAAGCTGACCCCTTCTCGCCCATCAACGACCCCGGTGGCGACAACTATCACTTCTATCGCGGCTACGACTACGACCAAGAGCGCAAATCCATCCTGGAGCGCTACAAGCACTACAATGGCACCGAGGGTAACTCGCTTTCGCAAACCGATGCCTCCGATGGCCTTTACCAGTCGGCAAGAAGTGTGCCCGACGTGGAAGATATCAACCAAGACAACACGCTCAACGAATACGAGCGCTATTTCCAATATCGCATCTCCATTCGTCCCGAAGATTTGGTGGTTGGCAAAAATTATATCGTGGATAAGCAAGAACTTTCCGTTACCACCCGCGACGGAAAGAAAACACCCATTGTGTGGTATCAATTCAGCATTCCGCTGCGCGACTACGAAAAGGCAGTGGGCTCTATCAACGATTTCTCCACCATTCGATTCATCCGTATGTTTATGACGGATTTCAAGAAAACCACCCATTTGCGATTTGCCACGCTCGAATTGGTGAGAGGCGAATGGCGCAACTACGACTACAACCCCGATGTGCGCACCAATCAGCCTGCCGACGGTACCATCACGGTCAATTCTGTAAATATCGAAGAAAATGCCACTCGTCAGCCGGTGAGCTATGTGCTGCCTCCCGGTGTGAGCCGCATCGTGGATTCAGGACAATCACAAATCACCCAATTGAATGAGCAGTCGATGCAAATGAAGGTGGAAGGACTGAAAACCGGTGAAGCTCGTGCCGTGTATCGCAACACTACCCTCGACCTGCGCACCTACAAGCGCTTGCAAATGTTTGTTCACAACGAAGCGTTTATCAACGATATGACAAACCTTCGCGATGGCGATGTGTCGCTTTTCTTACGCCTGGGTACCGATGCCAAAAATAATTACTACGAATATGAAATCCCATTGGCTGTAACCCCTCCGGGTCAGTATAGCACCAATAGTTCGTCCGACCGTGAAAAGGTTTGGCCCACAAGCAATATGCTCGACCTTGATTTGGATATCCTCACCGATGTGAAGAAAAATCGCAATGCCCAAAAAATGGCGGGCTCGGGCGATGTGTCTTATTATTCACGCTACTCCGAGCCGGATCCTAATAATCCTAACGACATGGTTACGGTGCTCGGTAATCCCTCGCTGAGTGATGTGCGCGTGGTGATGGTGGGTGTGCGCAACCGCTCTACCAACACGAAGGAATGTACGGTGTGGGTGGATGAATTGCGCGTAACCGACTTCGACCAAGAAGGCGGTTGGGCTGCAAAGGTGAATGCCAATTTGAGTTTGAGTGATATTGCCACTATCAATTTCGGTTACCATAAAGAAACCACCGGCTTCGGTTCGGTGGACCAAGGTTTGCAAAACCGACGCATGGACAACTACGATAATATCAATGTGGCTGTGCAGGTGGATTTGGGTAGGTTCTTACCGGAAAAGGTGAAGCTGAAAGCACCGGTCTACTATTCCTACACCAATCAAAAAACTACCCCGAAATACAATCCTAAAGACAAAGATATCCTCTTGAAGGATGCACTCGATATTTGCGAAAACGACCATCAGCGCGATTCTATCAACGATTTCTCCGTGACACGCAAAATCACGAAGAGCTTCTCGGTGTCGGGTTTGAAATTTGATGTAAAGAGTAAGAATCCCATGCCTTGGGACCCTGCCAATTTCACGTTTAGCTACTCTTTCAATAAGCAGCAGAATTCTGACCCCGACAACGCTTACGAAAATACCTACGACTATCGCGGAAGTTTCCAATACAGTTGGACGCCTTATGCCAAGCCATTCAAGCCGTTCAATAAAATGATCGATTCCAAAAATAAGAATATGAAGTTCTTCCGCGAATGGGAATTGCATTGGTTGCCCACTTCGTTGTCGTTCAATACCAATATTTCGCGCTACTACTACGAGCAGCAAACCCGTAATCAAACGGATGTCGACATTGTGCTGCCGGTGGCTGTGAGCAAAAACTTTATTTGGGACCGACAATTTGCCATTACTTGGAACTTAACCAAGTCGATCAATATGTCGCTCAACACCAACACCACCGCTCACATCCTCGAACCGGTGGGCCAGGTGAACAAAAAGCTCTTCCCCGACCGATACCGCGATTGGCGCGACTCGGTGTGGATGAGCATCAAGGATTTGGGCACCCCGTGGGCGTATAATCAAACCTTCACCGCCTCCTACAAGGCGCCGTTCTCTTCCATTCCTGCCCTTAACTTTATCACAGCAGCAAATGTTAGCTACAATGCCACCTATCGCTGGGACAGAGGCACCACACTCGATGGCGTGGCATCGGGAAATACCATTGCCAACCAAGCCACTTTGAGCTACGACACGCGATGGGATTTGAACCAACTCTACAATAAGATTCCATATCTGAAAGACGTGAATAAGCGTTTCTCTGGCTCGTCGTCGTCATCAAGTTTTGGCAAGAATAATAAGAATAATAAACGTGAAGCTCGGAAGAAAACGAAAAAATTTGAACGAACGATGAAATTGTCGCCCGATTCCACGCTCTTGATTAAGCATGGCATGAATGTGAAGAACATCACCGTCACTGCCAAAACCACCGACGGCAAGCGTTTCCAAGTGAAATATAAGGTGAAAGATAATAATAGTGTGGAAATCTTGAATAAGGGCGACCAAAATATTAAATTCACCATCACTGAAGTGGCTGCCGATGCTAAAAAATCGTTCTGGAATGAGTTCGCACAATATGGCACGCGTTTCTTGATGAGTGTGCGCTCGTTCAGTGTGAAGTATCGCACCACGCGTCAACTCTCGTTGCCGCAATTCATTCCCGATATTGGCGACATTTTCGGACAAAGCAATCACTACGATGTGTTGGCTCCGGGCTTGGATTTCGCCTTCGGTTTCACCGATGAATCATATATCGAAAAAGCTAAAAATAGGGGATGGCTTCTTTGCGATGAGAATATGACGTCGCCGGCTATCTACAACAAAACGCAAGAATTTAATGCGGAAATTCAACTCGAACCAGTGAGAGGACTCAAAATCACGCTCACCGGCAACAGAACTGACAACCGCACCAACCAGCTTCAATTCATGTACGATGATATGACTACCCTCTATTCCGGTAGTTATACCAAAACCCACATGGCGATTGCCACCGCACTCCGGGGCTTGAATGCCAACGATGGGTACCGCAGTGAGGCGTTCGATCAATTCTTGCGCAATATCCCCATCGTGGCTCAGCGCATCGAAAACCAATATCACGGTGTGAATTATCCTGAAGCCGGATTTATTAAAGGCTCCGTGTATGCAGGTAAAGAATTCGACCCCAAAAATAGCACCGTGAGCACCACCAGCAGCGATGTGCTCATACCGGCTTTCTTGGCTGCTTATTCCGGTAAGAGCGCTGATAAGATTGATCTCAACCCATTCCCGGGCTTGAGTGCCATTTTGCCTAACTGGAAAATCTCCTACGATGGATTGACCAAGATTCCGTTCTTTAAAAAGTATTTCAAAAGTTTCACCCTCTCGCATGCTTATCAATGCACCTACTCTGTGGGGTCATTCTCAAGCTACACCGATTGGGTGGCTGTTACCGATAAGTTGGGATTCTCGCAAGACGCTCTCACCGGTAACCCGTTCCCCTCGTCGCCCTACAATATCTCTTCAGTGACCATTACCGAAAAGTTCGCGCCATTGTTGGGATTCAATGCCACATTAAATAATAATCTCACTTTCAATGCCGAGTATCGCGATGCACGCACCCTGTCGCTTAATTCGTCGGCAGGGCAGTTGGTGGAAACCTACACCAAGTCGTTTGTGGCTGGTATGGGCTACAAGATTGTGAACTTCAACACCTTCTTGAAGATGCGTAACAAGCAAAAAGGTGTGAGCAATGATTTAACGTTGAACTTTGATTTCCAATACAACAACAACTCAGCCCTCATTCGCAAAATTCTTGAAAACACTGCCCAACCCACCAGCGGCACCCGCACCTTGGGCATCAATTTCACTGCCAATTATGTGATGAGCAAGCGCGTGACAGTGGGCGCATATTTCGACTATCAAGTCACCACGCCTTTGGTGTCTACCAGCTCATATCCCACCACCAGCAGCAACTACGGCATTTCCATCAACATGAATCTCGCAAAATAACACGCCGCCTCCCATACTCCATACCCCACTACTGCATTCCACAAAAGTATTCAAATAGCCGTATTGGGCTTGACATTACCCCACCACCCACCGTATCTTTGCCCCCGAGTTCTTTGATTTTTTGAAGTCAACAGTCATAGTGTTTCAGGTGTTTCATAAATGGGTTTTCGTTTTTGTTTTCGTTTTCGTTTTCGTTTTCGTTTTCGTTTTGGTTCAATTGCTGTTTCTCTTCTTTTATTTCTTCTTATTTTACGTTTTATAAAGGTATATTTGGAGTGTTTCACCAAAATTTACTATTTTTGTATGCTCTTTTCATCGGTGTGTGGTGAAAAGGTGTGTTTGTAATTTTATAAATGTAGGATATGATAGAAGAATTAGAATCAAAATTAGCAAAAGATACGAATGGGTTGCTCACTTATGAGTATATTGCCAACCATATTAATTCCATCAACGATATTATGCCGGATTTGGTGGAAAATATGATTAGGGTGGATAAAACCGGGCAGTTTGTGGTGAGCACGGCTCGCTATCTCCATGCCATTGACCCTGAAAAATTTTCTCAAAGTATCGACACGCTTATTAAGGCTGCCATCGAGAAAGATCGCAATCGGGCATATCTTGCTGATTTGGTGGCTTCCATTTGGGGCACGGATTACAAGGAGCGAGCCGCCGAGCTCAATGCTACCGACGATAATTTCCGACGTATTTATAAGCGCCTATATCCGGTGGGAATGTAAGCTGCTTACAAAGGTAAACACTGTGTGTGAAATGAAAATAATTAATAAATTTTTTATTTTCGTGATGTGTGCCTTGGCTATTGCATGTATGGCACAAGCACGAACTTTAAACAAGCGAACGATGACGAAACAAACAGAACCTCGTGTGCTGCTCGAAACCTCTTTGGGCAATATTGTGATTAAATTATACAACGAAACACCCAAGCATCGCGATAATTTTTTGAAGGTGGTGCGTGATAGCGTCTACGATGGTGTGCTCTTCCATAGAGTGATTAAAGACTTTATGGTGCAAGCCGGCGACCCTTCTTCTAAAAATGCAGAAGCCGGACAGCAACTCGGTTCCGGCGATTTGGGCCACACGGTGGAGGCGGAGTTTGTGTATCCGCAATTGTTTCACAAAAAAGGCGTACTTGCCGCTGCTCGCACCGGCGATGCCGTAAACCCTGAACGCAGAAGCAGTGCTTCCCAATTTTATATCGTTACCGGTAAGGTGTACTCTGCTCCACAATTGCAGATGATGCAGCAGCAAATGGGCAACCAAAAAATGGAACAAATATTCAATGGCTTGGTGAAAGAACGCCTTGATTCTATTCGTAATATGCAAGCCGCCGGCGATTCGCTCGGATTAGAAGAATTGCAAAACGAACTTATTGCGCTCACCGAAGCTGAATATGCCAAGCATCCGTTCCAATTCACTCAAGCCCAAATAGAGGCTTACTCCACGGTGGGTGGTACTCCGCACCTCGACGGCGAATACACCGTATTCGGCGAAGTGGTGGAAGGCATTGAAGTGGTCGACAAAATTCAAAATGTGGCTACCGGCGCTGCAGATCGCCCCATAGAAGATGTGCGCATTATTTCTGCCAAGGAGATAGAATAGAGGAATTTCTCCTATGATCGCATTCAACACCTATCGACTCAAAAACGGGTTGCGCCTTTTGCATTATTTTGACAAAAATACGCAAATGGTGGCGCTCAATTTGCTCTACGATGTGGGGTCGAAAGACGAGAATCCCCACACCACCGGGCTGGCGCATTTGTTTGAGCATTTAATGTTTACGGGGTCAAAACATGCGCCCAATTTCGATGGTGCCCTTCAAGCGGCAGGCGGTAGTAGCAACGCCTGGACCAGTGTGGATTTCACCAACTATTACGAAACACTCCCCGCTCACAATGTGGAAACCGCCTTTTGGTTGGAGTCCGACCGACTACGCCATCTCAATCTTTCAGAAGAAAATATCCTTACCCAAAAGCGAGTGGTTATAGAAGAATTTAAGCAGCGGTGCTTAAATGTGCCCTATGGCGACATATATCATTTGATGAGTGCATTGGCGTATCAAGTGCATCCTTATCGCTGGCCCACTATCGGGTTAGCAACAGAGCACATTGAAAATGCCTCCCACCAAGATATTACCGATTTTTTCCATCGCCATTATGCCGTGAATAATTTGATTCTTTGCGTGTCGGGCCATGTGAATTTTGAGCAAGCGGTATCGCTCAGCGAAAAATGGTTTGGCGATTTTCAACCGGTGGATATGCCTCCCCGCAATCTTCCCCAAGAGCCGACCCAAACCGAGCCACGTATGCAATGTGTGCATCGTGAAGTGCCTCACAACACCATTTCCATCCTCTATCACATGTGTGGCCGACGCCACTCCGAGTATCAGGCTTGCGATATGATTAGTGATATTTTGTCGAATGGCAAATCGTCGCGATTTTTTCGCAATGTGATGATGAAGCAAAATTTGTTCACTGAATTAGACGCCTCTATTTCCGGCACTGTAGAGCCTGGAGTGTTCGTGGTGAAAGCACGACTGGCTGATGGTGTTTCCTTTGCTAAGGCGCAAAAGGCGATTGATGATGAAATATCCGATTTTTTGCGTACCGGCATATCTACGTATGAGATGGAGAAGTGCGCCAATAAATACGAGTCCACACAATTATTTGCCAATATCACCTATCAAAAAAAGGCGGTGAAATTGTGTGAATATGAATTGCTACACCAAGCTGCCGACATCAATCACGAGGTGCTTAAATATCGCAATCTCACTGTGGATTCACTCATGAGCGTGGCGCAAAAATTGTTCAATCCTAACAATCGCAGCATCCTATATTATGGCCCGGATGCCTGATTTTTTCTACTTTTTACACAAAAATAGGGCCATAATGAATAAAAAAACATAAAATAAATTTTTCTTTTTGGAATTTTTTGTAAATTTGAATATTATTATGTTGAAGGCCATCGGCCATTAATCATTTTATATTATGGAATCGCGTGAATTGTCCTCATCGAAGAAAGAACTCGCACAAGAAGTGAACCTCAGCGCTGAAGCCACTGAGCAAGCTCCCGTAGCAGAACTTTCTGAACAGAAAGCAGAAGTGGTGGATACTGCCACTGATGAAATTGTGAATCAAACATTGGAAACACCCGAAGTTTCCGAAGAGTCGTCAACCAGCTATGCAGCAATGAATAAAAGCCAACTCTTAGAGCTGCTCCAGCAGCTCGCTGAGCGCCCTGCACAAGAGGTGAAGGATGAAGTGGCACGTGTGAGAGCCGCTTTCCTCGCCATACGAAAGGACGAACAAGCCAAAGAAAAAGAAGAGTTCTTGGCAAAGGGTAATGAAGAAGCCGCTTTTGCTCCAATGACCGACGAAGTGGAAGAACAATTCAAGAGCGTGTATGCCGAAATCAAGGAGAAAAGAGCGGCTTACAATGCTCAGCAAGAGGCCTTGAAGCAAGAAAACCTTGAGAAAAAACGTGAAATTATCACCAAAATTAATGAAATTGCCGACGATCCCGACAATGTGAATCGCCAATACAATACCGTAAAGCAATTGCAGCAAGACTTTAAAGCCATTGGTGAAGTGCCTTCGGAAAATGATACTGAAGTGTGGAAGGCCTACCAAGTGGCTGTGGAACGCTTCTACGATTTGCTGAAAATGAACAAAGAATTGCGGGACTACGATTTTAAGAAAAATCTGGAACAAAAGCAAGTCCTTTGTGCAGATGCTGAAGCCCTCGACGATGAGTCTGACATAGTGGAGGCCTTCAAAAAGTTGCAAGCATTGCACAACACTTGGCGTGAAATCGGTCCGGTGAGTAAGGAAATTAGAGAAGAACTGTGGACCCGCTTCAAAAATGCCTCCGCTGTAATCAATAAAAAATATCAAGCTTTCTTTGAAGAAAGAAAACTCAATGAAAAGAAAAATGCAGAAGGCAAGGAAGCACTCTGCGTGAGAATCGAGGCCATCGGCACCGACGATCTGAAAACCTACGCCGCATGGGACGAAGCCACCAAGGCAATCATCGCCCTGCAAGAAGAATGGAAAACTTTCGGTTTTGCTTCGCGCAAGGTGAATGCCGATTTGTTTGCACGCTTCCGTAAGAGTTGCGACATCTTCTTTGAGAAAAAAGCAGCCTTCTTTAAGAAAATGAAAGAAGAACTTGCCGAAAATCTCGCTAAAAAAATCTCGCTTTGCGAAAAGGCTGAAGCCCTCAAAGATTCCACCGATTGGAAAGCCACTACAGATGCTTTGGTGGCGCTTCAAAAGGAATGGAAAACTGTGGGCCCTGTGGTGAAAAAACACAGCGACGCTGTGTGGAAACGCTTCATCGCCGCTTGCGATGCTTTCTTCGAAGAAAAGAAAAAGCAAAATGTGAATATCCATTCTGTGGAACACGAAAATTTGAAGTTGAAGAAAGAAATCATTGCCCAACTCAAAGAAATCTTTGAGCTGGAAAACAAAGATGAAGCTCCCGCTAAAGTGCGTGATTTGATGAAGAAGTGGCAAGAAGTGGGGCATGTGCCTTACAAGGAAAAAGATAAAATATATGCCGAATATAAAGCCCTCATCGATAAGGCGTTCGAAGAACTCGATATGAAGGCCAACAAGGCTCGCATGGCCAATTTTGCCAACTCCATTAAGCAAATGGGCGATTCCAATAAAGTGTATCACGAAAGAGAACGCTTGGTGCGTGCTTATGAAATGAAGTCGCAAGAATTGAAAACCTATGAAAATAATTTCGGCTTCTTCAATGCGCAATCCAAGAGTGGCAACTCGCTGCTGAAGGAAATGGAACGCAAAATTGCCAAAATCAAGGATGAAATTTCTATCCTTGAGCAAAAAATCAAGATGATCGACGAAAAACTCTAACGATTAATCTCCACATCATTCACTCTCTGCGGAGACTTCTCTTTTTGGGTTGTGAGTCGCGGAGAGTGTTTTATTACAAAATTACTACTATCGCTGCTATGAATAGTAAAGGACGATACGGGCAATATATCAGATGGATATTTTTGGGTATCGATTTTCTTATTTTAAATTTATCGTACTTGCTTGTTTGTCTGCTAAATAAGCACCACACTATGTTTGTGTCGAAGCCGGTTTGGCTGATGATGAATGTGTCGTATATGATGGTGAGCTATTTCTTCTCCGACATTCACTATCGCCGCGTGGTGTTTGCCGACCGTGTGGTGATGAAGGTGGTGAAGGCCGTGCTCGTGCATGCAGTGCTGTTTTTGTCGCTCATCTATTTTCTGCGTAGCGATTACTTGGCATGGCCGGATTTTGGCAAATTATACGCCATATTCGGCGTGGGGCTTTGCAGCTGGTGGCTTATTTCGAGAAAAGTGCTCAAGCGTTACCGTTCGTTGGGCAAAAACTATAAGCAAATAGTGGTGATTGGTGCCGGTCAAGTGGCGCAAAAGTTGATCGATGTGCTGAAAGGCGACCTGGGATATGGCTACAGAATTATGGGTGTGTTCGACGACAATAAGGCACTATCATCAAACGAATTTTTTAAAGGCACGCTCGATAAGGTGGAATCTTTCGTTCATGAGAATCCCATCGATGAAATGTATTGCTGCATACCCGACACCGATAATGAATATGTAGCCAAATTGCTATCGGTGGCCGAGCGCAATGCTGTAGATTTCTATTATGTGCCGCAATTCGGACGCCATATCACTCGCCATTTCGAGCTCTTTTCGCTCGATAATGTGCCTGTGCTTCAAGCGCGTCCCAACCCATTGAGCATTCCGGTGAATGCTGCTACCAAGCGCTTGTTCGATTTTGTGGTGTCGTCGCTCGTGCTCATTTTTTCTCCCATTGTGTTCATCCCGGTGGCTATTGCAATTAAATTGTCGTCGCCGGGGCCTGTGTTTTTCAAGCAAAAGCGCACCGGTTTTCGTGGCGAATCGTTTATGTGCTATAAATTCCGCACGATGCGCTTAAATGCCGATAGCGATTCTCTTCAAGCCACCAAAAACGACCCCCGCAAAACCAAAGTGGGCGATTTCTTGCGTCGTACCAGCATCGACGAATTACCACAGTTTTCCAATGTGTGGCGAG
>JBJECV010000201.1:0-5246 GCA_051871435.1 Sodaliphilus sp. | reverse complement strand
CATCACAAAAGAAGCCAAAATCATTTTCTTTTTCATAAGCCAAAACAATATTTATAACATAAAATTCAAATTTGGAAACAAATTTACAAACTTTCGTAAAATAAACAAAATTAGGCTTTTAAAACCGGCATAAAAATGGGGGGCGTGCAGGGCTTATTGCCTCACACCGATCTCGCGGATCTCACGGAATTTTTTTTTGGGGTGGGGGACTACTCAACGAAATTGCGTGGCACGGTGGGGGATGCTTGGCAGTGTGGGTGGGGCGGCGAGGGGTTTTTAATAATTTTTAACTGCTTAATGCTCGTGGTTTGACGGATAGTGGGTAAATTTGTTATTTAATTTGATAAATATCGGAAAGTGATGAAGAAAAGATACTGTTTTGTCCCTTTGTTTGGCTTTGCGCTGCTGTGTGTGGCGATGGTGCTGAGCGGTTGTGGCAGGGATGCGCTCCACAAGGCTGTGAAGGATGCGTTCATCAAAGGCGACACCACGGAGCAAGCCTACCAAGCTATTTGCCAAATTGTGACGCAAAATGCTGAAAAATACAGTGATTATGTGGATGCGTCCGGCGCCATCAATGTTGAAGCCTTGCAAAAAATGATAAATGAAGTGGGGCAAAATCTGCGTCCGCCTATGCAGTGGAACATCCTTAAATATGGCAACCAATCGCTCAGCTTGAGCATCTATTTTGAGCGGAGCGGGTCGATGGTGCCTTACGACCAAGCCTCCGGTGGCGGTCAACTGAAAAAGGCGGTGAACGACCTCATCAACTTCTTCCCCACAGGCAACAAAGCCTCGATTAACATCGTGAACGACAATATTTACCCCTACCAAGGCACGGTGGAAACCTTTTTGCAAGACCGCGACATTTACGCCTCCACCAAAGGCGTGGGCAATGCATCGTACACCGACTTTAAGGTGATTTTCGACAAGATATTCCAGGCACAGAAGCCCGGCAATGTGGCAGTGCTCGTGACCGACCTCATTTATTCGCCCAAAAACACCGACGGTGTGAGCGTAGACAAGATTTTCAATGAAGAAAACAGTCTGGCCACCTCCATTTTCACCCGGTATAAAGGCAAATCCATTATCGTGAACCAACTGCAAGGCGACTTCGACGGGCTGTATTACCCCTACAACGGCAAGCCCTTCGCCTACAAAGGATTGCGCCCCTTCTACGTGATCATCATCGCCGATGCCTCGACCATCGATCGCATGGCGCGCGACCGACAATACGACAACTTCCTCCACCTATCCGGCACGGTGAATAGCTATCGCTTCAACCAAGCCCACACCACTTTAGATTGCAAACTCATTCCCGTGTGGCGCAACAACGCCGGTAGATGCCGCGAAAGCCGCGACGAAAAAGGGCTGATTACACATTGCGAAAACGATCGCGAAACCGGGCAATTCGCCTTCAGTGTGGCAGTGAATTTCAATGGGTTGCAAAAAGAAGAAGCCTTTTTGAGTAATCCTGTCAATTTCACCGTGCAATCGCAAAATGGCTTTGGCATCAATGTGGAAAAAATTGCTTCTGCCGACATCAACGGCAACAATAAAGTCTACCTTGAAGGGATGACCCATGTGCTTACTTTCACCGGAAAATTCAACACGCCCAAAGACGAAATTATCGTGAATTTGCGCAACGATTTCCCGGCATGGATAGGGCAAACCTCAAGCCGCGACGACTCCTCTGCGTCGATACCCGGCTTTGCCACCTCCACCTTCGGACTTGAGCAATTTTTGCGCGGAATTTACGATGCTTTCGCCGCCTCGCAGTCGAATTATATTACGCTGAATATTCGCTTGGAGAAGTAATTTTATCAGAAGTTAAGAAGAGTTTTTTAGAAGTTAAGAAGTTAAAGAAGTTAAGAAGTTAAAGAAGTTAAGAAGTTAAAGAAGTTAAGAAGTTAAGACGAATGTCTTTTTGCTTCCAACCACTAAACAGCTAAAGGCTAAAGGCTATTAAAGAAGTTAAGACGAATGTCTGGCTCTTGTGAGTGATGATGATTGTGATAACGATATAAATGCAAATATGGATAAGAAAGAAATTTATTTAATTGTGGGCATTGTGGCAACCGTGGTGTTTTTTGTGTGCCGCGTGGAAGTGTATGAAGGGCTGTTTCAAGCCCCGGGCTTTAGCGATGCGATGTACAACCACGGCGTGTATGCCATAGTGGCTTGCATCACTGTCGCTATGGCGTGGATAGCCGCAGGCGTGTTCTACTACCTCATCAATTCGGTGCGGTTTGCTCGCTGGTGGCACTGGTTGAGCATCGGAGCGGTGGTAAGCCTGTTGGCGCCCATTGTGTGCTACATCGTGAACTCCTCCATTTTCGATGCCGAAAATTTGAGTTATGATGCCGAAATGATATCGTTTGAAGGCGTGAATTTGGTGTTGGCCGCCGTGCTCTATGTGGTGGCATCATTTTCCATCCGCTGGTGGAGCACCAACTGCCGCCACACCCCGTTCCCACAATAAGAGTTTTTTTAAAAATTCCACTAATTTTTTATTATGCGATTATTTATTTTTGCTATAGGAGGAACCGGTTCTCGGGTATTAAAGTCGCTCATTATGCTGTCGGCAGCAGGCGTAAAGCCGCTCGACAGTGACGGACGTCCGTTGAACAACGTAGAGATTGTGCCCGTGATTATCGACCCGCACAAAAGTAACGAAGACCTCAAGCGCACCGAGCAAATGCTCTCAGCTTATCGCCTCATCCGCGAAAAGCTGTATGGCAACGAAGTGAATGGCGACGGATTTTTTGGCACGAAAATCAGCACCTTGCGCTCGATTATGGGTATGACGAGCACCACTATCACAGATTCATTCGTGTTCAATATGGAAGCGGTGGGGCAGACCAAATTTCGCCAATTCATCCACTATGATACGATGAACGAACCCAACCAAGCGCTCACCTCGTTGCTTTTTGCCGACTATCAGTTGGAGAACAAAATGAACATCGGTTTTGTGGGTTCGCCAAACATTGGTTCGGTGGCGCTCAACATGATCAAAGACAGCGAAGAATTTAAAGCCTTTGCCAACGTGTTTGCTGAAGGCGACCGCATCTTCTTCATTAGCAGTATATTCGGCGGTACCGGCGCAGCTGGATTTCCCATCTTGGTGAAAAACATCCGGCAAGCGCAGAATTTGGATGTGAGCAACAAAAACTTCCTTCTCATGGCGCCCATAGGCGGACTCACCGTGCTGCCCTACTTCAACCTCAACAATAGTCAGGACAAACGCATCGACAAAGCCGACTTCGTGGTAAAAACCCAGAGCGCCTTGCAATACTACAACGAAACGCTTACCCACCCCAACGAACGCTATGTGAACGCCCTCTTTTATTTAGGCGACCAAACCTCTTCCATTCCCTACGATTACGACCCCGGCAATGTGCGCGACCAGCACAATCCGGCGCACTTGGTGGAGCTGGTGGGCGCTATGGCAGCACTCAAGTTCGCGGGTATGGATAATCGGGAATTCTTCGATGGAATGGGCGGTTTTCTGCCCACGAAGGCTTTTGAATACGGGCTCGACAAAGACTTGCTCGACGTGAGTTTCGACACCTTCGGGCAAGAAACCCGCCGGCTCATTTATCGGCCGATGGTGAAATTTCACATGCTCTTCATTTATATGCGCACCGCGCTGAAAGGCATCATCGGGCAAGGCTACACGCAAGACGAACCGAAAATACGTAGCGAATTTACCACCACGCAATTCTATCGCACCTTGGTGGACCAATTCTTCGATTTCTACACCGAATGGCTCACCGAAATGCACGCCAATTTGCGGCACGTGGAGCTGTTTAATGTGGGCGAAAACAGCCTGTCGAACATTATCCACAATGTGGTGACCAA
This sequence comes from Sodaliphilus sp., assembly GCA_051871435.1. Classification (GTDB taxonomy): domain Bacteria; phylum Bacteroidota; class Bacteroidia; order Bacteroidales; family Muribaculaceae; genus Sodaliphilus. Next base: position 1,385 of record JBJECV010000201.1, on the reverse strand, counting down.
AAAAGGATTCTTTGGCAGAAAGAGTGTGGACGCCAACACTTTCAACGCCGAACTCAACAAGCTGAGCCGCGACAATAAAAAATACAGCGACCGCACAGTGGAATACAAATTGCTCGACCTCTTCAACGAAGCCGCCGGCAATATTCTCAACGATAAATACGAAAATATCAACTAAAAGAAGATACACCGCATCTGCAATATGAGCAAAATACTTTCTTACAACAACAAGACCACCAAATCGGTGTCGGAAGATTGGATAGGCGTTGAGCCCTATTCCGACGACGATATTCGCCAAATTAAAGACCCCAACGGTGGACTGTCGCGCAATCCTCGCACCGCCATTCCGAGCCCGTTTGCGCAACTCGATTTGGTGAAAAACGCCTTTGAGCACCTTCAGCCCACGCCATCGGGTATGACGGGCATTGTGAGCGAAAAAATGATGGTGAGCCATGCGCTCGATGTGGCACAACTTTTCTTTGAATACGAAAATCATAGGAATCAGCTCCACATTGTGCGCTGGAACAAAACGGCAGAATTGCAGCGACTCAAATCGCAGCCCGACCATCGACTCTATGGCGAAACGCTCGAACTCTTTTTGCAAGCCGACCGTGTGTATAATTTCGCACAGCTCGAAGACTGGTATATCCTCTTACTCAATAATCAGGTGATTGGCGCCACCAGTCCGTGCTCGTTTACGATGGCGGCACCTAATGTGAGCGTGATTGAGAGTGTGAACGTGGAGCCTAATGTGAAACTCTTTGGCGAAGTGCGCGACCTCTGGCAGCGCGACGACGAATTTGTGTATCACCTCTTCTTGCTCTTCAATGCACACACCGAATTGCGGCGCGCCATAGGCAACGTGTACGGCTATATGGTGAACAATTTGCCGCTGATAGAGCGCCACAAACCGGCACTCTACAGCCGCATCATCGACGTGATTCCCAATCCCACCGCCTTGCAATCCGACCGCGAAAGCATTGTGCGCCAAATGCTCGATATGCAATTCGTGCCCTTTGCCGGCGAAGATGCCGTGTCGGTGCTCAGCGCGCCACTGTATCGGAAAAAGATGGTGGACGTGACTTCCAGCGCCGCCAACAGCGACTTCGTGATAGCCCCCACACGCCCGGTGAGCGATGGCGAAAAACTTCCCTTAGTGCTGCGCAACAATTTCAACGGTAGTGTGGACCACTACACCTACATTAATCGCGAATGGAACAGCGCCACGCAAGTGTGGGCAGGCGGTGTGGCGGTGGAAGAACGACAGTTGCCCGACACCAGCATTCGCTACCCTTTCCTCACCACCGACGACTTCTTCACTGAAAATATCATTCGCTTGGGCGGCGCCATCGATGCCAACCACTATTTCGATGGCAATATTCAGCGCG
>JBJECV010000200.1:0-5256 GCA_051871435.1 Sodaliphilus sp. | reverse complement strand
AAAAATTTATCTTTCTGACAAATAATTAGTTAGCTATTTTGCGAATATCCCTAAAGTAGATGGGATTGAACAAATAATCAGATTTAAAAATGAATAATTTGATTAACCAAATACGCGGTATAAGTTACTGTGAGGCTAATTCCATTATTCATCGGCTAAGTGGAATCGTTGATTATTTTACATCTGAGCAAGAGATGGCTGAGTTTATATCCACTAATGAGAACTTCGCTCAAACGGTAAGCGAAGATAGGGTCTCTTATGGGGATTGGCAGACGCCAAAACCATTAGCAGAAAAGGTGTGTAGAATGCACACTGAAAAATACGGCAACCCCGACATTGTTATCGAACCGACATGCGGATTAGGCTCATTTGTGCATTCTGCTTTGAGCCTATTTACGAACGTTAAAGAGATACATGCAATAGAAATCAATCGCCTATATACAAATGAATTAAAATTAAATCTGCTTCTCAACTCATTAAAAACGCCCGGACGGAAACATCCGGATATTTATATCTATCATGGCAATTTCTTCGGTTTTAATTTTTCGCCAATTATAAACAAGGCTAAGCAAAACAATTGGAATCTTGCCATTGTTGGGAATCCACCTTGGGTGACTAACAGTAAGCAAGGGAAAAACAACTCACAAAACATCCCTTTAAAAAGCAATGTTTACGGACTTAAAGGCATTGATGCAATCACAGGAAAAAGCAATTTCGACATTAGTGAATACATCACGCTGCATTTGTTGATGCTGTCACAGAATAATCATGGCGGTATTTCTTTCCTTCTTAAAAATTCGGTTATTCGTAATATCTTACTAAAACAGCATTCTGAGAATATTCGTATCGGCGATATAGAGCAAAGAGTGATAGATGCGTCATCTGAATTTAATGTCAGTGTTGATGCATCATGCTTTTTCGCGAAGTTCGACTGTCCATCAGCCTTTATTTGCAATGTAAAGGATTTTTACACAGATAAATATATCCAAGAGTATGGATGGGTTGACGGTGCATTTGTTTCTGATACAAAATCATATCGTGAATACTCCAAGTATGACAAATCATCAACTTATGTTTGGCGTTCGGGAATCAAACATGACTGTGCTCATATTTTAGAATTGACATTGAAAGATGGGGTTTTTATCAATGGATTTGGCGAAACAGTACAGATTGAAGATGATTTGATTTTTCCATTATTAAAAAGTTCGGATATAAGGGGCTTCCACAATAATCAATTTAGGAAATTTATAATAGTACCTCAACGAAATGTCGGTGACGATACTTCAATACTAAAAAACACTCATCCGTTAGCTTATTCGTATCTCACTAAATATGAAGCCACATTTCAAAACAGAAAAAGTTCTATATATAATGGCAAAGATAAATTCAGCATCTTCGGAATAGGGGATTATTCTTTTAGCCCATATAAGATTGTCATATCATCTTTGTATAAGACCATTTGCTTTCAATTAGTGTCTCCATTTAACGGCAAACCTGTTATGGTTGATGACACCTGTTATCAACTTGATTTCGAGAACATAGAAGAAGCAAAATGTATTCTCTATGCACTTAACAGCAAAGAGATGCAGACTTTACTACAATCATTGATTTTCAAAGATGCTAAGAGAGTAGTAACCAAAAGCCTGTTAATGCGATTAGATTTGGCTCAATTTTGCAGAGATAAAGGATTAGTTGTAAAATCACAACGATTGATCAATAGTATTAACCAACAGCTATCTCTCTTTGATAAGAGATGAAAGGCCCACTATGCTTTGGAATCCCATGTCGAAGTTCCCAAAGTTTGTCCAAATCAGCTAAAAATTGGTTCGAGAACAGGACGGCAGGGAGTACTACAATTTCGGGTCTCAATAGAAAAATCAGGGCAGGGGTAGCTTAATTTTCTACTGAGCCGTAGCTTTTTGATGCCACACCACACAAAAAAAGGAAATCCGTGATTGGATTTCCTTTTTGGGGTAGAGACGAAGGGATTCGAACCCTTGACCTCTGCAATGTGACTGCAGCGCTCTAAACCAGCTGGGCTACGCCTCTATTTCCGTTTAGCGAATGCAAAATTAGGCAAAATATTTGAATCTCCAAAATTTTTTACAAAAAAACTCCACACCACGCACGCATTTTTGTCCTTTTTCAGATTCATATAGCAAATCACAGTGGGCAAGCACCAAACCATCGCACCACCCGCGTGCTTAAATAAAAGAGCCGCGCAAATTTAGCGTGCAAAAGCAAAAGAGTTTTAGTTTTCGTTTTAGTTTTCGTTTTAGTTTTCGTTTCATTTTAATTGTATTTTTCGTAACTTTGCACCTCACAACGCTTTTTATCGACTTTTACGCATTTAATAGATATGAAAATACTTCAGCGATGGCCTTTGATGGCTATTTTGGTTACTATACTCTCTCTCGCTTCCACCGTGGCTTGCACCGGCAGAGCCAATGTGGGTTCTTTTTTTAGCAGCGAATCCGACGACACTATCGCGCCCACTCTCACCACACGTGGCCCGATGATGATTATGGAAGGCGAGCCCCACGATTCTACGTTCCTGACCAAGGGAATTAAATATAGCGACAATAGCGGACTGGTGCGACTGACCATCGACTCGTCGGCAGTGGATTGGAACCGCCGCGGCATCTACAATGTGGTGTATGCCGCCACCGACTCGGCACACAATGTAACCACCGTCACCGAGCAGCTCCGCGTGGTGGGAAAAGATGAAAAAATCATCTATCTCACTTTCGACGACGGTCCCTCGGTATGCACCGACGACATTTTGCGCATCCTCAAAGAGGAAAATGTGAAAGCCACGTTCTTCGTTACGGCGCAGTTCACCCCCTATCTGAGCAAGCTCACCGATATTTCGCGCGATGGACACGAGGTGGCTATTCACACCTATTCCCACAACTTTAAGATGTATCAAAGCATCGAAAATTATTTCGACGACCTTAACAAAATTAAGGAGGTAATCATCAAATACACCGGCAAGAGCCCGAGAATTATGCGTCACCCCGGAGGTAGCAGCAACACCATTTTCAAGAAATACAACCGCGACCCGCAATTTATGGACCGCCTCTGTGTGGCGCTCCTCGATAGCGGCTACCAATTCGTGGACTGGAACCTCGATTCGCGCGACGCCAGCGGCAATAATGTGCCGGTGAATGTGCTTGTGCGATCGGCTTGCCAAACCTCACACCACATCCAGTGCCTGCTGATGCACGACACTGGCGCCAAACGCACCACCGTGCAAGCTCTGCCACAAATCATTCGCTTCTTTAAGCAGCAGGGCTACGAATTTGGCGTAATCAATAGCGTGGACTATGTGTGCTGGCACGGGGGACTGCAAAAACTTGAACGACTGAACCGACTGCGTGCGCAAAAACCTGCCGTTACGCCTCTGAAGGAAACTTCACGCCCTAAACCCGTGAAGATTGATACCACTACACCGGCACCGGCGCAACAACCGGTACCTAAACCCAAAGTAGCCGATTCCACAGCCAACACCAAAGCCAAAAAGCCTCACACCACAACGCATTCCGCTACACCGGACTCCGTGATGTGATAAATCCGAAATCAACAAAACGACTAATGGCTAAAGGCTAATAGCTAATAGCTAATGGCTCAAAAAACTAATACTCAACCAACTATGAAACGAATTATTTTTACCCTTTTCGCTGTGGCGATGCTGTCGGCTTGCAGCACAAATAGCGTGAAATTGGTGGATGCCAAAAATTTTGAATCCACTATCGATGGCAAACCCGTGGCGCTCTACACCCTTACTTCGCCTTCGGGTATCACCATGCAGGTCACTAACTTTGGCGGCCATGTGGTGTCGCTTTGGACGCCCGACCGCAATGGCGAAATGGCCGACGTGGTGCTGGGCCACAACACCCTCGAAGAATACGTGAATTATGAAGGCGAACGCTTCATCGGATGCGTGGTGGGCCGAGTGGCAAACCGTATCGCCAAAGGCGAATTCACCATCGACACCACCACCTATCATGTGCCTATCAACAACAATGGCCAAAGTCTGCACGGTGGGCTCAAGGGCCTCGACCAAGTGGTGTGGAATGTGGACACCGTGGGCACCGATATGATTCAACTCTCTTATCTTTCGCCCGACGGCGCTGAAGGTTATCCGGGCAATTTAAAAATCACGATGACCTACGCCCTCACCGCTGACAATGAGTTCAAAATCACCTACACTGCCACCACCGACCGCCCCACCGTGGTCAACCTCTCCCACCACGGATTCTTCAACCTGAAAGGCGAATGTGGCGGCACCATCAACGACCACCTGCTCTCCATCTGCGCCGACTCCATCACACCGGTTGACAGCCTGCTCATTCCCACCGGCCAACTGATGCCGGTGGCAGGCACGCCGTTCGACTTTAATCAACCTACAGCCATCGGCAAGCGCCTCAACGCCAACCATCAGCAATTGCAATACGGCAATGGCTACGACCACAACTGGGTACTGCGTCGCACCGCTCGAGGTGTGCAACTCGCTGCCACGCTCTACGAACCAGTGTCAGGGCGATTTATGGAGGTGTTCACCGACCAACCCGGCATTCAATTCTATGGCGGTAATTTCTTCGACGGCAAAGGAAAAGGCAAATGCGGCGGCGCTTTCAAACACCGAGAAGCACTCGCACTCGAAACCCAAAAATGGCCCGACGCACCAAATCAACCCACATTCCCCTCCATCCGCCTCAATCCCGGAGAAGAGTACCACCAAACTTGCATCTACAAATTCTCCACCAAATAGCCGAGAGCCATTAGCAGGAAGCCGATGGTGGTTATTTGCTCCTGCACCTCCACAAACCAATTCTTAACTTCCCAAATATTTCCAAATAAGCACATTTAAATGTGCTTATTTGGAAATTCGTCTATAGTGTGCTGACTTGCAGAGAATTGTAGAGGTAAATTAAGGGAGCGTGTCCGAAAAATTGTAGCGAATGAGTCATCCAAGGCAGCCGAATGAAGTGGCTCAAGCACTTATTTGTGCAATATTCATAACACTCGTGGTCAAAATTTATCAGCAAGAAGTCGTTTTGGGCTTGACCGTCCGCCCCCACCCACCGTATCTTTGCTCCCGAGTTTTTTGAAATTTTTGAGTCAATAAGGAAAGACCTCACACGGATCTCATAGAATGGGTATCCGGATAGTGAACGGGTAACCGGATGGTGGGCATCCCGTTAGCCCAACTTTCACCCTGGCGGGGTGAGTTTTTGTTGGGGGTCAGGGGGT
>JBJECV010000199.1:0-5276 GCA_051871435.1 Sodaliphilus sp. | reverse complement strand
CTGCCAATGTGAATCGAATAGAATACACCAACCAATGGGTGAAGAATAAAAAAGTGGATTATGGCGACAATGTGCAATTACAATTGCGCCCCGGTGTGATGTTTCACATGGAGCGCTACGACAATAAAACCAAGCGCGGCTATCGGATTTCGATAGAAGAATTTAAGGACAACGAATTGGTGTCGCGTATCAATGCCGAAAATGCCATGTACGACACTTTAGGGCGCTGGACCTTGCAAGACTATACCCATCGGAAATTCGACGGATTGAAAGAAACGATGACCACCGGCACGAAAATGGATACCCTTTTGAATTTTGACCCGCGCGACTTTTTGATTTCGAAAAACGACCAAGAAACCCTTACATCTCCCGAATTGAAACGCTACATTAATGAGCAAAAGGGGCGTGGTGTGGCAAATTTGCAACAATTTGAGATAGAATACGAAAAGCGCTTTGCGATGACCGCCGCCGCTTTCATTCTCACCATTATCGGTTTTTCGTTATCATCGCGAAAGGTGCGAGGCGGTATGGGCTTGAATATTATGATAGGCATAGTGCTCAGCTTCTCATATATTTTATTTATGCAAGTGACTCAAACTTTTGCCCAAAACGGTTACACCTCCTCTCGCGTGGCGATGTGGATACCCAATATGCTGTTCACTCTTATTGCAATTATACTTTATCGGAAATCGTCGCGATAGAGCGGAAAATTGTCGGGATATAGCAAATCCCCAACGGTGGAAATCATCGTTGGGGATTTGTCGTGAATAAGCAGATGGAAGATGTTATTTCATTGCATATTGGATGCTATTGTTTACCATTTGTCGGTAAGCATACACGCCTTGTGCGCTCAATTCCACAGTGGTGTATCCTCCTTCGGGAGTAATCATTTTCACGTGGCTATCGTCGACATATTGCAAGAATTTTACTTCCCTGTCACCGTTGACCAAAGTCCAAGAATTCTCGACTTCGTTGAAATTGAATCTCACCACGGATTTGTCGGTGGTGTTGGTGATGGTGTAGCCGCGTTTATCGGTTTTTACAATGTATTTACCATGCTTGCCGTCGATGGTTTTGGTGCTTGCTTGCACCGGATTATTACCCGACCAAAATTCGATGCTGTTGAGCACGAGCAAGTCGGCCAATCCGGAAAGTTCATACACCGGAACAATCCAGAAAGCCACAAACACGAGTTCGTTCACGAATTTGCTACCCACTTGTTTGTTCCATGTCAGCACTTTATTGGTGAGCTGAAAGCTCCCAATACACGAGGTCAGCATCATTGAAGATACCAATGTGGCGATTACTGCCATCGTAAAAAATCTTTTTTTCATAGTGTGCAAATTTTATGATTATTAATTTTTATATGCTTCAAATTTGTTTTCCACTTTGTGGACATAATTCACGGTTTCGGTGCTACGGAAGTAGCCGTAGCGGCACACGGGGTCGTTGTAGTAATGTTCATTGGATTTCCATTTGAGGGCTTCCTCCACATTTCCATACCACACTTGCGGGTTTTTGCTATGCTTGGCAGCCAAGTTGATAGCATCAATAATGTGAGCAATGCCACCATTGTAGGCAGCGAGCATAAATCTGAGCCTCTCTTGGTGATTGGGCACCCTTTTCGAGAAATATTTTTCCAATTCCGCAAGTTCTCTCACTGCTGCTTTCACGCTCACTTCCGGGTCGCGTAGTTTGGAAGTATCGAAACCGTATCCTCTTGCTGTGGAAGGCATGATTTGCATTATGCCTTGTGCCCCCGCCCACGATACCACATTGGGGTTGAACCTTGATTCCACCCACGAAATGGCAGCAAGTAGTTGCCAAGGATAGGAAATGTGACCGGCATAGGCTTTGAAAAGGTCGTCGTAGGGAGAGATGTTGCCTGCTTTTTTAACATATTTTCCCGAGCCTTCATAGGCATCGTCGTCGTCATTTCCAAGGGAGTATTTGCTTTGTTCGAAATAGTGGCGCGAGATATTTTCGCTATAAAGGATGGTGCGCTCATTGGTGCTCCATGCATCGATAGAATCGGATAGTTCGTTGTTGTTGAGATTTACCGCCCAGGAAGAGCGCTGAGGGAAACTGATTTCTAAAGCGATGTCGATGTTGCTGTAATACGTTTTATTGATTTTGCCCAAGTCGCTATCCACGATAGTGTAGGGAATTTTTCCCGTGCTCACCATGTGAACCAGCTCCTGCACATCGCAAGTGTCCTTGTCCACCAGTTGGATGTTGATGCCACCTCCAATTTCGCTGTTGAGGTTTTGTAATCGTGATTCATATTTTGATCCCTTTTCCACATACACCTCTTTACCTTTGAGCTGTGTTACATTGGTGATTTTTCGCCTGTCGGAGCGCTGTACCAGCACTTGGTAGGTGGTGTTGGTTTCTCCGCAATGGAGCACTTGTCGGTTGAATTCGGCTGTGATGGGGATGTCGTAGGTGAGCAAATCCACTTGGTTTGTTTTCACGAGTTCCAACAGCGAATTCATGCTGTGAGCCACGGTGAATTTTAATGCTATTTTTTTATCTTTGGCAAAGTCGCAAATTTTTTCGTAGTCGTAGCCAAGTGTGTCACCGCGATAGATGAAAAAGCTGGTAGGGCTATAGAGGGTGCCCACACGAAGGGTGTCGGGTAATTTGTGGTTGTCCTCTTGGGTTGTGCCCGATGGCGCACAGGCTTGGCAAAGCCATGTTATTACGGCTAAAAAAAGTGCATATTTTAAAGCATCCACCATAGTCAATTCCTTTGGCTATTCGTATTCAAAAGTGCCGTATTCGCTTTTGATGGTCAATTGATTATGGTCGGCATCTTCCACATGGCCCACGATGCGAGCTTCCACATTGAATTCGCGAGCGATGTTGATAATTTGCTGTGCATTATGTGGCGAAGTGTAGATTTCCATGCGGTGGCCCATGTTGAACACCTTATACATTTCTTTCCAATCTGTTCCCGATTCATCTTTGATGAGTTTGAATAGCGGTGGAATGGGGAATAGGTTATCTTTCACCACATGCTTATTTTCCACGAAGTGCATCACCTTGGTTTGTGCTCCGCCAGTGCAATGCACCATGCCGTGGATTTCGCTTCTCATGGTGTCGAGAATTTTTTTGATAATAGGAGCGTAGGTGCGGGTGGGAGAGAGCACCAGTTGTCCGGCATTTACATCCACGCCCTCAATGCTGTCGGTGAGCTTTTTTGAGCCGGCATACACCAAATCATCGGGCACAGCGTGGTCGTAGCTTTCAGGGTAGGCTGTAGCCAAGTATGTGGCAAACACATCGTGTCGTGCAGAAGTCAGACCGTTGCTGCCCATGCCGCCATTGTATGTGGATTCGTAGGATGCTTTGCCGAATGAGGCAAGTCCAACAATCACATCGCCGCCTTTAATGTTGGCATTATCAATGACCTGGTTGCGCGGCATACGACACGTAACGGTACTGTCCACAATCACGGTGCGCACCAAGTCGCCCACGTCGGCAGTTTCGCCACCTGTGGAGATGATGTTCACGCCAAGTTGATTGAGTTCGTCGAGAAATTCCTGTGTGCCATTGATAATAGACGAGATCACCTCGCCGGGAATCAAATTTTTGTTACGGCCAATGGTGGATGAAAGGAGGATATTTTGGGTTGCACCCACGCAAAGCAAATCGTCGATATTCATCACCACAGCATCTTGTGCCACGCCTTTCCATACGCTCAAGTCGCCGGTTTCTTTCCAATAGAGGTAGGCCAACGACGATTTTGTGCCGGCGCCATCGGCGTGCATAATGTTGCAATAATCGGGATCGCCGCCCAAAATGTCGGGAATGATTTTGCAGAAAGCCTTAGGGAAAATGCCCTTGTCGATTTTCTTGATAGCGTTGTGCACATCTTCTTTTGATGCAGAAACACCTCGCAGGTCGTAGCGTTGGTTGCTCATAGGGATGAAATATTAAGAAAAATAATGGATAATAATCAAGTAGATAATAGCAGCAGGAACGGCAAATAGAAGGCTGTCGATGCGGTCGAGAATGCCGCCGTGTCCGGGAATCAGGTTGCTTGAATCTTTTACATTTGCAGTGCGCTTCATTAGCGATTCAGCCAAATCGCCGAGGGTGCCAGCCACCGACACCACTAAGCCCAAACCGGCAAACTGTAGCGGCGAAGGACCGTGGAAAATGGAGTTGAAATAGGCTACCATTACATAGCCTGCAGCCACTGTAAGCAGCAGTCCGCCCCAAAAGCCTTCCCACGATTTTTTTGGAGAGATGCGTTCAAACAGGCGATACTTTCCGATGGTAGAGCCCACCAAGTAGGCGCCGGAATCGTTCACCCACAAGAAGATAAATATGCTCAGTAGCAACATGTGGTGCTCCATAAAGCAAATTTGGCTCATCAGACTAAGGGGCAGCACCACATAGAGCAGATTGAACATTGAGACTTGCTCACTGGCTATGGCGTTTTGGTTTTTGATATAGAGTTGGATGATAAAACGCAACAAACCGTAAATGATGAGCGGTAGATACATCCATTGCATCATTTCGTATTTCCCGAGGAAATAGATAGAAATGAAAATAGCTACTGCACCCACCGAATCGATGGTGCTCACCACCTTCGCCTGCGGATTATTGCCAGAGGTGAGGCGCTCACATTCTCTGACAGCGAGTAGGGTAATGAGCGAGAAAAACAGGAGGTAGATTGCCGGGATTGTATCAAAAAAACACACAGCACAGCAAATGCAACCTACATACACTGCGCCGGAAATTATTCGTGTAATAAAATTTTTCAAACCGATATATTTTTAGTTACTCTACAAAATTACGGTAATTATTTGAGGTGACCAAAAATTATTATTCACCTTTAGTAATAAATAAGGAATGTTTACGTTATAAAGATAGAAGAATTTAAAAACGAAATGCCTATGCAAAAAAAATCTACTCCTATTAAATTTGAAATGAACGAGTCGGTAAAAGCAAGCCCTAAGCAGGCGACGGTAAATTTTCTTAAGCAATTTGCGCGCGTCTATTCGTATAATCATGCCTTGCATCAGTCACTCGGAAGTTTCATTCTCAATTAAAGTGTTTGGTTTCCGCATTGAAGGAAACATTAAAAAAGAGGAAATCTTTCCGGGTTTCCTCTTTTTTAATGGAAATATGTGGAGGAGAAAGCCTACCCCCGGCCCCTCCCTAAAGGGAAGGGAGTGAGGATGTGAACGCTTGAAACGCTTGAAACACCTGAAACACCTGAAACACCAATTTGAAGGTTAGCCGTGCTTCGCACTTGGTTAGCC
>JBJECV010000198.1:0-5432 GCA_051871435.1 Sodaliphilus sp. | reverse complement strand
AACCCCCTGACCCCCAACAAAAACTCACCCCGCCAGGGTGAAAGTTGGGTTAGCCACAATAAGCCGTCTCCGACGGCACGCTGGCGGGTGAAACACTTGAAACATTTGGAACACGTGAAACACCTTTGTGAGGATTTGCCACAACCGACCCTCTTCGAGGCTCATGCTTTGGCTTCGGCTTTCTCCAAGCTGCGCTCCGGCTGCGCCTCCGCTTGCATGGAGTTAACCACAATAAGCCGTCTCCGACGGCGGTGGGCGTTTTCGCCGGCTTTAGTGTGGTTGCCCCCACTAATTTTCTACTGATCCTATAAATGCTATAGAGGCTATAGAGCAGAAAGCTAATGGCTAAAGGCTAAGGCTAATGGCTCCTCCCTTTTTTGCACAAAAATCATTTAAATGTGCAATTTTTGCCTTGCACTGAACTATTTTTGCTACCTTTGCAGTCACTAATATAGCAATCGATGAAAATGTATCACCTTTTCTGCATTGTAGCAGCCCTTGGCATTGCTTCTTGCGGGGCGCGTTCGGCGTCGAGCAGCGAGGCTTCCGCCAGTGAGGCTATGCCTCAGTCGGCAGTGGCGGATTTTAATGCCGACAGTGCTTTCGCTTTCGTGAAGCGCCAATGCGATTTTGGTCCGCGTGTGCCGCTCACTCCCGCCCATGCGCAATGCGGCGAATGGATTGAGGCGCAATTGCAGCAATTCTGCGATAAGGTGGTGGCGCAAAAGGCGCCTGTCACCACCTTCGATGGCAAACACTTAGACGCCACCAACTATATCGGCAGCATCAATCCCGACGCTCATAAGCGCATCTTGCTGGTGGCGCACTGGGATTGCCGGCCGTGGGCGGATGCCGATCCCGATGAGAGCAAGCAACAGCAACCCGTGATGGGTGCCAACGATGGCGCTTCCGGTGTGGGTGTGCTGATAGAATTGGCACGCGTGATGCACGCCAAAAAGCCTGCCATTGGGGTGGATATTCTTTTTGTGGATGCCGAAGATTGGGGCACTTCCGACGACGAAGATAGTTGGGCCTTGGGCACGCAATACTGGGTGAAGCATCCCCACGTGGCCAATTATCAACCCATGTACGGCATTTTGCTTGATATGGTGGGCGCTGCCGATGCCCAATTCTATCACGAGGGATTTTCAATGCAAAGTGCGCCCGATGTGGTGGAACAAATCTGGACTATCGCCGGCGATGCCGGCTATAGCAACCACTTTAAGAGTATCACTTTCGGCGCTGCCACCGACGACCACGTGTTTATCTCGCGCGGCGGCATTCCGTGCATCGATATCATTGATATGCGTCCGAATTCCGATGGCGGTTTCTACCCCTATTGGCACACCACAGGCGATACCATCGACAAAATCTCGCCTGCCACGCTAAAGGCGGTGGGCCAAACGCTCATCAACTTTATTTACGGATTACAATAACACATTACACAATATGAGTTCTACTACACAAAAACCCCTCTACATCATCACCGGCGCCACCGACGCTATGGGTAGTGTGATTACACAAAAATTGGCGGAAGCCGGACACGCTATTGTGATGGCTTGCTACGACGACGAGAAATGCCGTGCAAAAGCGAAGGAATTGACTATTCGCACGCTCAATAAAGATATCACCCCTATGCACTTGGATTTGAGTTCGTTTGCCGGAGTGCGCGAATTTGTAAACAATATCAAGGCGCTCAATCGCCCGGTGGGCGTGCTGGTGAACAATGCCGGCTACATTAGCCACCGTAGCGAAAAATCGCCCGACGGTTTCGAAAAACTGGTGCAGGTGAATTTCTTGAGCACGAGTTTGCTCTCGCTGCTGATGTATCCGCTTATGATTGAGGGCGGCCGCATTATTTTCAGCACTTCACTCTCTCACACGCCGGTGTCAATTCCCTACGAATTTCCGGCGGTCAACAATTTTATGCCTATCGCGGCTTATGCGCAAAGCAAAATGGCGCTTTCGCTGTTTTCCATCTATCTGTCCACCGTGCTTCGCACCCATCAGGTGTCGGTCAATAGTGTGGACTGCGGGTTGATTAATTTGAGCAAACTGAGCATGAATCGCTTCTTTAGCCGCTTTAGCTATTTCAGCAACCACACCGGCAATTTAGAAAATGGCGCAAAAGCTATGATGCGTGCCATTGGTTCTACCGACACGGGCTTTATCTTTAAAAGTGGCAATAAGCAAATTAAGGCTTCGTCGCTGTTGCGCAACCGTGAGGTGTTTATCAAACTCTGCAACGATACGATGCGCTTGCTAAAAACCCAACTCGAAGAACCGAAAAAGTAAACTTCGCTCGCTACAATGACTTCTGTAAAAAATTTGCTTTTCGACCTTGGAGGCGTGGTGGTCGACATTGAGCGCCAGCGCTGTGTGGATGCCCTCACCGCTTTGGGAATGACCAATGCCGACGAAATGATTGGGCTTTATCGCCAGAGCGGCCCGTTTTTGCAACTGGAAGCCGGAGCGCTGTCGCCGGCTGAATTTTGCGAAGCGATGCGCCAAAGTATGCCGCCGGGCGTAACCGATGCGCAAATTGAAGAAGCCATCAGCCGATTTATCATCGACATTCCGCTCCATCGCTTAGAGGCGCTACGCCAATTACGTCGCCGCTTTGGCACCTACGTGCTGTCGAACACCAATCCCATTATGTTTGAGGGCATTATCGCCCGGCTTTTCCGGAAGGAAGGGCTGGATGTGAATGCCTATTTCGATGGCATCACGGTATCGTATCGCGCCAAGCACAATAAACCTTCGCCGGCTATCTTCGAATACGCTATCCGCACAATGGGTATCCGCCCCGAAGAAACGCTCTTCCTCGACGATAGCCGCCACAATTTGGATGCCGCCGAGGCGTTGGGCTTCCAAGTGGCATTGGTGAATGAGGGCGAAGAATTTATGGATGTGTTGAAACGTAACCATATCGCGGAATGAAATTAGTCACCCACCACGATAGCCTGCCTTGCGGCAGCACGGTTGCCACCATCGGTATGTTTGATGGCGTGCACCTCGGTCACCTCACGCTTATCGATGAGGTGAAACGCATTGCGCACGAAAGGCAACTGCAATCGGCGGTGATTACCTTTGCCCAACATCCGCAAGCGGTGCTACGCCCCGATTCCGACATCAAAATGCTGCTCACCACAGAGGATAAGGTGGCGGAAATCAGTCGCCACGGCATTGATGTAACAGTGCTGATGGATTTCACGCTCGCTCTTTCGCGCCTCACTTCTCGCCAATTCCTCCAATTGCTGCGCGACCGCTATGGCGTGGCGGTGCTGGTGGTGGGCTACGACCACCGCTTCGGACACGACCCCAAGGAATCGTTTGCCGACTATGTGCGCCATGGCAAGGAGTTGGGCATCGAGGTGATGAAGGCACCGGAATATTTGGGGGAATACGCGCCGGTGAGTTCGTCGATTATTCGACGCCTGATTGCTTCGGGGAAGGTGGACGACGCCATGCGCTGTATGGGTCGCCCCTACACGCTAAAGGGCAAGGTGGTGCACGGATTTCACAATGGCAGGGGCATCGGTTTTCCCACCGCTAATGTGGGCGAATGGGCACCCGAACTGATTTTGCCGCATAAGGGCGCCTACGCGGTGATGGTGCAAGTGGCAGGGCAGTGGCACCAGGGTATGGTGAATGTGGGCATCCGCCCCACGCTCAACAATGGCACTCGCCTTTCCATCGAGGTGAATATCTTTGACTTCGACGCCGACATTTACGGTATGGACATCACCTTGCAATTCATCAAATTCCTCCGCCTTGAATTCAAACTCGGCAGCATAGAAGAACTACGCGCCCAACTCACCCGCGACCGCGAAACATCCCGCCAAATCCTCACCAAACACCAAACACAAATCACGGGATAACCCCTTGAACCTTTTACAACAAAAAGGCTTCTATATTGTCGGGCGTAATCACTTGAAACGACGCATCCGGATAGGCACGAGCGAACGAAGGCGGGCATTTCATCGACTTCTTCTTCGCATTCCATTTCATCTCAAATGCGTTGATTTGTCCATCTATGCACTCCACATAATCCACCTCTTGCTGCTGCTGGGTGCGCCAAAACCATGATTGGGCAAACGAGCGGTTCATCACATTCAACTTCATTCGCTCACTCACCACAAAGTTCTCCCATAAGGCGCCCATATCGTTTCGGCTTTCTATCTGCGAAAAATCGCTTATCACCGCATTGCGTATTCCCAAATCCCAAAAATAAATTTTCCTGCTTTTCTTCAGTTCGTTACGCAAATTTCTTGAATAGGACCGCAATCCGAACACAATATACGATTGCTCCAACAAGGTGATATACTTCTCCACCGTTTTCGAATCCAAGCCCACCAATGTGCCCAATTGGTGGCTGTTGACCATCGACCCGATTTGATACGATAATGCTTGCAGCAATTTTACCAATTTGTCGGATTTAAAAATCTTATCAAAGGACAGCATATCGCGAAACAAATACGATTCCGACAGTTCTTTGAGCACATCGCGCTCCTCAGAAGGCGAAGTAACCACTTCGGGATAATAACCATACACCATACGATGAGGTATCATTCGCAACTCTTCCATCAGATTAGTGTGCTCTACCATTTCACCAAATGTGAGCGGAGTGAGCACAAATTCACGTTTCCGGCCAGTTAGTGTTTCGTTGATATTGCGTGCCAACACAAAAGAGCTACTCCCGGTGGCTATCACTTGCACGCCGGAAATTTGGTCGGTCACCAATTTCAATTTCAAACCAATATCAGAAATGCGTTGCGCTTCGTCGATAACCAATATACGATGGTTGCCGATAATATTTCTAAAACGAGTGGATGTGATTTGCGACAGCAAATCTTGCACATCCACATCATCTCCATTGAGCCACAGCACATCGGCGCGATGCTCAAGCATGAGTTTCAGTAATGTGGACTTCCCCACTTGTCGGGCGCCCATAAGGGTGATAGCTTTTTTGCCACCTATCATCTTCTCAAGTTGGGATTGAAGTGCTCTTTTTATCATAAGTCATTCTTTATGTTCGACAAGCAAAATTAGCGATAAAATCCACAAAATCCAAAATTATTATAAGATTTTTGGATTCCATTCCAAAATTATTATAAGATTTTTGGATTCCATTCCAAAATTATTAATTTTTACCCCATTCCCCCATCACATTCTTTGAACAAACCGATAGCCAATTATTAATAATGCATAATGCTTAATTAATGCATAATTCATAATTCATAATTCACAATGCTTAATTAATGCATAATTCATAATTCATAATGCACAATACTTAATTAATTCACAATGCACGAATGGCTTTTGCCCCTATAGCTAACTGCTAATAGTTATTTCATGCCACAAAACAAACAACCGTAATCAACCCGCCATTTTCCAAGAGCTATAAAAAATGGCCATTTTTCATAAAAAAA
>JBJECV010000197.1:0-5433 GCA_051871435.1 Sodaliphilus sp. | reverse complement strand
AACAGCGATATTCTCTCTTGCTGACTTGTTGCCCCCACTAATTTTCTACTGAGCCGTTTTTTTGGCGGTTTTTTGGTGGGGAAGGGCGGGCGGAATGGATAAAAATGATTATCTTTGCGTGCGCAAAAGCGCAACTATTGTTTAACCCTCTTAAATTCAACGACTACGACGAGCATTAACAAATGGCGCATTGAGGATAGCGCCGAACTGTACAATATCAATGGCTGGGGCCTCAAGTATTTCTCAATCAATGAATTGGGTCATATCACTGTCACTCCTAAGCAAAATAGCGTGGGGGTTGACTTAGTGGACGTGATGGACGAATTGCAGGCGCGCAACATCACTGCGCCCATCTTGTTGCGTTTCCCCGACATCCTCGATAATAGAATTGAAAAAATTTCTTCGTGCTTTAAAAAGGCGTCGAAAGAATACGACTACAAGGCAGAAAACTTTGTGATTTACCCCATTAAGGTGAATCAAATGCGCCCGGTGGTGGAAGAAATCACCAGCCACGGCAAAAAGTTCCGTATTGGCCTTGAAGCCGGTTCGAAGCCGGAATTGCACGCCGTGCTCGCCATTAATATGGCAGACATTGGCGACAATTCGCTCATCATTTGCAATGGCTATAAAGATGAGGGCTACATTGCGCTGGCTTTGCTGGCACAAAAAATGGGTAGAAAAATTTTCCTCGTGGTGGAAAAGCTCAACGAGCTGCTGCTCATTGCCAAGGTTGCGCAGCGCATGGGCATTCAGCCCAATATCGGTATCCGCATCAAATTGTCATCGGCTGGTAGCGGCAAGTGGGAAGAAAGTGGTGGCGACCGTAGCAAATTCGGGCTCAACACGAGCGAACTTTTCGAAGCACTCGATTTCTTGAAGGAAAACAAAATGACTGAAGCGCTGAAGTTGATTCACTTCCACATCGGCAGTCAAATTACCAAAATTCGCCGCATCAAAAATGCCCTCCGCGAGGCGTCGCAATTTTATGTGCAGCTCACCGATATGGGTTTCAATATCGATTTTGTGGACATTGGCGGCGGCTTGGGCGTGGACTACGATGGCTCGCGCAACAGTGTGTCGGGACATTCCATGAATTATTCCATTCAAGAATATGCCAACGATGCCGTCTACACCTTCGTGGATGTGTGCGACAAGCATGGCATCAAGCATCCCAACATCATCAGCGAATCGGGACGCTCGCTCTCTGCCCACCATTCGGTGCTGGTGATGGAGGTGCTCGAAACCGCCGGATTGCCTTCGTGGAACGATGAAACCGACACCGTGACCGACACCGACAATGATTTGGTGAAAGACCTCTACGAGATTTACGATAAAATCAATAAGTCGCGCCTGTTGGAAGACTGGCACGATGCCTTGCAGATTCGCGATGAGGCGCTCGACCGCTTTAGCCTTGGGCTCTTGGACTTGCGTACGCGTGCGCTCTGCGAAAAATTGTTCTGGTCGATTGCTCGCGAGGTGAATATGATTGCCAACGATATGAAGCACGCACCCGAAGAATTGCGCAGCGTGGCAAAAATGCTTCCGGAAAAGTATTTCTGCAATTTCTCGCTCTTCCAGTCCTTGCCCGATAGCTGGGCTATCGACCAGGTGTTCCCGGTCATCCCGCTTTCGCGCCTGAATGAGCGCCCCACCCACTGCGCCACTCTGCAAGACATCACTTGCGATAGCGACGGCAAAATCGCCAATTTCACCTCCGCCCACGGCATCACCCACGCCTTGCCGGTGCACCGCCTCAGGAAAGGCGAGCGCTACTATCTCGGCGTGTTCCTCGTGGGAGCTTATCAAGAAATTTTGGGTGATATGCACAATCTGTTTGGCGACACCAATGCCGTGCACATCGATGTGTATAAAGACCACTACGAAATCAATCAGGTGATTGATGGCGAAACGGTGGCAGAAGTGCTCGATTATGTGCAATTCAGCCCTAAAGAATTGGTGCGCAATGTGGAAGCCTGGGTTACCGAATCTATCCGCAACGGCAAAATCACCAGCGACGAAGGCAACGAATTTGTGCGTAACTATCGTGCCGGACTTTACGGTTACACTTATCTCGAAAAAGATTGATGCGCTATTTTTTGCGATTGGCATATTGTGGCACACCGTTTCATGGCTGGCAAATTCAGCCTCACGACAATTCGGTGCAGGAAACGCTTGAAAAGGCGCTTTCCACCGCTTTGCGCACGCCTATAGCCGTGACCGGCGCCGGGCGCACCGACACCGGGGTGCATGCTGCCACTATGATTGCCCACTTCGATGTGGATCAGCCCATAGCCGATGCGCATCAATTTTTGCGTCAAATCAATGCGATGGTGGGCTACGATATTGCCGTGCAAGGCATTTGCGCCGTTCACCCCGATGCGCATGCGCGCTTCGATGCCGTGAGCCGTACCTACAAATACTATTTGCACACCGAGAAAAACCCGTTTCTCGGTCAGGTGAGCTGGTTTTGCCACTATGCGCTCGATTTTGAGCAAATGAACTTGGCGGCGCAGCGCTTGCTGCAATACATAGATTTCACATCGTTTAGCAAATTGCACACCGATGTAAAGACCAACAATTGCCGCATCACCCGGGCATGCTGGGCGCAAGAAGGCAATCAGTGGGTGTTTACCATCACAGCCGACCGCTTTCTGCGCAATATGGTGCGCGCCATAGTGGGCACACTGGTGGAAGTGGGCAGGGAACGCATCACGGTGGATGATTTTTGCCGCATCATCGAGCGCAAAGACCGTCGTTCGGCGGGTCAGTCGATGCCGGGTCACGCCCTCTTTTTGCACGATATCCAATACCCCTATCCCCTCGAATTCCGGAAATGAAGGGGGTGGGGGAAGTTTTGGAAGTTAATTTTAGTTTGGAAGTTATGAAGTTAAGACGAATGTCTCTTTGCGCCTAATCATCTAATTTCCAAATTCTAACATCTAATTTCTAACATCTAATTTCCAACTTCTAACATCTAATTTCTAACATATTATGAAAATTAAAAGTTTTGTAATTTCGTTGGCTGTTTTAGCCCTTTCGCTTGCCGGTGTGCAGGCTATGGCTTGCACCAATCTTTTGGCGGGCAAGAATGCCACCATCGATGGTAGCACTCTCATTACCTACGCTGCCGATTCTCACACTCTTTACGGCGATTTGCAATATCTGCCTGCCGCCGACCACAAGCCCGGCGATATGCGCCAAGTGGTGGAGTGGGACACCGGCAAACCTCTGGGCTACATTCCCGAAGTGGCTCACACCTATGCAGTGGTGGGCAATATCAATGAACATCAAGTCACTGTGGCTGAAAGCACCTTCGGTGGTCGCCACGAGTTGCTCGACACCACCAAAAATGCCATTATCGACTATGGTAGCCTCATGTACATTGCTCTGCAACGCTCGCGCACCGCTCGCGAAGCCATCAAGGTGATGACCGATTTGGTGGCGCAATACGGTTATTGCAGCGAAGGCGAGTCGTTCTCCATTGGCGACCCCAACGAAGTGTGGGTGATGGAAATGGTGGGCAAAGGCGGTAAGGAAAAAGGCGCCGTGTGGGTGGCTATCCGCATCCCCGACGACTGCATCAGTGCCCACGCCAATCAAAGCCGCATTTACCGCATTCCGCTGAAAGACAAGCAGAATTGCATGTATAGCAAAGATGTGATTTCGTTTGCCCGCAAAATGGGCTATTTCAGCGGTAAGGACGAAGACTTTGAATTCTCGAGAGCCTATTCACCCGCCGATTTCGGCACATTGCGTGGCTGTGATGCCCGCGCGTGGAGCTATTTCAATCGCTTTAAAAGCGGGATGGACGCTTATTTGCCGTTTATCAATGGCAAGAAAGGTGCCGAAGTGATGCCGCTGTATGTGAAGCCCGACCGCAAGGTGAGCTGCCGCGACCTTCAAAACATGATGCGCGACCACTTTGAGGGCACACCATTCGATATGACCAAAGACCCCGGCGCTAAAGACCACTTCGATGTGCCATATCGCTATCGTCCCATGGGCTTTACCGTGAATGGCGTGAAATACAGCCATGAGCGCGCTATCGCCACTCAGCAAACCGGCTTTGTGTTTGTGTCGCAAATGCGCAATTATTTGCCCAATCCGGTGGGCGGATGCTTATGGTTTGGCGTAGATGATGCCAACACTGCCGTGTTCCTGCCTATGTATTGCTGCATCACCGAAGTGCCGGAAAGCTATCGTCGAGGCAAAGGCGACCTCTATAACTTTGACTTCGATGCCGCTTTCTGGGTCAATAATCTGGTGGCAAACCAAGCCTACAACCGCTATTCGCTTATGATTCCCGACATCCGCAAGGTGCAAAACGGCATCGAAGATAAGTGCGCCAACGACCAGCCTGCCGTGGAAAGTCGGGCACAAGAGTTGCTCGCCAAAAATCCTGCCGAGGCAGTGGAATACCTCACTAATTATAGCGCCAACACCGCGCAAAATGCCACCGCACAATATCAAGATTTGGCGAAATACTTGTTTGTGAAATACCTTGATGGTAACCGCAAAAAGGAAAAAGACGGCAAATTCCTTCGCACCGAAACCGGAATGCCTGCTTATCCCGATTTCCCGGGTTATACGCAGGATTATTACAACGATTTTGCCGACCCCTCTTGCGACCATCTCAAGGAAGTGGAGCCTGAAAAATAAGTCAGCGCGCTTAAACCAAAGCGCAAAATAATGGTCTATAGGATAAAAAATGACGACCATTATGAAAAGATTATTCAATATTCGATACGCATTGCTCAGCATGGTGGGTGCCATCGTGCTGAGCTTTGTTTGCCCTCAATCGGCAACGGCTGCATCCTACACTTCCGAAACGCTCAACTATGAAATCGTGTATCACTGGGGTGTGATTTGGAAGCATGCCGCCAATGCCAAACTCACCATCAAGCGCACCTCCAATGGTGGCTACTATTCCGAATTGGTGGGGCGCACACGCTCGTGGGCCGACAAAATTTACCCCGTGCGCGACACGCTGAAATGCTGGATGAACAGCAATTTCACACCCACCAAATATATGAAACTCACCCACGAAAAGGATTATTATGCCAAAGATGTGGTGAATTTCTCCTACGCCAATAGCACCACCTACGGCAAGTGCACCCGCTATCGTAAAAACCGCACCGAGCATGCCTCGTTGGCGGCACGTGGCTATGCCTACGATATGGTGAGCGTGTTCTATATGCTTCGTAACCTCGATTTCGCCACTTTGCAAAAAAATAAAAGTTACAAAACCGTGGTGTTCTCCGGCAAGTCGAAAGAAACCCTCACCATTCGCTACAAGGGTACCACAATGGCGGAAATGCGCAATGGCGACAAATATCCCGCCTACCACATCACTTTCACCTTCACACAAGACGGCAACAAAAAATCGAGCGACGACATCGACGCCTACCTTACCACCGGCAAATCGCGCATCCC
>JBJECV010000196.1:0-5442 GCA_051871435.1 Sodaliphilus sp. | reverse complement strand
GTGCTGGGGTGTGGTCAATCCCAATACGGCAAGATGGCATCGGGAAAATTTTTGTATTGATGAGAATATTGCATCCACCTGAAGCGTCCTTCAAGAGTTATGGCTTTGGCATATTGCCCCCACACTTTTTCTACTGAGCCCTAATGGCTAATGGCTAACGGCTAAAGGCTCTCAGCTCTCAGCTCCCGGTTCCTTTCCTTTTTTGCCGAAGCTCACGCGGTCGGGGTTTTGGGCGATGAATGATTTCCAGGATTTGGGGCCGCGGGCAAATTGCGGTTTTTGGCTTTCGTAGAAATGGCAGAGGGCGGCAGCCAGGGCATCGGTAGCATCCAAAAATTTTGGCAAATCTTCTTGAGCGATATGGAGGGTTCGTTGTAGCATGGCGCACACCTGCTCTTTGCTTGCTGCGCCGTTGCCGGTGATGGCAATCTTGATTTTTCGAGGTTCGTATTCCGTGATAGGAATTTGTCGATTCAGCGCGGCAGCCATTGCCACCCCTTGTGCGCGCCCCAGTTTGAGCATCGACTGCACATTTTTGCCAAAAAACGGAGCCTCAATCGCCATCTCATCCGGCAAATATTGCTTCACCAGCCCGCTCACGCGTTCATAAATATGGTGGAGGCGCATATAGTGGTCGTCCATCAGATTGAGTTTGAGCACACCCATAGCTATGAGTTGCGGCTCTTTTCCCTTTACGCCGAGAATGCCGTAGCCCATCACCCGAGTGCCGGGGTCGATGCCGATGATAATTTTATCGTAGTGTGATTGGTCCATAGGTTGCCCAATGAATTATTTCGGGTGAATCACATCCATCATCGTGTTGAAGCCCACCACACTGCTACCAAAGTGTGTGGCAATCCTTTCTGAGAGCATTTTGCCGGTGCTCAGGCACCAGCGTTGTAAATCTTTCACCGATTCAGCTTGCATTTGCAAGGCATAGCTGGTGCCGCCATCGTGTGCGCTGCCCATCACTCGCGACAGCACGGGGCACTTCATCGTGCCATCGGCAGTGGCGTGGGGCAAATATTGAATGCGAATGAAGTCGAGAAACATTTTTTCCACCTCATCGCTCACGTGAAAAGTGGTGTTGTAGATAATCATGGTGCAAATTTACGCATTTTTTTCGTGTTTCCGCACTTTTTTACATCATCTTCCGCCCTCATCTTAATTCACAATGCATAATTCATAATGCACAATGCTTAATCTAATGCATAATTCATAATGCATAATTCATAATTCATAATTAACGGCGGCTAACGGCTAATGGCTAATGGCTAACGGCTAACGGCTAATGGCTAATGGCTAACGGCTAACGGCTAATGGCTCCCGGCTAATGGCTTCTCTGCAGGCGCTGTTTTTTTCGGCGAAGCCGACCTTTTTTATTCGTTTCATGCCACAAAGGAGGGAAAGCAAATGTATCCAAACCAAAAGCAGTGTGCGCATCCTTAAATGAAAAAGCCGTGCCTCATTCCTCGGCAGATTTCTCAAATCCTGTATCTTTGGAGCTTGATATGAGCGGATTGGAGCATTATGGCGCAAGAATGGACCGAAATGGGAAAATTAAGGATTTTAACATTTGAGTGTTAAAGATTAACTGTAATTTGTGAAAATAGATATAAAGAAGTAACTTTGCATCGTTTTTCAACGACTGCTATGCTATCGCGAAAAATGCAGACAACAAAAAATACAAGATTAACGATGCTCCAAAGCACTTTTATGCGATTGGAAACTGAAAATATACATACAGCGACAAAGGGAATAAGCGCTACTTCTCTATATTGATTGAGAGAAAGTGGCGTGATTTTTTTTGTAACAAATTTGTAACAAATTGATTTTAATTAGGCTATATTATTCTTTTAATTTTTTTTACTAATTTTATTCTAAGTTTTATGCTTAAAAAAATTAAATTTTTATGTGTGATGGTGATGGCAGCTTTGGCTATCACTGCATCCGCACAAGTCACTACTTCAGCTCTCTCCGGTAAGGTGGTCCTTTCCGACGACAATGAAGCAGTGATTGGCGCCACTGTTCGCGCCGTGCACGTTCCTTCAGGAACTCGTTACACCGGTGTAACCAACGAAAGAGGTCGTTACACCATTCAAGGTATGCGTGTAGGTGGTCCTTACACCGTAGAAATTTCCTACGTGGGTTATGAAACTCAAAAGGTGGACAACCTTACCCTCACTCTTGGTGAAACTTCCACAGTGAACGCCGTTCTTCAAGTGGGTTCACGCCAACTTCAAGAAGTGGTGGTTACCGGTAAGGCAGGTATCGACGCTACCAAGACCGGTGCTGCAATGTCGTTCAGTGCTAAAGACATTGCCATGGTTCCTTCCACCAATCACAGCATTGCTGATGTAACTCGCCTCAACCCGATGGTGAACATCTCTCAATCCGGCGCTATGTCGTTTGCAGGTGTGAGCAACCGTTACAACAGCTTCATGGTGGACGGTGCCGTTAACAACGACGTGTTTGGTCTTACTTCCAACGGTCAAAACGGTGGTCAAGCCGGCACTCAACCCCTTTCAATGGAAACTGTGGAGCAAATCCAAGTGCAAGTGGCTCCGTTCGACGTACGTCAATCCGGCTTCACCGGTGGTTCTATCAATGCAATCACCAAGAGCGGTACCAACCAATTCCACGGTTCGGTGTATGGCGACTACATGAACAAAGACCTCATCAGCGACAAATATGTGCTTCGCAACGGTAAGACTTCTTCTCCTTACCAAGATGAAAAGAACTACCACTATGGTGTGACCCTCGGTGGCCCCATCGTGAAGGATAAATTGTTCTTCTTCGCCAACTACGAAAAGTCGATGAACGAATACACCAACAATTATGGTTTGGGTTCTGAGGCTTCTCGCGTGGATGCTGCTGTGGCACAAGACCTTCTCGCCACACTCCAAGAAGCTGCTAAAAAGCAAGGTGTGGAATATGGTGGCTCATTCAACAACCCCAACAACTACACCAAGAGCGACAAAGCCGGTTTGAAACTCGACTGGAACATCAACGATAAGCACAAACTCACCCTCGGATGGCGTTTGGTGTATGCTAAGCAATTGAATGGCAATAGCTCTGCCACTTATCTTGATGCCACCGACTATCAATACGACTTCAAGAGCGTGACCAACTCGTTCACTGCCGAACTTCACAGCAACTTCTCTCCCACAGTGAGCAACGAAGCACTCCTCTCTTATGTGCGTGTGCGCGACTCTCGCTCTCCTTATGGTATGTTCCCAATGCTCCAAATCAGCAGCGTGGGTAGCGGTTCTGTGTGCTTCGGTACCGAACGCAGCTCCACTGCCAATGCTTTGGACCAAGACATTATCTCCTTCACCGACAACGTGACCCTCTACAAGGGTAACCACACTCTCACCTTCGGTACACACGACGAATACTACAAATTCGCCAACTTGTTTATCCAAGACAACTACGGTACGTACTACTTCGCTACTCCCGACGACTTCAAGGCAGCCCTCAACGGCGAAGCCGGTCACATCAAGCAATATCGCTTCGGTATGGCAAACGTAGACGTAACAGGTGATCCTCGCTGGGTGGCTTCATTCGCAGCCGGTCAACTTGGTTTCTATGCTCAAGACAAATGGGAAGTGACCAACAACTTCCAACTCACCTACGGTGTGCGTGTAGATGTGCCTTTGTTCTTCGACACCCCCACTGCTAACGAAGGATTCAACGAATATGCAGCTTCTCAAGGTTGGGACGTTCGCACCGACCACAAACTCAAGAGCACTCCTATGTTCAGCCCACGCCTCGGCTTCCGCTGGAAAGTGGACGAAGATAAGAAAGTGGTGCTCCGCGGTGGTGCAGGTTTGTTCACCGGTCGTATCCCCTTCGTGTGGTTGAGCAACAACTTCTCCAACACCGGTATTCAGCTCTCTACCTACAACGTGTCGGGCACCGCAGCTAAAGACTTGACCGTGATTCTCGACAAAGATCGTCAACAAGAAAACGCAAGCAAGCTCACCGCTGCCGGTTCTCAAACCATCAACGTGTTTGCTAAAGACTTTAAGTTTGCTCAAACACTCCGTTTGAACCTCGCTATGGACGCCACTTGGGCAGGCATCGACTGGACCTTCGAAGGTGTATGGTCGAAAACTATCAACGACGTGGTTTACCGCAACCTCGCATACGAATGGGATGGCAAAACCACTCTCGGCGACAAATTCGCAAGCCTCAGCTTCGACCAACGTCCTTACCTCCAAAAAATCACTACAGGCACTCCGTACGCCAACATCTACTTGCTCGACAACACCAGCAAGGGTCACACCCTCACTTTGAGCGGTAAGGCTGAAAAGAAGTTCAACTTCGGTTTGACCTTGGCTGCAAGCTACACCTTTACCAACTCTAAGTCGGTGAACTATGGCGGTAGCTCCGTGGCTCAATCCAACTTCAACTACAACTACACTCACGGCGACCCCAACCATCCTGAAGTGGGACGCTCTGCCTACAACACTCCGCACAAAATCAACATCAGCGCGTTCTACAACCGCGACTATGCGAAGTATTGGAACACCAGCGTAGGTTTGATCTACACTTGCAACAGCGGTTCGCCCTATTCCATCTACTACTACGGCGACCTCAACAGCGATAGCTCTAACGGCAACGACTTGTTCTACATCCCAACCGATGCAGAAATCGACCAAATGCAATTCAAAACAGGTAGCTCTTCAGGCGTTTCCTACACTGCCGACATGCAACGCACCGCTATGAAGGCTTGGATTGCCGGTGACTCCTACTTGCGTAGCCACCGTGGTGAATACTTCGAACGCTTCGGCGACAACGAAGAATTCGAACACCACTTCGATTTCCACTTCGCACAAACCTACAAATTCCGTGTAGGCAAGATGATGCACTCTGTGCAACTCACCTTCAACATCCAAAACCTTGCCAACCTCTTCAACAAGAAGTGGGGTCACTACACCTCAACCGGTACATCTGTTTACTACAGCCCGGTTACCTACAGTGGCAACGGTCAATTCCAATTCCTCCACGGATATGCTAAGAATGCTGAAGGCAATGTGGAACAAACTGACTACGACATGCGCTCTTACAGCGACTACTACAGCCGCTGGCGTGCACAAATCGGTTTGAAATACACTTTCTAAACTGATTTCCACCCTCATTTGAGATAATTACATCTCATCATACTCGCCGACCTTGCGCCCTCTCCCGGCAGCAAGGTCGGCTTTATGTTTGGCTCAGTAGAAAATTAGTGGGGCCCACACTAAAGCCGGAGAAAATGCCCGCCGCCGTCTCCGATGGCCCCTCTGCGCGTAAAACACTTGAAACACTTGAAACACCTGAAACACCAAATTGGAGGTTAGTCGTGCTTCGCACTTGGTTAGAGAAAGCCTACCCCCGGCCCTTCCCTGAAGGGAAGGGAGGGAGGTTTGTGAAACACCTTAGTGTCGACTTGCCACA
>JBJECV010000195.1:0-5468 GCA_051871435.1 Sodaliphilus sp. | reverse complement strand
TTGTTCAGATGCTTTTTTATCTCCATTCCTTGCAGCATCAATCAGCAAAAACAAGTTGTCTTCCTCATTTTCCACTTTTGCATCGTTGTTATTTTTAGAATTTGTTGTACCTTTGCTATCAGAAGTCTGAGGAGAATTTCCTGCTGGCGCGGTTGCACCCTCGCTTTGGCCGCTATTAACTCCACTGGAATCGGTGTCAGTTCCAGGCTCTAATGCGGGTCGAGTATAGACTTTAGGTTTACGGCGCGAGTACTTCTCTTTGAAGATGCCCGCGCTGTTTACGTTCCAGTAACTTCCGTCACGCGACAACTGAATAAACAGCGTGTTGTTGTACTCATCGGACACCTCCACCAAGTATGTCTGATTGTTGGCGATAACGCCACCCTCGCGAATAGTGTCGTAGTTCTTTGCGACTGTCTCAACAAATTCCTCGATTGAGTTGAAACCGGCTGCACGAATTTGCTCGCCATGACCTGCGTCAATATGCAGATAGCCATAACCGTGATTAGTGCCAGCATCGTCAACGGAGTTTTCGCCCAAACTTAATTTGATAGGAGCGGGCTTCAATCCGCTTTCATCTGTTATCTCACCAAAAGTAGTAGAGCCGTCAGAGGCTTGCACAAATGGTTTGCCGAACTCATTGACCTCATCGCTCAATGGAGCAGTTACTTCTGTCTGCGCCAAATCATCCTGCTCTGCTTCCACTTTCTCTGCTGTTTTATTTGGCTCCACAGAATTGCTATCAAAGTTAGCCACATCAAATGAGCGAACACTATCATATGCGTCCATCTCTTTCACAAGCCCAACTTCCTCCACTTCAGGCAAATCGCGCACAGCATTATACAGCGATTTCAAATAAGGACGAACAGCATCACCCAAATCATCAATCATACACTTAGCAAAATCAGAAAGGTTCGATAATTAATCCAATATCTCGTAGCTCAATCCGGTATTTTTAGAAAAGATGCTCTGACGATGGCACTTTGCAAAAAATTAACACTAAAATATTTAGTCAATTGAATTATTATTTGTAAATTTGTAAGATTTTTAACGACAACTATTTTTTATCAAACTAATCCATAATTAAGTCTCAAATTTTATTAATGCTATGGTAGAAAAAAGAGAAAAATTGTTCGACATGTTTTCTCCTGTTTCTCCTGAAGAATGGAGAGCAAAGGCTGAAGTGGACCTGAAAGGTGCCGACTTCGATAAGAAAATGGTATGGCGAACTGATGAAGGTTTTAATGTTCAACCGCTCTATCGTGGTTCCGACATCAAGGACTTCAAAACTATTGATTCACTCCCCGGTGAATTTCCTTATGTGCGTGGCACTCGCACCAACAACGACTGGCAAGCTCGCCAAGAAATCGATGCTGCCGATGTGAAAGAAGCAAATGCCAAGGCTTTGGATGTGCTCAACAAGGGCATCACTTCTCTTGGCTTCAGATTGCACGATGATTTTAACCTCGATGTGCTCCTCGATGGCATTTACACCGACATCGCCCAAGTAAACTTTGCTGTTTGCCCCAACAAGGTGGTGGAATTTGCAAAAGTGCTCGTGGCTTATCTCGAGAAGAAAGGCACTGCCGACAAATTTGTGGGCTCTATCGATTTCAATCCTTATAAAGCCACTTTCAAGAAAGGCAAAAAATTTGAAGGCATCGCTGAAGTGGCTGCCGAATTACTGAAAGTGGTTGCTCCCGTGAAGGGATTGCGCGTGCTTTCAGTAAATAGCGAAATGCTCAGCAATGCCGGTGCTTACATTTATCAAGAACTCGGCTACGCCCTTGCTTGGGGTAATGAATGGATGGCTCAACTCACCGACGCCGGCTTTAGCGCCGACGAAGTGGCAAGCCGCATCAAATTCAATATGGGCATCTCCACCATCTATTTCATGGAATTGGCGAAATTCCGCGCTGCACGTATGCTTTGGGCACAAATCGTGAAGCAATACAATCCACAATGTGATTGCGCTTGCAAGATGGTGGTGCACGCTACCACTTCTCGCTACAGCCAAACTATGTTTGACTCCTACGTGAACATGCTCCGCTCGCAAACTCAAGCCATGTCGGCTGCTTTGGCATCTGTCGACGAAATCACCGTTACTCCTTTCGATGCACCTTACAAGAAATCCGACGAATTTAGCGAACGCATCGCCCGCAACCAACAGCTCCTCCTCAAGGAAGAAAGTCACCTCGACAAGGTGGTTGACCCTGCCGGTGGTTCTTACTACATTGAAGAACTCACTATGTCGCTGGCTCAAGTGGCTTGGAAATTGTTCCTCGAAACTGAAGACAAGGGCGGCTTCAAAGCTGCTGTGGAAAGTTTTGATGTGACCAATGCCATCAATGCTTCTGCTAATGCCCGCTTCGACAAAGTGGCTAAACGCCGCGAACAATTGCTCGGCACCAACCAATTCCCCAACTTCACCGAAGTTTCCGATGGCAAAAAAGCGCTCACTTGCTGCTGCGCTTGCGCTTGCGAAGTGGGAGAAGGCGCACCCGTGCTCAATGGCAAGCGCCTCGCAAGCCAATTCGAAGAATTGCGTCAAGCCACCGAAAATGCAGCCCACACTCCCGTGGTGTTTATGCTCACTATCGGCAACTTGGCAATGCGCTTGGCTCGCGCTCAATTCAGCGACAACTTCTTCGGTTGCGCCGGCTACAAGCTCATCGACAACAATGGCTTCAACTCCGTGGAAGAAGGTGTGGAAGCTGCTATCGCAGCAAATGCCGATGTGGTGGTGCTCTGCTCCAGCGATGCTGAATATCCCGAATTAATCCCCGGCGCTATCAAAGCCCTCGACGGACGCGCCGAATTTGTGCTCGCAGGTCCGGAAACCGACGAGTTCAAGGCTTTGGGTGTAACCAACTTTATTAATGTTCGCACCAATGTACTCTCTACATTGAAGGCTTTCAACGCTAAACTTTTAAAATAATCACAACAATGAGACCAAATTTTAAAAATATAGATATCGCTAATGAGGCTTTCAATGTTGAACACAAGCCTCTTCAATTGGGTGAGCCTTGGGTAAATGCTGAGTTGCTCAACATCAAGCAAGTCTACACCCGTGAAGACCTTGAGGGTCTTGAACATCTCGATTTCGTGGCTGGTATTCCTCCTTTCTTAGGTGGCCCCTACAGCTTGATGTACCCGTTCCGCCCTTGGACCGTGCGTCAATACGCAGGCTTCTCTACCGCTGCTGAATCAAATGCTTTCTATCGCCGCAACTTGGCTTCCGGCCAAAAGGGTCTGTCGGTGGCATTCGACCTTCCCACTCACCGTGGCTACAATGCCGACAACCAACGCGTGGTGGGCGACGTGGGTAAAGCAGGTGTGTCGATCTGCTCTGTAGAAGATATGAAGGTGCTTTTCGATGGCATTCCTTTGAACAAAATGTCGGTGTCCATGACCATGAACGGTGCCGTGCTCCCTATCCTCGCTTTCTACATCGTGGCAGGTTTGGAACAAGGTGCTAAGCTCGAAGAAATGGCAGGTACTATCCAAAACGATATTTTGAAGGAATTCATGGTGCGCAACACCTACATCTATCCTCCAAAATTCTCTATGGATATCATTGCCAGCATTTTTGAGTACACTTCTCAAAATATGCCCAAATTCAATAGCATCTCCATCTCCGGTTACCATATTCAAGAAGCCGGCGCCACTGCCGACATTGAATTGGCTTACACCCTCGCCGATGGTATGGACTACATCCGCACTGGTGTGAACGCTGGTCTTTCCGTTGATGCTTTTGCTCCACGCTTGTCGTTCTTCTGGGGTATTTCTATGAACTTCTTCACCGAAATCGCTAAGATGCGCGCAGGTCGCTTGCTCTGGGCTAAGATTGTGAAGAGCTTCGGTGCCGAAAATCCAAAATCTATGTCGCTGCGTACCCACAGCCAAACTTCAGGCTGGTCGCTCACAGCACAAGACCCCTTCAACAATGTGGGCCGTACCTGTATCGAAGCAATGGCTGCTGCACAAGGTCACACCCAATCGCTGCACACCAACGCGCTCGACGAAGCTATCGCACTTCCCACCGACTTCTCCGCACGTATTGCGCGTAACACCCAAATCTTTATCCAACAAGAAACTTTCGTTACTAAAGCAATTGACCCATGGGCTGGTTCTTACTACGTGGAAAAACTCACCGACGAACTCGTACACAAGGCTTGGGCACATATCGAAGAAATTGAAAAACTCGGCGGTATGGCTAAAGCTATCGAAACCGGTGTGCCTAAAATGCGTATCGAAGAAGCTGCTGCCCGCACTCAAGCCCGTATCGACTCCGGTCGACAAACCATTATCGGTGTAAACAAATACGTGCTCGAAAAAGAAGCTCCTATCGATATCCTTGAAATCGACAACACTGAAGTGCGTACCGAACAAGTGGCAGGTCTCCAAAAACTCTATCAACAACGCGACGAAGCCAAGGTAAAAGCCGACCTCGACGCGCTCACCCACTGCGTGGAAACCGGTGAAGGCAACCTCCTCGCTCTCGCTGTGGAAGCCGCTAAAGACCGTGCTTCTCTTGGTGAAATTTCTGATGCTTGCGAAAAAATCGTAGGCCGTTATAAAGCAAAAGTTAATGTGATTTCAGGCGTGTACTCTACAGAAGCTAAAAACAATTCCGACCTTGAAAAGGCTCGCGAACTCACCTCGCAATTTGCACAAAAATTCGGTCGTCAACCACGTATTATGATTGCAAAAATGGGACAAGACGGTCACGACCGTGGTGCTAAAGTTTGTGCCACCGGTTATGCCGACTGTGGCTTCGACGTGGACATGGGACCATTGTTCCAAACTCCCGAAGAAGCTGCGAAGCAAGCAGTGGAAAACGACGTGAACATCCTCGGTGTTTCGTCGCTCGCTGCCGGTCATAAGACATTGATTCCCGCTGTGATTGCAGAATTGAAAAAACTCAGGCGCGAAGACATCATGGTTACTGCAGGTGGTGTAATTCCCGTGCAAGACTACGATTTCCTCTACAAAGCAGGCGTGGCTGCCATCTACGGCCCCGGCACATCTGTGATGAAATCGGCTATCAACATGATGGAAATCATACTCGATGAAGAATAATTCGTAAAAATCCCAAAGGAGACCCACATCGGCCTCCTAACACCCTCCAATATCACCCTCGCTACCCCAAGGCAGCGAGGGTGATCCATTTTTTAAATAGCAAATTAAGATAGGATTGTAATAGCTCATTAGAAAAAAGCGGGGTCAATATAAAAAACTCGCCCGATGGGTTACGCCAAATGGCATACTATCATCAGCACAAAAATTCTCCCGATGCCATCTTGCCGTATTGGGATTGACTTTACCCCAACACCTTCCTTATCTTTGCCCCGAGTTCTTTAAAATTTTTGAGTCAATAAGGTAAGACCTCACACAGTTCTCAAAGAATGGATATCCGAATGGTGGGCGCGCAACCGCGCCAAAGGTGTTTCATGGGGTTCCACGTG
>JBJECV010000194.1:0-5528 GCA_051871435.1 Sodaliphilus sp. | reverse complement strand
CGCCACTGCTACCCTCAAATTTCTAATTTGGGTGACCCATTGTCAAAGTCAGGAACGCTCCCACACAAAGTGCAAAAAATAAAGTAATAATTTTTTTCATATTCGTAGTTGTTGAATTGTTAAATTACAGACATTTAATTTGGCGCAAAGATAAAATTAAAAATCCCAAAAAACGCCCATTTTTTTTAACTTGATGTTTCATTTCGCAAATTTTGTAACATATTTCCGTATTTTTTAGGGGGATGGTTATTTTTACAGTTATTTCTTTTTGTGGCATGAAACGGACAAAACAAGTCGCTTCGCGAAAAAAATTGCTATAAGTAGCGGAAAGTGGGTGAAAATGTGTGGTGTTCGCCGGTTATAGCCAATTATTATCGCATGGCAAGGATTTTTACTTGCCGAGAAGGGAGTTAGAGGGCGAGGCGCAGGCCGCGGTTGTTGGCGCGTGTGGTAGGTCCGAATTTAGAGCGCATCGACACACGGTTCCATCGCGCATTGGTGGAGCCACCGCCGCCGCGGCACACGCGAGTGGTACCGCTATCAGCGCCGGTGGGATTGGTTTGGGCATTGCTGCTGTAGGCGCCATACCAATCGCTGCACCATTCAATCACATTGCCACTCATATCGTAGATGCCCAGTTCGTTGGCAGCCTTAGTGGCTACTGTGCGTGTGGCACCGCTATTGGAGTAATACCACGCCACATCGTCGATAGTGTTGCTTCCACTATACTTGTAGCCTTGGCTCTTGTTGCCGCCCCGGGCAGCATATTCCCATTCGGCTTCGGTGGGCAAACGGAAGGATTTGCCGGTGAGCGCGTTTAATTTGGTGACAAATTCTTGGCAATCATCCCAAGAGACCTGTTCCACCGGAAGGTTGTTGCCGGAATAGTAGCTTGGGTTGGAGCCCATCACCGCCTGCCATAGTTCTTGTGTAACCTCCGTTTTGCCGATGCTAAAAGTCGACAGTTTCACTTGGTGTACAGGGCTTTCATCGGTGTAGGCGTCGGAGCCTTGTTCCTCGGTGGCGCCCATAGAGAAGGTGCCCCCTTCCACTGCTATCATATCAAAGCTCACGCCATTCACCGTGAAAGTTTGATTAGCGATTTCGCCGCCACTACCCCCATTGATGATAAGATTCACGAGCGCGGTAACGTCGGACACATTCACTTCTCCGTCGGCGTTGATATCCGACATAGCGCCGTGAGCGCCCGTTCCCACGATTTGATTCACCAAGGCAGTGACGTCGGACACATTCGTTGTGCCGTCGCCATTCACGTCGCCGGTGTTTTTAATCACCGTCCAGGTCAAAACGATATCGTTGGCTGTAGTATAGTTTTGTCCCATAGGCATATCATTGAGTCGTGCACCTATCCACCCTGCCGGGATGGTGAGCACATAGTTGCCGAGGGTGGTTTGCGGTTCATTCGGCTTCACTGTCAGCACATTGCCGGAAGTGGAAGTGGTGAACGGAATGTTGTCGGCGCCACGCTTCAGCGTGTACTGTGTGGGAATCGTCATCAATTCGTCGGCGTTGGGGAAAGTGATATTGATATTGGCAAGCGCTGCCACATTGCCTTGAGCGGGACTCACCGTGTATTCCAATAAGGCATTTTGGTCGATAATCACCTTCTTGAATTGGATAGGTTGGCGAAGATAGTAATAGTGTGTGCCATCGGAGCTGCCCACAATCGAATTTTTGTTGAGTGTCACCACATATTCGCCGGGTGCGGTTTGCGCTTGGGTGGTGTTCACATTCAGCACGCAGTAGCCATTGCTCAAGCTGTAGTAAGCGCTCAAGCCAAACGGCAGTTCTTCGCCATTGTGTGTAACGGAGATGTTGCTTTTGTTGGAGATATATGGGTTAATATCCTTCAGATGCGGGAAGTGGAGTTCGATGCCCGAAAATTCGGTGCAATATGGTTCGGTGTTACTAATGCTGTACGACGAGAAGTCGGCATTGCTTTCAATGGTCCATTGCATCACCAATTCATCCGAATTGTGCTTGATTGCATTGCCCGACTCGTCGTCGGTCCACGTTTCTGACAAATCGAGAGCGCCGGGAGCGAATCGGAGCACATATTTACCGGAGGCGTAGTCGCCGGCATTCACCGTGAGGCGAATCACATTTGCCGCCGAAGTTTGCTCCACATGATACCACGCCGGTTCGCCATCGTGGGTAAACGTAACCAAGGGCGAAGTGGGCGATGTAACCGTTAAGCCCGATATGGCGGCGTAGGCGAAATTGGTGACGGTAACGTCGATATACACCAGTTGGTCTGAGGTTACCACGCCTTGTGCGGGATTGGTGGTGTAGTTCACCACCACCGGCTTCGGCACGATTTCGTAGAACCACTTCATTGCCATCAAATCTTCGTTGTATTCAAAGTCGCCATTGTCGTGGTAGCCCTTAATGGCTCTCCGCTTAATCGACAAATCGAAATAGCCCGATTGGCTTTCGCCCAAGTAAACGAAATCCGACACGGCGATATTCACACGGTTGGTGCCCTTTTCGTGGGTCACTTCAGCGGTGATAGGCATATTGTCTTGCGTAACGGTAATGGCACCGGCATCGAGGATGTCAATTTGGCTAAAGTTGGTAAACTCAATGGTGATATTGCCGATTTGGTCGTAGGTCACCTTTGTGTTTTCCTCCGGTGTAACCTTGTAGGCAAAGCCTTTTATCACATTGTGGTGGTGGTCCAAGGAGTCGATGCGAGTGGCATGTGTGAGGTCGGGTTTGTGCCAGAAGATGTCGGAAAAACAGCGATAGCCGTCCACGTAATACACACTTTGCAAACCGATTTCGTCGGGCACCTCGGAATACAAACCAATCAACCGACCGCCGTACTCAATGGCATCGTCGGTAAAAGAGCTGCCATTTCGGGATGCTGTTGCCGCATAGGGCATTTCGTCTAAACGAGGCACCTTGATATTGCCACCACGGAATGTGTAAGGCGGATTGGTGAACAAAAACGGAGTCACCTCCGTGCCCTTTCTATACCACACGATGTAGTAGAGATTATTTTCGTCGAGGGCATTACCATCGGTGTCCACTTTAGGAATAGAAGTGGTGATGGTGTGCACATAAGTGCCATCGGTGTCGTTGCCATCATACCAATCCGAGATGGTGGGCGTGGCAGGAATCACCGGCGTGCCAGCCAGTGCTGTCGGGGCGGCAAAAGCCACTACCGCCAATGCAAAAATGATGCTTGCTATTCGTTGCATAAATAATAATATATAGGAAATGAAACAAAATTTGAATTCCGCTCAAGTGATGCGAAGCGCCGTGGTTGGTTCACGAAAGGCGCTACTCATATAATATTTGTGGCAAAAGTAGAAAATTTCACCCGAATTTTTAGCGTTTTTTTTCAACTTGATGTTACACTTTTGTCGTTTTGAAACATAAAACCGGTTTTTTTTGTGATGGGAGGATAGCTGAGGAATGCGAATTTTGCTCAATAACGACGTAGTATTCTTTTCAAAACATCCGTGTGTTTTTGCCCAAATTCTGCGATGAAATGGTGTGTTTTTCAAAAATTAATTACTAACTTTGTTGAAAAATTTTCTAATACTTATTTTCTATGAGAAGCTTTTTATGGATGATAACCCTGCTTTTAGCAGTGAGCGCTGCTCAAGCGCAATGCGTGTTTAGTGTAGAAACCTGTCCGGCAGCCGATGCTTCGCGCGCCATGAATGTGAGTTGGGCCACCCCGGTGGAAGTGAGCCAATGCGATGTGCTCTACACCGAAGCCTCCGATGTGATGTGGCGCAAAGCGCGCCGCGTGGCAAATGCCGAAATGCGCCTTTGCACCACTTTCGACAGCCTGCTGAGCAAAACGTGGCAAGGCGAAGATTTCGTGGAGCGATGGACCTTCAATAAATGGGGCGCCACGATAGAAAAACTCAAACCCAACACCGATTATATGTATCGCATAGTGGCAGGCAACGAGCGCACGCCCATTTACCGCTTCCGTACTGCCGGAGCCAAGCAGTGGAGCGCTTGTGTGATAGCCGACTTCCACCACTACACCCCGCTGCCCGGGCGCTTGAAAGCCGCCACAGCGATGATCGACACCATTTGCAGCATCGACCCGTCGGTCGACTGGGTGCTTCATTTGGGCGATGTGATAGCCTGGGGCGGCAGTTATTCGTTTTGGAAATCGATGTACGAAGAACCCATTTTCCGCCGCTATATGTGGGCAGGGGTGAACGGCAACCACGATAATATGAGCCGCGGCTACGCCAAATGCACCAACCACTATTTCCGCGATGCCAACCACTATCCGCGCAATGGCTACGAGGGCGAGGAAGGCGTGTGCTACTATTTTCACTATGGCGATGCGCTCTTTGTGATGCTCAACAACGAAAATATGCGCACCGACGAAGGACTCGCCAAAGCGCAAGAATGGTTTCGCCAAGTGATGGAAACCGAGCGCAAAAAGGCACGCTATGTGATTGTGTGCGAACACTATCAATGGTTTTACGGCAATGAAGGCAAAACCTCCCAAATAGCCCGCTGGAGCCGCCTCTTTGATGAATACGGAGTGGACTTGGCGCTCGCCGGCAATAATCACATTTATGTGCGCACCAATGCCCTCTACGACGGCAAAGAAACCGACGGCACCACCGGCACCGTGTATGTGCAAACCGCCTCAGCCGACAACGAACGCGGACAGGGCACACGCGAGTGGACGGACAACAAAGACGTGATTAAAAAGATTTGGACAGAGGGCGAACGCACCGTGTGCGGTATGCACCTTGATGCCAATCCCAAAGAACTGACGCTCACCCTCTACGACCGCACAGGCAAGCAAATCGACCAAGTGAAAGTGCTCGCTAAAAAGCGGTAGCGTTTATTTCGCGGGATAGTATTTGATGATGCGACGCTCAGTGTTGCCATCGGCTTTGCGAGCGGTCCAGTTGCCGTATTCGTCGAAGTCGATGTAAGTGACGTGTGAAGTGGTGGTGGAAGTGGGCGGATTATCGACATCACCTTCAGAGGCTTTAATGGTAGTCACAAGCCCGTCGGAATTGTAGGAGTAGGTGCATTTACCCCACATACCTTCGCCTTCCCATTTCGACGATGCCAATTTCATACCGTTCCATTCATATTTTTCATAAAATTCCCATCCTTCTTGTTCGGCGATTCTGCCTTTTGAATCGCGGGTGAATTTGATTTTCGGGTCGTCAATGGAAGAATTGTACACATCTACCGTGAAGGGGTTATAGCCGTCGAGCGCGATGATTTGCCCGTCTTCGTTGAAAGTGACGGTGTGATACTCTTCTTTGAGCACATGCACCGGTCCGTGCAGTTCGTAGTAAGCCAAATCGTAGGTCACGCGGTTGCGAATCGCCTCGGAATTATCTTCCTCTGCAGGAGCTTCGTCCACGGTTTCCACCACAGTGGTGTCGGCATCAGTGTTTGATATGGGAGCCGGCACTTTTTTTCCACACGAATTACCTACAGCTAAAGCCATCACAAAAGAAGCCAAAATCATTTTCTTTTTCATAAGCCAAAACAATATTTAT
>JBJECV010000193.1:0-23198 GCA_051871435.1 Sodaliphilus sp. | reverse complement strand
ACTCCGCTGCGCTCCGTGTTCATCTCATACCGGCCTACACACATCGCATCCCTAATGGGATGCCCACCATCCGGATACTCGTCCACCACCCGGACACTCGTCCACCACCCGGACACTCGTCCACCATCCGGATGCTCGTCCACCACCCGGATACTCGTCCACCACCCGGACACACGTCAACCATCCGAATACACGTCCACCATCCGGATACACGTCCACCATCCGGATACATGTCCACCATCCGGATACACGTCCACTATCCGGATACCCATTTCGTAAGAGTGAGATTCGTGTGAGGTATTACCTTATTGACTCAAAAATTTCAAGGAACTCTTGGGCAAAGGTAATGTGGAGGATGGGGGTAGGTCAACCCCAATAAGGCAAGATGGCATTTGGGGGAATTATTCACACAACTATTCCATTCTGGAGAATAGAGTCTGCGATGTTTATTGAATTCGGGTTGGTTTCTCCATACTACTTCTTTCGCTTTGCTTGCATAGATAAGCACAAATATGCCATCTATTTTCGGCTTTTGTTGTTGAGTTTTTGTTCGTCTTCTTCTGTCCATAATGGGTTTTCGTCGTCCCAATCGTCGAAGCCAAAGAAAGTTTCTTCCACGAATTCTTTCATTTCTCTGCCATCTTTTTTTGTGGGGCGTCCGAGTCCCTTTTGCCGACTAATGAATCCGCTGATACGTGCCATTTCCAGCAATTCGTATTGGTCGGGCGAAGTGATGTTTTTCAGGTAATTGGGTACGAGTTTGGCGCCCACTCTATTATTGAGTAGCGCTAACACTTCAAAGGTGAAAGTGATGGGTGGCTTTTTTACCGAAATTTTTTCGCCCACTTTCACTGCTCTGGAAGGCTTCACATTCATTCCATCGATGGTGACTCTGCCCAACTTGCATGCGTCGGTGGCGAGAGTTCGAGTTTTAAACACCCTTGTGGCCCATAGCCATTTGTCGATTCTTACTTCGCTCATTACTTATTGTTGAAATTTGTCATTGCAAAGCTCAGCCCTGACAGACAAAAAGCCTTAATTGCTTCAACTGCAACATTTGCTCTTTCCGGCAAGATTTGCATTTCTTCTTCCGTGGGGTAGCCAAGCACATAGTCGATTTGCATTCCTTTCGGGAAATCGGAACCGATACCGAAGCGAAGGCGTGCAAAATTTGATGTGCCGATACATTGTGTGATATTTTTCAAACCATTGTGTCCGCCGTCGGCGCCTTTACCACGTAGTCGGATAGCTCCGAAGGGTAGGGCGAGATCGTCGACCACTACTAAAAGGTTTTCCAACTCAATGTTTTCCTTTTGCATCCAATATCGCACAGCTTCACCGCTCAAGTTCATATAGGTGGACGGCTTGAGCAATACGAGTTGCTTATTTTTTAATCTCATTTTCGCCACATCGCCATAACGCTGTGTAGCGAAAGAAATATTGGATGCCTTAGCCAAGGCATCCAATACGTTAAATCCTATGTTGTGGCGTGTGCCTTGGTATTCGCTACCAATGTTGCCCAAACCAACAATTAGATACTTCATTTAACAACTTATCAGATTGTTATTCTTCTTCAGCTTGAGCCTTAGCAGCGGAACCACGAGTGGCGCGTACGCCGGTGATAACGAGGTCTTTAGCGCTAACGAGTTCGTAGTCATCGAATTTGAGTTGACCCACTTTGATGGCTTGGCCAATGTTGATTTGCTCAACGTTAACTACGAGGCGTTCAGGAATGTGTGTGTAGAGACCTTTAACCTTAACTTTCTTAAGGTTGAGATACAACTTACCACCACCTTTAACACCGATAGCGAATCCTTCGAGCTTAACGGGAACTTCCATCACCACGGGCTTATCTTCATAAACTTGGAGAAGGTCGATGTGGAGGATGGCATCGGTGAGCGGGTGGAATTGGATGTCTTTCAACACCGCTTTGCAAGTTTTGCCATTGAAATTGAGGTCGATCACATAGATTTCGGGAGTGTAGATCAACTTTCTCACATCTGCTTGGGTAACTACAAGGTCGGTAGCAATAACACCCTTACCTTCTTTGGTGGTAACGATGGCTTTTTGTCCGGGTTCAAGGGGTTCGTTGTACACCCATTCACCGGCATCGTTTTTCTCAAATTGGATGAGTTTGCCACCATTGAGCACTACGGGGATTTTGTTTTCCTTACGGATAGCCTTAGCGGCTTTTTTGCCAAGGTCGGTTCTTGGCTCAGCGTTTAATACAAAAGTTTTCATTATAAAAAATGTGTTACTAAAAATTAAGATGTTTCTTAATTTCCCATCACACGGGATTTTAAGCGGTGCAAAGTTACACAAATTTTATGAGGTAGGCAAATTATCAGCGCATTATCTTCTACAGATATCTTTAAACTTGCAGAATTTGCATGTTTTTTCGCTTGGCTTTTGCTCAAATGGTTTCTGAGGA
This sequence comes from Sodaliphilus sp., assembly GCA_051871435.1. Lineage (GTDB taxonomy): Bacteria > Bacteroidota > Bacteroidia > Bacteroidales > Muribaculaceae > Sodaliphilus. The sequence continues at coordinate 20,767 of JBJECV010000193.1, read as the reverse complement.
TTGAATAACTCGTTGATATTATTACCTAATTTAGCCATAAATTCTTGGTTGAGTTTGTCGTTTAGCTGATAGTTTTCTACCATCTTCTTATTATATTTTATGCCAGATGTTGCCATGTCTTTGATTTTGTAGATGATGGGTGTGAGTCCCATCTTTACATCATGGGTTTCGGCTTCGTAGGCATTGCAATATAGAAAGAGCTGCATAATGGCCAGTTTGGATTTGAAAAGTGTATCAATATTTTGGAATGATACATCGTCTTTCCCCGTTTTGTAATCAATGATTCTCATTGGTCCCTCGTTGTTGATGCGGTCCAATCTGTCGATGATATATTCGAAATTCACTTTATGATCACCGATTTGCAATTCCACTTTCTTTTTAACCTCGCATCGGTAGATTTCAAAGAAATCGGTGTCGTTGGGTAGGAGATTCAAATCGTAGTTGAGCACTTGTTCGGCGTAATATTTCAGTGCTTCAAAAGTGATGGCTGTTTCACCCATCAGAGGTTCATTTTCGTTCTGTTTATGCAGGTAGTCGGTGTTGATGTGCTTAATGAGAGTGGCATCTAATTGATGCTTTTTAAAATGCTGAATGTCGGTTTTAAACACTTGATGGTGTGCACCTTCGGCGATTCCTTCCGGGTAGTAGAAATCTTTGAGCGTGTCGTGTACGATGCTACCGAAAGTGGCGGCGTCCATAAACGGGTCTTTCTCCTGCTCGTCGGATATTCGTTCTACATACTTGATATAGAACATGAGTGGGCACTTAATGAGTGTTTTCAGCGAGCTTGCCGAGAAATATAATTTTTCCGGACTATCGGTGAGATAATGATTGAGTTGCTCCATAATTTTATCTGTTTTCGGGACAGATATCACCGGGATGATGTCGGGAGCCAATACCGGAGCTATTTTGCGAGCGTGTATGTTGCATCCATACACCAATTTGAGTTGGCTGACGAATCGTGAATATTCGTTGCTGCCAATTTTTTCAGGGTTGGTGTTGTAGAGCAAGTATACATTTTCGGCTCTTGAGATTAATCGATAGAAATAATATGCGCTGATGGATTCTTGCTCGTCGATGGTGGACATGCCAAAACCGCGCCGTATGTTAGGCGGAATGAACGAATTTTTGAAATGCTTTTTGGGGAAGATTCGTTCGTTCATAGAAAGGATAATTAAATTTTTAAAATCCAGGTTTCGTGTTTCAAGCATACCCATAATTTGGATACCGGAGAGTGGTTCGCCTTCAAAGGGTATGGTGTAGAGAGAAGTAAGTCGGTCGAAGAGGAAGAACAATGAAGATTCGCACATAGGGATGCCATAGTTGTTGATTAAGAGCTTTGTGTCTTCGAGAATGTCGATATACTGCTCGCAGAAATTGCTTTGAAGTGATGGCTGTGAATGCGGGTTGGAGTCCACTACTTTTTGGCATAGCTTGATTAATCGATTGATAAAGTCGATTACTTCCGATTTGTCTTCGGTGTTGGTGATAGTGGTGAAAATATCTTTTAGTGCGGTGCCTTGGAAAGCCGTTTCGCTGATGTAGGAACTTCCGGAGGAGAGGATAATTTTGTTGATGGTAAGCACATCGGCGGGGAAAATGCTTTTGATGATAGGGTGTGAAATGATGCTTCTCACAAACTCTTTATAATAGCTAAAGAATTGTTCTCCGCTTTTTCGGTAGGCATTTTTATGGACTTTTGAAATGTTACGGATGAGCTGCGCAATATCGCTGTTTCGGAGCAAAATTCCCAAGGTGGCATTCACATTTTCGATGTGTGGTGGCACCGAGTTGATTAGGCTTGGGAATAGCATTTCATCTGGAAGAACGATAGCTGTGTCGAGAGCATCAGTTTTGTTGATGGTGTGGCCTTCTTGTATTAATTTGTCGACCAGTTTGAACGCGTATTTAGTTTGCCCGATATTGGAAGAAATGCCGCGCACATAGATGTTGGGAAAATCTGAAATTAGTTCTAAATTGATTGGCGCTTTGAAATCTTCGGCATAGTGGTTGATATAATGCTGTCCGATGTTGGAATGATTTTTGAAAGCGGGTGATGCATTATCGAAAAAGAAATCGGCTTTGCCGGATTTTTTAAACGCATTGAAGAGTGCAAATTCTGCAATGGAGAGCATATTGAATCCCACAAACACGTATCTTTCGAACGGTAGCTCCAGATGGTTTTTCGCCATACGATTCACCAAATCTCTGAGCATTTTTCCCGGATATGCCAAATGGTTTTGCTCGAGTCGTTGATGATAGTTGGTGTAGACATTGTATAGAATCGACCAGATGTTTGTGAAATTGTTTTGCACTTCTGTGTTGGAGTTGGTATCGGGTCGGTGTTTCCATAGCGAGTTGCTATCGGTGTGTTCGAATCTGATGTTGAAGTATTTTTGAAGTTCGGCTTTCAGTTCGTCGGGCAGGTAGTCGGTAGAGATATCTTTAATGTCGGCGATGTTGGTAAAAAGTTGTTTGGCATCCGCCAAATAGAGGTTAACATCGTTGAAATCCGATATAATGGTGTTGCCCCAATGCACGAATCTATCGAAAGGATAGTCGGCGAGGTGTGCTGCTTCACAGAGCGCTTGGTAGAGATTGAAAATCAATTCTACCGGAGAGGCTAAGGTGGCCTCGTGGTTGTCTTCGATAAAATCGGTGATGGTGGTGATGTGAGGCTGTAGGAATGTGTTGATGCACACTTCTTGATAATATTTCAAGAAGAACTGTCCGCTTCTTCGGTTAGGAAAAATGAAACAGAAATTTTCCACACTTTTGTCGGAATAGTAGTTTGCTACTTGACTGAGGAAAGGTGTGTGTTTTAGCTTGTTGTAGGATGGGTTCATTACACTTTAATTAATATGGTGATTTTAATAGTCATATCGAATAGCACGAGTTTGATGTTGCCATTCATTCTGATATCTTTTTCAGCACGTGCAAATTCTGCGATGAGGCGTTCCACATTGGCTTCATTGATGAAAGGTGCGAAATTTCGGCTAAATGATTGTTCGTCGTCGGTGAGATAATTGAGCTGCGGTTGATGCAAATTGTAGATAAAATTTTCACGAATCATTCTTGATGCATAATTGAGAAATCGGCGAGCCTTTTCTCTTTTGTATTCCGCGATTTTTTCGCTCCATTTCCGTCAGTCTTTCAGATTGCGGGTGTAGGCTTTTCGCATCAATTCTTTGAAGTCGTCGTGGAAATGCTTGGTTTCGCTATCCAATTCCATATTTCGCTCCGCTTGTGCGATGTCGCCATCAGCCGCCATGGCAGCGATGTGTGCAATGGAAGGGTCGGCATTGAATTTGCGGCACAGATATTGTGTGATGTCGGCAGTGGAAGGGCGCTTCAGTTCGATGCGCTGAGTGCGTGAAAATATGGTGGTGAGCACGCCCTTAGCATTGTCGCTGATGAAGATGAACTTCGTGTCGGCGTAAGGTTCCTCAATGAGTTTAAGCAATTTATTGGCGCAAGATTCGTTCATTTTTTCGGGGAGCCACATGATGAGCACCTTGTATTTGGTGGTGAAAGCTGCCAGGCTGAGGAGCTGCATGATTCTATCGCTTTCCGACTGATAGATAATGGGTTGCGCATTTTCTTTGGAGAGATATGCGGTCCATTTTTGGAAATCTTCCACTTCGTTTTCGGAGAGAAAATTTTTCCATTCAGTCATAAAATCGTTTGAAGTGGGGTTTTCACCATTTTTTACGATAGGGAACGAGAAATATGTATCGGCATGATTAAACGACTGATGCTGGAGGCATGCCGGACAGCAACCACAAGGCTCCCCATTGGTGCGATTGGTGCAATGAAGGTATTGCACGGCAGCCCTTGCCAAAGAGAGTTTGGGTACACCGGGCAGTCCATGCAAGAGCAAAGCATGTGGTAGGGTGTCGGAGTCGATCATTCGGCGAATGCGATCGATGGCATAACTATTGCCAATAACATCAGAAAATTTCATATTTCATACAGATTATTATATTCTTTACAAATATACGAAAAAATAGTGAGATGCTTGTGTTACGCGGTGGATAAAGTGTGTAATTTTGCCCCATTTTTTAAAAAAGGCCAATACCTTTTGGTGAAAGTATTGGCCTTTAGAGGGTATCGGAACGAAAAATCGCGATGGATTATTCGTCGTCTTTGCTTGATTCGAGGTATTCTTTGTGGAGCTTTTCTTGCACGTCGGAAGGAACGAGTTCGTAGCTTGCAAACTTCATGGTGAAGGAAGCGCGTCCACCGGTGATAGAGCTGAGTGCAGTGGAGTAGCTCGACATTTCTTTCAGAGGCACTTTGGCATTGATTTTTTGCAAGCCGCTGGCTTCTTCCATGCCCATGATGATGGCGCGGCGTCCTTGGAGGTCGCTCATTACATCACCCATGCAGTCGGCCGGCATCAGCACTTCAGCATCGTAAACGGGTTCGAGCACCTTTGGGCTGGCATTATTGAATGCTTCGCTGAATGCGTGGCGTGCAGCCAGGCGGAAGGAGATTTCGTTACTATCTACCGGGTGCATCTTACCGTCGTAGATGCAAACGCGCACGTCGCGAGCGTAGGAACCGGTAACGGGACCTTGCTCCATGCGGTCCATGATACCCTTCACGATAGCAGGGATGAAGCGAGCATCGATGGCACCACCCACGATACAGTTGTAGATCACAATCTTACCGCCCCATTCGAGGTCGATTTCTTGTTTGTCCTTGATGCTCATCTTGAATTCTTGATTGCCAAACTTGTAGGTTCCGGGTTCTTCCATACCTTCGTGGTAGGCTTCCACAATCAGGTGAACTTCACCGAATTGACCGGAGCCACCGGATTGCTTTTTGTGGCGATAATCGGCACGTGCCACCTTAGTGATGGTTTCGCGATACGGAATCTTCGGTTCGAGATATTCGATTTGCACCTTTTCATTGTTTTCGATTCTCCATTTGAGTGTGCGGAGGTGGAATTCACCTTGACCGGAAACGATGGTTTGCTTCAATTCTTTAGATTGCTCAATCTTCCAAGTGGGGTCTTCTTCGTGCATGCGATTGAGAATAGCGCCCAATTTTTCGATTTCGCTTTCGTTTACCGGACGGATAGCGCGTTGATATTTAGGAGCGGGGAATTTGATAAAGTCGAATTGATATTCCACGCCTTTATCGTTGAGCGTGTTGCCGGTTTTCACGTCTTTCAGTTTCACGGCTGCACCGATGTCGCCGGCTTCGAGGGCATCAACGGGAGTTTTGATTTGACCGCATACGGCAGAGATTTGTGCCAAACGCTCTTTAGAGCCACGGCTCACATTGTTGAGGTCCATACCGGCTTTCAATGTGCCCGACATCACTTTGAAGTAGGAAACTTCGCCGATGTGAGGCTCCACAGTGGTTTTGAAGAAGAACACGCTCAGCGGCCCATTGGGATCGGGCTTCACTTCCACGCCATCGGTGGTGACGGGAGCTTCCACTTCATTCACGAAAGGCACCACATTGCCGAGGAATTCCATCATGCGACGCACACCCATGTCTTTTTGAGCAGAAACGCAGAACACCGGGCAGATGCTACGGTCGATCAAACCTTTGCGAATACCTTCGCGCATTTCATCTTCAGAGAGGGCACCTTGTTCGAAGAATTTGTCCATCAAGGTTTCATCGTTTTCGGCAGCCATTTCCACCAGAGCTTGGTTCAATTCTTCGGCACGGTCTTTGTGTTCCGGCGCGATATCAGCGATGGTGGGTGCTCCACCTTCCGGTCCCCAAGTGAGTTGCTTCATAATGAGTACATCGACGATGGAATTAAATCCGGCGCCTGTGGCTACGGGGAATTGGATAGGCACCACCTTGTTGCCAAACGCCTCTTTGAGTTGGTTAATTAGGTTGTCGTAGTCCACATTTTCAGCGTCCATTTTATTGAGCGCAAACAAAATGGGTTTATTGATTTTGGCAGCAGTTCTGTAGATGTTTTGCGTACCTACTTCCACTCCGTATTGGCTGTTGACCACGATAACACCTGCGTCGGTGATATTGAGAGCGGTAACAGCGTTGCCCACGAAGTCGTCCATACCCGGGCAGTCGATAACGTTCAATTTCTTGCCATTGAATTCTGCATTAAACACAGTAGAGAATACCGAGTATCCGTATTCTTTTTCAACGGGGAAATAGTCGCAAACGGTGTTGCCGGCAGCGATAGTACCTCTACGATTGATTACTCCACACTCGAAAAGCATAGACTCCGCGAGTGTGGTTTTTCCAGAGCCCTTGCTACCAAGAAGTGAGATGTTTTTAATCTCGTTAGTTTTATAAACCTTCATGTATTAGTAAATTAAAATTGTTAATGATTTTACTATCTTTTGGTATTCATTAAAGAAATCATGAAGCGATAGACCTCTTCAATGTTTTTACAATTACAAATTTAGTGTTTTTCTGATAATTATCTAAATATTTTCTCAAAAAATTACATTCAAAAGCAGAGTGAGCGTAAAAATAGTGCGAAATTAGGGCAGAATAGCGTATGATTTTTGGTTTTGGAAAAAACTATGATATAGGATGGATGTGATTGGTATACTTTTTGTAAATTTGCAAATTATGGCGGGATTGTATGTTCATATTCCATTTTGTAGGTCGAAATGTGCTTATTGCGACTTTTATTCCATGCCTCATCGACTCAATTTTGCAGCGGATTATGTAGATGCGTTGCTGGTTGAGGCATCGGAGAGGCGTGGTGAAATTGTTGATGAACCGATTACTACCTTATATATGGGTGGTGGTACCCCTTCACTCTTACCGGAGGAATTGATGGAAAAGTTGGTGACGGGATTGCGCACGACGTTTTATTTGTCGGCGGTGGAGGAATTTACCATAGAAGTAAATCCTGATGATGTGAATGTGGATTATATTCTGTTTTTGAAATCGTTAGGGGTGAATAGAGTGAGTATGGGGGTGCAGAGTTTTATTGATAGAGATTTGAAATTTATTAATCGCAGGCACAACGCTGCGCAAGCTATTGATGCCGTGGAAGCCATTAATGAAGGAGGGATTGATAATATCAGTATAGATTTAATTTATGGCATACCCGGACAATCGCGAGAAGATTGGAAGAAGAATGTGGAAAAGGCGGTGTTGCTGAAGGTGAAACATATTTCTGCATACACATTAATGTATGAACATGGCACTCGGCTCACCACGATGCGCGATTTGGGCAAGGTGAAAGAAGTGGCAGAGGAACATATGGCTGCTATGTACGATACTTTGGTGCGTGTGATGAAATCTGCCGGATATTTGCATTATGAAATATCCAATTTTTGCAAACCGGGTTATCATTCCCGTCACAATTCCGGTTATTGGAATCTTACACCTTACCTTGGGTTAGGCGTGGCGGCTCATAGCTACGATGGCGTAATTAGGCGCTCTAATCCATCGAATCTCAATGCCTATATACGAGCAATGAAAGCGCACGAATCGTATGCCATAGAAGAGGTTTTGAGTGAGTCGGAACGCTACGACGAATATGTGATGCTACGATTGCGCACAGCCAAAGGGCTGAATATGGCATCGCTTCGGCAACTGTTTCCGCCGAAATATGCCGAATATTTTGCTCAAAAAGCGAATCCTTTTCTTGAACAAGGAATGCTTTTTGAATGTGAAGGCCGATATTTCATACCCGAGCACCATGTGATGGTGACTGATATGATTACTTGCGAATTGATGTGGGACGATTGATTATTCGTGGTGATAAGGCTCGTGGTTGATAATGGTGAAAGCCCGGTAGAGTTGTTCCACAAAAATGAGGCGAATCATTTCGTGATTGAACGTCATTTTAGAAAACGAAATTTTATCGTTAGCCCTGTCATACACATCTTTAGAGAAACCATAAGGTCCGCCCACCACCATCACCACCTTTTTGGCACCGCTAAGCATACGCTTTTGGATGTAGGAAGCAAAAGCCATAGAAGTGTGTTCCTTTCCATGCTCATCCAAAAGGGTTACAAAATCGGACTTATCGAGCAAAGCTAAAATTTTGTTGCCCTCCAATTGCTTTTGCTGTTCTTCGGAAAGACTTTTTGTGCCTTTAATATCATCAATGTAGCGAATTTGAAACGATACATAATGCTTCAGGCGCTTCACATAATCGTCGATACCCTCCTTAATGTAGGAGATGGTGGATTTCCCTACCACTAAAAGTTCGATTTTCATAATGCTATTTGCAATTAGCCACCATGCGCTCGATGGTGAAATTTTTAAAATCGGGAATCACCATACTTGCATCCGTCAGCATATGCGCCGGATTGGTGGTAGAGAGGGCAATCACCTTACCACCGGAAGCGTTAGCAGCTTTTAGTCCATTGAGAGAATCCTCGAAGATGTAGCAATTTTGGATGTCAACCCCAATAAGATGTGCGCCCAGCAAAAAGCAATCGGGTGCCGGCTTAGGATTTTTTACCATTTCTCCTACCACCACAGCCTTGAAGAATGGGCGAAATTCCGGATGCTGCTCATACACGGCATCCATTTTTTCTTGGTCGCTACTCGTGACGATGCACATTGGAATGCCCGCTTGGTGGAGCGTGCGCACCCATTCCATAGCATGAGGGAAATAGCGATAGGGCATATTTTTTTGAAAATCTTGGAGGATATCAATGATTTTCTGATGACATTCTTTTGGGAAATATGTGTTGAGAATGGCGCCAAGGGCAGAACCCTTGATGATGTGACAGAAATTTTCTACACCGGTGGGATATATTTTGTCGATTTTATCCCAGAACTCTGTGTAAATGCCTTCAGTGTCGAGAATTACACCATCTAAATCGAAAAGGACGCCAATATTTGAGTAAGTCATAAATAAATATAATGTGGTTTGGTGGTGCAAAATTAGGCTTTTTTCGTTATTTATCACTAATTTTGCACGAAATTTATAGGCTATGGTAGAAGAACTGCAAATTAGAGTTACGCCGAAAGTGGCATATCAGCAAGGTGAATTGGTGCATTTCATTGCGAGTGAAAGGCATATCAGCCATTTGCGAATAAAAGGCGTGCGCATACTGAAGCGCTCCATCGATGCCCGCAAACAACGCGTGATGGTGAATCTGAAAGTGAGAGTGTATGTAGATGAACCGCTCACCCAAGATTACCTTATTCCGCCCATAACCTATAAAAAAGTGAGCGGAAAGCGGCAAGCCATAGTGGTGGGAGCCGGACCGGGCGGACTGTTTGCCGCCTTGCGACTGATAGAATTAGGCTTTGCGCCCATCGTGATTGAGCGGGGGCAAAATGTGGTGGACCGCCGAGTGGATATTGCAAAGATTTCGCGAGAAGGCATTGTGTACCCGAATAGTAATTACTGTTTTGGTGAAGGAGGCGCAGGAGCTTATAGCGATGGCAAATTATACACCCGCAGCAAGAAACGCGGTTCGGTGGATAGAATATTAGGCATCTTGCATCAGCATGGTGCTTCCGAAGATATTTTGATTGATGCGCATCCGCATATCGGTAGCGACAAATTGCCTCGAGTGATACAAAACATCAGGCAAACCATATTGGATAATGGGGGAGAGGTGCATTTCAATACATTAGTAACGAAATTATTACTTAAAGATGGAGAAGTAACCGGCGTGGAGTGTGCGAATGGCGCACAATATCATGGTCCCGTGATACTTGCCACCGGTCATTCGGCACGCGATGTGTATAGGATGTTGCAAGAGCAGGAAGTGAAGCTCGAAGCCAAAGGCATTGCCATAGGTGTGAGATTGGAACATCCCCAGTATTTAATCGACCAAATACAATATCATTCCAAAGCCGGGCGCGGCGAATTTTTACCACCGGCAGAATATAGTTTTGTAAGTCAAGTGGATGGCAGAGGCGTGTATTCCTTCTGTATGTGCCCCGGTGGTGTGGTAGTGCCGGCGGCGAGTGCTCCGGGACAGCTTGTGGTGAATGGGATGTCGCCATCGAATCGCGGCACTTATTGGTCGAATTCCGGTATGGTGGTAGAAATACACCCCGAAGATTTGCCCGAGTCGTACCAAAACTATGGAGAATTGTCGATGATGGCATACCAAGAAGATTTGGAGAAAACCTGTTACGAACAAGCCAAATGCAGCCAAGTGGCAGGGGCGCAACGAATGAAAGATTTTGTGGAAGGTAAGCCCTCCAAATTAATACCACCATCCTCTTTCCCCGCAGGATTACAGTCCTCTCGATTAGACTTGTGGCTACCGAAATTTATTAGCAACCGACTGCGCAAAGCCTTCACTATTTGGGGAAAAGCAGCCAAAGGATTTTTGACCAACGAAGCCATCGTGATAGGAGTGGAAACCCGCACCTCATCGCCGGTGCGCATCCCCCGCGACAAAGAAACCCTTTCACATATTGCAGTGAAAGGGCTATATCCTTGCGGCGAAGGTGCCGGCTATGCAGGTGGCATCGTGTCGAGCGCTATCGATGGCGAGCGTTGCGCCGAAGCCTTAGCGGCAGCCTACAAGTAGGTGACTATATATTACGACATTCGGGATTTGTAGTCATCGTAGGTGAATTGGCGTAGGATTTCGGTGTTACCGTTGAGGTGCTTTAGCACGATGGCAGGATGCTGAATGCCATTAAACATGTTGGTTTTTACCGTGGTGTAGTGGTTCATATCGAGTAATGTGATACGGTCGCCAATTTTTAGTTCCTTTTCAAAACTCCAATCTCCCACAAAGTCGCCACTGAGGCAAGAATTGCCGCCCATCCTGTAGGTGGGACGTGACGTGTCGACTTCCGGAAGCGCTTGAGCGATAACGGGTTTGTAGGGCATTTCCAAGCAATCCGGCATGTGACAAGCAAACGACACATCCAAGATAGCGGTACGGATACCGTGATTTTCCACAATGTCGAGCACCGAGGCTTCCAAATCGCCGGTTTGCCAGCAGAAAGCGCTGCCTGGTTCCAATATCAATTCCAAGTTGGGATATTTGACGTGCCATTGATTTAAGAGCGCAATCAAATGAGGCACATCATAATCTTTACGGGTCATCAAATGACCGCCGCCCATATTGAGCCATTTCAGTTTTGGCAAATAGGCACCGAATTGCTGTTCCACAGCATTGAGCACCTTTTCCAAATCGTAGGAAGTGGATTCGCATAGCGCATGGAAATGAAAACCCTCAATGCCATCGGGAAGCGAGGTGATTTGGTCGGCAGTGATGCCGAATCGAGAGCCCGGACAGCAGGGATTGTAGATGTCGGTTTCAATCACCGAGCACATAGGATTGATGCGGAGTCCGCAGCTGATGGGTTTCCCGGATTGGCGAATAGCAGATTTGTGTAGCTCGTATTGCTTTATGGAATTGAATGTGATGTGGGAGCTTCCCTTGATGAATTGGTATATAGTTTCGGAAGTGTATACCGGGCAATAGGTATGAGCGAGGCAATTCATTTCCTCGTTTGCCAACAGCATTTCATTCACCGAACTTGCTGTGGTTTGGATGCCATATTCGCGGAAAATAGGGAAAGTTTTCCAGAGCGCATTGGCTTTGAATGCCATGATAATTTTCACATTGGCTTGCTCCATAACGTGTGTGATGAGGTCGAGATTTCGTCGGAGTTTCTCTTCGTAAACGATATAATAAGGAGTGTTCATATTTTCTTACAAAATTATAATTTGGGCAAATTTTAAAATTAGGGTTTTTTTGCCAATATTTTCAAAATTCACAACCACCTTTTGCTCTTTTGGATCAACAATTTCAATTACCACCCCTTTGCCATGAGTTTTGTGAATGATTTGAGATTGGAGGCTGATTTCGCTAATATCGTGTGTAGAGAATTTAGCGTTGGAGGGGTTGGTGGCGATTTGTGGTTGATGAGAGGGCATTTTCGGTTTCGGTGCAACTAAGGAGAATGAAACGGATGCCTTAGTAGCCTGTGGGTTATGAATTTTTGCTACTTCTTCTGCAGAAATTGCCTCATCATCCACTTTCACCCACTTGTGGGGAAGTGAAGATGATTGCGACACATATTTCGGGTCGATGTCCTTTAGGAAAGGACTCGGGTTTGCAGGTTGCAACTGTCCGGCAATAGAATGTTGACGAGCGTGGGTAATGATACAATTTTGTTTGGCACGTGTGATAGCCACATAGAGTAATCGTCGTTCTTCCTCAATTTCCTGCAAAGAATTTTGGCTTTTTTCGGATGGGGAAAAGTCGTTTTCCACACCATAGATAATTACATTGGTAAATTCCAAGCCCTTTGCCGAATGTACGGTGGTAAAAGTAACGGAATTTTCAGAGTCAGCTTCCTTGTCTTGGTCGGTGGCCAACGACACCGTGGCCATAAAATCGGAAAGCGAAGTGTTGCCACCGAAAGATTCCAATTGATTTTGGACAAAATCGTTAGCACTGCGCGACAATTCATTCAGGTTTTCGATGCGGCTAATGTTTTCCGGGGTACGGTCGCCCAAAAGCACGGAAATTAGTTTGGTTTTCTCCAAGATGTGGTTCACAATCAATTCGGCATTGGTGCAATCGGAGTTGAGTTTTATAAAACCATCAATGAGCGCTTTGAAATTGCGGAGTTTTGTCAGCGTTCCCTTTTGGAGTTTCACGCCATACAAAGAGGGACTGGAGAGTACTTTCCATGTGCTCACGCCGGCTTTGTGTGCAGCTGATAGAAGTTTGTCGACAGTGGTTTTGCCAATGCCTCGCTTTGGATAATTGATGATTCGGAGTAAGGCTTCTTCATCGTCAACATTCAGCGTGATTCTGAAATACGCCACAGCATCCTTCACCTCCTTGCGCTGATAGAAAGCCAAGCCCCCATATATGTGGTAGGGGATAGCCATTCTTATGTGGCCGTGCGAATCCTTCAACCCACCTGAATTGAAAGCCTTTTCCAAAATGCGCGTTTGAGAATTGGCGCGGTAAAGCACGGCAAAATCGCTCCAATCGTAATTGCCCATTTGCTTCATTCTCACGATGGTGTTGGCGATATAGTAGGATTCATCGTAATCGCTTTGAAATTCCTTGATTTGCACCTTCGACCCGATAGCATTTTCCGAGAAAAGCGTTTTTTGGATTTGCCCCGAATTCTTGGCAATCAGAGAATTGGCAGCCAGTGTGATATTTTGTGTGGAACGGTAGTTTTGCTCCAAGCGGAAAATTTTGAGTCCCTGGTATCTTCTTTCCAACGACAAGATGTTTTGAATATTAGCCCCGCGGAAAGAATAAATGCTTTGCGCATCATCGCCCACGGCAAAAATTGCTTTGTGTTGCCGGGCTAATTGGTACACAATGTTGTCCTGTGCAAAGTTAGTGTCTTGATACTCATCAATCAAAATCATCTTAAATAGATTTTGATACTTGCACAAGACGTCGGGGAAATCGCGGAAAAGGATATTAGTGTAGAGCAGCAAATCGTCGAAATCCATGGCGTTTGCCACTTTGCATCGATTGAAATATTGAAAGTAAAGCTCTGCCATTTTCGGGCGGTTGAGCCGTTCGTCCTCCTCTATAAATTGCTTTTCGCGTGCATAAGCCTTGGGTGTGTAGAGCGCATTTTTCATCATAGAAATTCGGCCGAGCACCACAGCGGGTTTGTAGACTGAATCGTCTAAATTCATTTCCTTGATGATATGCTTCATCAGCGATGTGGAATCGTAGGTATCGTAGATGGTGAAATTGCTGTTAAATTCCAGTTTATCCACATTAAATCGCAAAATCTTTAAAAAGATAGAGTGAAAAGTGCCCATCCATAATTGGGAAGCCACCTCTTCACCCACAAGAGCGGAAATGCGTTCACGCATCTCACGGGCTGCTTTGTTGGTGAAAGTGAGGGCTAAAAGTTGGTATGGCTCGTAGCCCTTGCGAAGCAGATGTACGATTTTGTAGGTGAGCACCCGCGTTTTTCCTGAGCCGGCACCGGCAATCACCAGTTGCGGCCCTTGGTCGTACTCCACCGCTTGCCTTTGTTGGATATTAAGATGTGATAAATAATTGTCCAAAACGAGAAAAGAATTATAATTGAGAATACTTAGGTATATGGGTTAGAAACGAGTAGGAATTGGTTTCGTAGAGTATTTTACAACAATAGTGCTGCAATCCATTTGTCACAATCAGATAACGCGCTTTCATCACCATATTATAGCGCACGATTTGGTCGAACACCGCCTGTGTGATTTTGATAGGCGGGGCTTTATATTCTACAATCACGAAAGGATTTCCGAGATGATCGCCCACTAAAGTGTCGCATCGGCGCTTAATGCCATTTTGCAGAAGCGATACTTCATTGCCCATAAGCGATGCAGGAAAAGCCTTTTCATTGATGAGAAATTGCACAAAATTCTGACGCACCCACTCTTCGGGAGTGAGTGCGATAAAGCGATTTCGCAGTGTATCGAATATTACAAGAGCCCCTTTTTCATTTCTTTTTATATTGAACTGATAATCAGGGAGATTTAGTTTTGTCAGAAATTTTGATTTGCACATATCGTAAATAAATTGTAAATTTAGAAAAAATTCGGCTAATTTCAATCAAACTATGCCTCCAAAAAAAGAACAAATCACCTTTTTTTCTCTTAAAAAAGAAATTGAGAGTAAAAAGTTTCGCCCTATATATGTGCTTCAGGGCGACGAACCCTATTATATCGACCAATTACAAGAGTTGATTATCGACAACGCCCTTACAGAAGATGAAAAAGCGTTTAATCTCACCGTGTGCTATGGCTTGGATGTGGAGATGCGCAATGTGATTGCTGCATGTAAGCAATATCCCGCTATGTCGCAATATCAAGTGGTGGTGTTGCGAGAAGCTCAAAATGTGGGCAAATCTGGCAATAAGCATCAAGCAGAGATGAATATGCTACAATTTTATGCGCAAAAGCCCTTGGATAGCACTATTTTGGTGATATGCTATAAAGGAGGCACCATCAAAGAAAATGATTTCACGAAAGAGCTGAAGAAAACCACCGGCGTGGTGTTCACCTCGAATAAAATCAGGGATTATGAAACCCCTCGCGTGGTGCGCGATTATTGCAAAGAATGCAATGTGAGTATTGATGAGAAATCAATTTCCATGCTGTCGGAGCATATTGGTAGCGATTTGTCGCGCTTGTTTGCCGAGCTCGACAAACTTCGCATTCTCACCGACGACAAACGTACCATTACGCCGGATTTGATTGAAAGCAATATCGGCTATAGCAAAGAGTATAATATCTTTGAATTGGAAGATGCTTTGGTGAGCCGTAATCAATTGAAGGCCTATCGGATAGTGGATTATTTTCAGAAAAATCCGAAGAATAATCCTTTGATACCGGTGGTGGCAAGCCTATTTAACTTCTTTTCCAACATACTGCTGATTCAAACGGCAGCCGACAAATCGGAAGCCGGATTGATGGAGCAAACCAATATTCGCTCAGCTTATCGCGTTCGGAAATTGAAGGAAGCCTCTATGCAATTCAGTAAGGTGGCATGCGTGAATATCATATCGTATATTCGCGAATGCGACGTAAAAAGTAAGGGTCAAGGCTCGCGCCAAGACCCGTATGACTTGTTTAAAGAATTAGTGTATAAAATTATGCACAGCTGATAAGGGGCATTATTTGATGCGGTAGTAATAGCCGAGTGTAATCATAATTGAGAGAGAATTCGAACCGGAAAATGGGTCGGTTTTCTTGGCGGAAAACACATTGTTGAGCCCGTAGTACACTCTACCTTCCAAATTGAAAGCATGGTGGTGGTCTTTTATCCACTCAATGCCGGCGCCGGCAGAAATGCCGTAATCAAATTTATTTTTGATGGGGAGGGTGAGTTGGTCGTTGTAGCGATTTTCTACCGGAAACTCAGGAACGGATTGAATATTCCGGTAGTCGAAATTGGCAGCTGTGCTTGAAGCAATCATATATCCGATTTCGGGTCCGGCATTAAAAAATCCCTTGAATTTGCTGCTGCTAAAATAGATGTGGGTGAGAATAGGAATTTGCAGATAGGTGAACTTCCGGCTATATTGAAAATCCTGTCCTTCAAATTTTTCTTTCCATCCTCGTTGCTCTACATTGAATTCGGCAATCAGTCCGAAATTTTTCTCTTCCACATATCTGAAAGTGCCGCCTATCATTATTCCTCCTTGCATGCCTTGTGGCACTGAAGGGTTGAAATTCAATTTTGAAAGGGTGTAGCCGGCTTTACCTCCCACGGCAATGTTGGCTTCGTAGTGGTTTTGAGCCTCCGCAAAGCAAAATGAAATCAAAAGCAGAATTAGGGAAATAATATGTGATTTGCCTTTCATTATTTAATTATTGTTTCTTTGATGCCGTTTGGTGAGAAGTGCACCAGTTCTACACATTTATTAATATAGCCTCCCCAGTTGCTCGAGCGCTCCAGTTCAATGTCCATCTGCACGCCGTCGAAATAAGATTTGTTGGCAGGAGTAGCGCTTTGATTGGTGAGTGTGGTGATAATGTAGGTGGCGAGGTCGAAACCAAGAACACCCAGTAAAGGAGTGGTGACAATCATATTTTCTTGGTATTCTTTTTTGAATTTTTCTTGAATTTGATTGCCTCGCTTCTCATTAGCGACAAAGAATCGTGAATACACATAGGAGTCGAGCGTCTTCAATGTTTCTTTCACATCGCGCATGGCAAGGTATTCGGGGTGTCCTAAGAAAGAAACATTACAATCGTAGCGTTGCTCCTTCACCGATTTGAGAACACCGGTGCACTGGGCAAAGAATTTTTTGTTGGAAGAAGTGGGAATAAACAAATAATTTGAGCCCGGGTCCATATATGAAGAGATGGTTTGATTGTCGACATTGGAAGAGAAATCAATGGTGTGCGATTTGATTTTGTGTTCGGAAAGATATTTATCGATATCGCCAATGATTTCGGTTTCCGGATTTGCTGCATCTTTTAAGAAGATAACTTCATAGTCGCTAAATTTGTCGGAAATGAGTTGGTTGACAGCTCCCGCCAAATAATTGCCGGGCATATTCAATTGAATGATATAAGGATTGTGGGCGTAATCTTCGTTTTTAGATGAAAAACAATTAATGACATAAATACCGTTTTTCAATCCAAAATTGTTGCATCGCTCCAGTTGTTTTGGCTCGGAAGGTGCAATGATAAGATCCATTTTCTTCATAGCGGGCAAGGCAAGGATGCTATCTGTCTTGTTGAGATTATGCTCTGTGTCGTAAACATTGATATTGATTTTTTTGCTCACATTTTTGCCAATAGAATCTACAGCCAAGAGAAAACCTTTGTAGAAGTCGGTGTATAAATAGGCTTGGCGTGGAGGATTGGGATTTTGGAGCTGGAATGGCAAAATGATGGCCACATTCACTTCGTTGTCGGAGTTTGTTTTATAAAATTGGCTGTAAAGCTCGTTGATTTTGGGCGCATAGGTTTGCTCCAATTCTTTCACTGTGGCGGAGGCGCTGTTCACCGTTTCGGTGGATGTGCCATCTTGAGGCAAATATACGATGGTGCCTTTTTTAATCTTTTTCAGATTGGGGTTTACTTCTTTCAGTTGGTCAACGCTAATGTGGTGTGCAGCAGCAATTGATTCGAAGGAATCGTCCTTTTTTGCTGTGTAGCTCACCATCTGTTTGATATCTTTTTTGATAGTGATGTTGGCAGATGTGTTGGGATAAATTTTTACCACATCACCCTCAACAAAATGGTTGGGGTAGATGCCCGGATTCACTTCAAGGAGTTTTTCGATAGTGGTATTGTAGTTTTTTGCCACGCCATACATGGATTCACCTTTTTGGATGGTGTGGTAGATGGCGGTGGCGGAAGATTGCCCGGAGGGCGAAACCACCGAAGCATGCGTATTGTTACGAATAGGAATTTCAATCAGCTCACCTTCCTTGATGCCATTCATGGAAGAAGGATTGGCAGCTACCAAATCGTCGATGCTTACATTATAGGTTTTGGATATGCCATAAAGTGTTTGTCCTTTTTTCACCAAGTGCATCACCTTGCGCGGGGTGGTTTCCTTGTAGGTGCCTGCGGTTGATGCCGAGAAGTCGGACACCGGGAAGAATAGCAATTGATTTTTTTGAGCTCCATCTTTTGCCGAAGGATTGTATTTGATAATGGTTTCGGCTGTGATGCCAAGCACCTTGGAAATATCGGCAATTTGAGCATCCTTTTTCACTTGATAATAATAGTAGGATTCGCCATTAAGCTCCTTTATGGGGAGATTGAGAGCACTTTGTGCCGAAGCAGACGCAAAACCGAAAAGCGTACATAGAATTAAGAAGTAGCGTAATATCATATTTAAAATGTTTATGTCGGTGAGGAAATAGTAAATTTCTACAAAGGTAAGAATAAATTTTATTATTGCAATTACTGACTTGGGGAGGGAGTGATAACACGTTCACCAATTAGCTTAGCCAAGGTGAGTTTGTACACGTTTAATTCATTGATTTCTTTGAGTATGGTGAGCTGTCGCTCTATAGAAGCGTCTTTCAGCTCTGTTTTTAAATCGGTGATATATAATTCTATAATCACATATTTCCAATTAAATATGGCAGCCGACACCTGCATCATGAGCTTTTTGTCATCCATTTCGTGATTGCCACCGGATATTTCGATATGGATTTTGCTCAATGTGTGCTTGGGCAAACAAATATCGTTAGCAAGTTGTCGCACTTGGTCATTGGGGTCGGAAATCAATTGCTTGGCAATGTAATTGAGACGAAATTCGCTGATAAGGTGTTGCATTTCGGCATCCACCTTTTCGGCTGCTTCTTGCTCTTTGCGGTTGATTTCTTGAAGATTGCCTTCCATGTGGTTGCGGATTTGCTCGATTTCCTGACCATAACGTTCGGCTTTTTTAGCTTCGATAGATGCCATAAATTCGGCAAATGATTGCTCGAAATGCACACTCATCAATAAGCATTGGTCGTAGATTTGCTTGTAGAGTGGATGGGTGAAGTGAAGATCGTCGTCGTCAATTTCTTTTTTCACCCAATCAATCACAGTGAAATTAGACTCATTATCCACCAACGCACATCCATATTTCATCACGTATCTAATCACTTCGAGTTCGCTTTTGTGAAGGGTGTTTTCTTGCTTAATCGCGATAGGGGCTGCGACCCGAGCTTCGGTGGCTACGGGCGTGGAGTAGTTGGTTTGTGAGGTGGCAGTCTGCGTATTGGCAGCTTCTCTGCGGGCTTCGCGCTCGTTGAATTTCTTTTCTTCGTCGAGCATTTGAGCGCGGTAGCGATTGATTTGGGTGTTGATAACCTCTTCCGAGAGCTGGAATTTTCGCACGCATTCCTGTGCATAGATATTGCGGGTGATCACATTTGGTATGCATGCCACGGAGCGCATTACAGCCTCTATGGCTTTCGACTTTTGAATGGGATCGCTTTCGCAGTCTTTTAAGAGAATATTGGATTTGAAATCAATGAAATCTTGTTCGTGTTCCGCAATATAGTTTGTGATTTCGGTGGCGCTGTGGCTTTGTGCAAAGCTATCAGGGTCTTCCTTCTCCGGAAGGACGAGCACCTTGATATTCATGTCTTGCTTGAGCAGCAAATCCACAGCCTTCATTGCCGCACGGATGCCGGCTTCGTCGCCGTCGAACAGCTCGGTGGCATTTTTGGTAAGCAGCTGAATGGAATGAATTTGCTCGGGTGTGAGTGCTGTGCCCAACGGTGCCACCACATTGCGGAAGCCTGCTTGGTGCATTGAAATCACATCGGCATAGCCCTCCACTATGTAGCATTTGTCGAGTTTGTTGATTTCGCGCTTGGCTTGAGTGATGCCGTAGATGGTTTTGCGTTTTTGGAAAACCGGAGATTCCGGCGAATTGAGATATTTGGCATGGTGGTTGTGCAGGGTACGTCCACCAAAAGCTACCACCTTGCCGGAAGAGTTGAAAATGGGAAAGATAACCCTGTCACGGAATTTGTCGAACCAATTGCCGTGCTCATCGCAAGAGCATAGCCCCACTTTTTGCAGCATTTCTTCATTGTAGCCGGCTTTCACTGCCGCATCGTGGAGCGCCGATTTTTCGTTAGGAGAATAGCCCAAGCGGAAATTTTTGATAATTTCGTCGGAAAACCCTCTTTCGCGGAAATAGCTGAGTCCTATATCCACTCCTTCTTGAGTGTTGTAGAGGCTCTCTTCAAAGAAATTCATAGCGAACTCATTGATAACGTACATACTTTCTTTTTCAGTGATTTGGGCACGTTCTTCGTCGGTGAGTTCACGTTCTTCAATTTCAATATTGTATTTTTTTGCCAAATATCTTAGTGCTTCCACATAAGATATATTTTCGTGCTTCATAACGAAATTGACCGGACTGCCTCCTTCTCCACAACTAAAGCATTTGCAGAAACCTTTGGCGCGCGACACATAGAAGGAGGGGTTGCGATCGTTGTGAAACGGGCACAATCCCACCCAATTGGCTCCTCTTTTTTTGAGTGCCACGAAATCGCTCACCACGTCCACAATGTCGGCGGTGTCGAGTATGCGTTCTACTGTGCGCTGGTCTATCATTCTCAATAATGACAATTAATTCTACAAATTTACAAAAAATCGGATAATATCAATTAGTGATGATAGAAAAAAATGTGCCAAAGCGTGCCAAATGACTTATTTGATGCATGGCACTATCATTTAAAGATTCGAGTACTGCTTTTGAATTGAATACGTTTGCTTTCTTTTGTGGCATAAAACGAATAAAATAGTCGCGCGATTTCGCGATCTGAGAGTGAAGGTAGACAATTTTTGGTAATTTAAATGAAAGAACTGCACGGCTTGATACAGCTTCTTTAAGCCGAGCATGCTGTCTTGCACGGCTTCTTG
>JBJECV010000192.1:0-23415 GCA_051871435.1 Sodaliphilus sp. | reverse complement strand
CGCTTTGAGGCGCAAAGGTAAAGCCCAAGTCTAATTCAGCCAAAGAGCGATATTGGTAATTGAGCGTGGCTCCGGCTTTCAAGCCCTTGCAGTCCCAATTCAAGAGAAAATTGTTGGAAAATCCCACAAACGTCGGCATCAACGCATCTTTAGCCATGCCATAGCCGGCAAAGAGTTTCACGCTCAATCCCGAGAACGGTCCCACCTTCAGCCCGGCTTCGCCGTCGAAAGGCACGAAAGTGTTGGCGTAGTACGCATTAGGGTCGAGGTATCGGCTAATCGCATTCACGCGGCTGATGGTGTTGAGTTGCTTGCCACCCACTGCATTGGCAAAGAAAGTGACGCCGGGCGTAAATTCGTAGGAAAGTTGCACATTAGGAGCCAAGCGGAATTTGGTACCGTCGTTGAAAGAAAGGTCCACGTTCACGCCCAAGCGAGCCACCCAATTCTGCCCATTGTAGGTGTAGAACGGCGAGATGGTAAGCATCGAGGAGTTGCGCTTCACCGCTTTCGGAACATTGTAAGCCTCTAAATCGCAATAAGAGCGATTCAGATATTGGAATTTAAAGTCGGCACCGATGCTCGAACTTGCCTCAATGGCGTAGCTTGCCCCGAGCCAAGCCTGCAAGTGATGTTCTTTAGCACCGTCGAAACCATCCACAACGGAAGGGCTACCGATATAGATACCGTATTTATAGCCGGCATAATTGTAGTTCATACCCACTTTGTAGGAAATATTGTGGTAGCGCGACACGTCGACCGTACCGGCCCATGCTGCTTTCACGTTGGTTTCAAAAAAGTTTTGCTTATTGTCCCACCAAAGATTGGATTGAGGCCCTGTTACATAGGTGTGCCCATAATAGTTGAATTTATCGAAATGCACTTTTGCTGCCAAATCGAGCGTTCCCTTGCTAAAGTCCTTCATCAAGTCTGCGCCAAATGCATTGTCGCAGAATTGTTGCTTTTCCGGTTCCGGCACAGGCGAAGAGTTCTTTCCGTTCCAAGTGCTATTGTGCTGTGCCCAGGCATCCACCTTAAGGGAAGCATCGTCAATCAAGCGATAGCCCGCCGAACCCACGAAATTGAGTTGCGACCCGGCTCCGGCATCGAAGTAGCCGCGGCTGTCGCTAAAGCGGTGTGCGGTGCGGTAGCCGTAGGGAAGCATGGTAGGGATTTCCACGCTCACGGCGGTAGGTTCCGCCCAATCGGTGAAACCAATCACTTTTCCCTCGTCGCTTTTCACCGGCTTGAGCACGCGCGGGAGCGCACTCTTTTTCACGGGCTTTTTCACCACCGGCACAAAGTCTTTGGGGAGGGTGATTTCTTTTTGCAGATTTTCCTGCGCCAAAGTAGGGATGGCTGCGAGGGCTACTGCCAGGATGCTCACATATATCTTTTTCATAATGCTAATGTATCTTCTGATGTATGATTATGTTGTATGGAAATCGATGCTTGATTATTTCTTTTTGGTTGTTTTTTTGGTCACCACTTTGGGTTTGTTGAGCGCTTTGAGGCGCGAGTCGATGTCGCTAAAGATATCTTTCTCCTTACCGGGATAGTTTTTCTTCAAACTTTCCAAATATTCGCGTGCTGCGGCGCTACGGTTTTCCTTCACCAGAATGTCGCTCAGCAAAATGTAGGTTTTGCCAATCCAGTAGGTTTGCGGCGTGCCGGAATCCAAGATTTGGTCCACACGTTCTTCTGCGCCCTTATAGTTGCCGCGTTCCATTTCCAAGCGAGCCAATTCGTAGGCGGCTCGCGCACCTTGTTCGGTGGTCATATCGCCGGATAACGCTTTCAGGTCAACTTCCGCAGCATCAAAGTTTTTCTTTCCAATGTAGCCCACGGCGCGAGCCAACTTCACATCCGCCACTTCGTCGGCGGTGAGCGATGGGTTTTGGAGCAGATTGTTGGCGGTGGAAATCACCAAATCAAATTTGCCGATATCTGTGGCAGCGCGCATCAAACCCATTTGTGCCACCACCTTGGTGTCGTCGTTGTTAGAGCGTTCAATGATTTGCTCATACACCTTGATCGCCTCGTCGTGCTTGTTTTGTCGCACCAAAATATCGCTCTTCATCACCAAAGCATCTTCCGCCCACACGGCATCTTCGCCATGCGCGAGGGCTTCGGTAATATAGTCGTAGGCTTGAGAGAGATTGGCCTTTTCGTAGTAATAGCGTCCGATTTGGTATTTGGCAGCCCACACATAAGCGCCATTGGGATAGTCGCGCAGATAGTTTTCCATCTTCACGATACTCGGGCGAGTGGCAGTGGCAGCCTTTTCTGCTGCTTCGTAGGTGAGTCGGTCGATGTCGCTCACTTCCAATTTCGGCGCATTGGGCACGGTTTCGATAAATGCCACATAATTTTGGAGTTCGCCGCGTTCGGCATAAATGCGCTTCAGGTCGTCGGCAGCCACCTTGGCTTCCTCGCTGGTGGGCGCATCGGTAATCACACTTTGGTAGGCAGCGATAGCCTCATCCACTTTGCCCAAATTCTTTTGCATCAAAGCCAAGTGGAGCATACCCTGGCGTGCTTCAGCCACCTTGGGGTACTTTTCACCCAAAGCCCGATACTGAGCGGCGGCTTCGGTGGTTTTGCCCATCGCCTCGTAGGAGCGCGCAATTTCGAGCATTGCCGAAGGCGCCTTGGTGCTTTCGGGATATTTGGCAATCAAGTCCTCCATCTGTTGGATTTTTGCCGGATAGTCCTTCTTCAAGCCCGCCATCATTGCCTTGTCGAACATTGAGCCGTCGGCATCGCCGGTGGCGGTGGCAATGGCTTTTTCGTATTGCGTTTCCGCGCTTTCAAAGTCGCCTATATAATAATAGGTGTCGGCGATGCGGTCGTAGGTGTCGCTCAGCAGCGCGCTATCGAGCGTGCCCGATTCAATGGCGAGTTGGAAATTCTTGCGTGCTTCGTCGAATTTATGCTGTTGATATTGCGCATAGCCCAGATTGTAGAGCGCCTTGCCATAATTGGCATCGGTTTTGTCGGCACTTTTCACGTATTCGCTCAAGTTGCTCACCGTGCTTTCGTAGTCGCCGCCAATGTATTGCGTTTCGGCAAGCCAGAGTCGGCTTTCGTTCAAGATTTTCTTATCATAGTTGCCCACCTTAATGGCTTTTTTCAGATACGACGCAGCCTCCTTCCTATAGCCCTTTTGCATGGCTTGCACGCCAAGGTTGTAGAGCACATTTTGCTTCGCTTTCAGAATGGTGGCACTCGGATTTTTAATATTTTCGATGCTGGCGAGCGCGCGGTCGTAGTTGTTGGTGGTGAGGTAGGCATACACCAAGTGCTGCTCCACATTGGTTTTGAGTTTGGATGCGGGGAACTCATTGAGGAAGGTTTCAAAGAGTTCGATATCGTTGCCAAACGGGGTGGCGTTACCTTTGCTCTGGCACACGGCATAGTTGTAGAAAGCGTGTTCCTTCACTTCGCGGTTGAAGTCCATGCTCGAGGCCTTTTCAAAGGCGAGGGCAGCGAGTTTGTTGTCGCCGGACTTCAGATAAGTTTGACCCAGATAGAGGTGTGCGCTTTGCGCCAATTCGTCGGTCACGCCGGTCACCTGGCTCAAATGCTCGATAGCGGCGCTATAGTCGGCGGCATCGAAGTCCATCACGCCAAGGGCGTAGGAAGCGGAGCGCATGATGGGGTCTTCTGTGGTGCTCACGTAGGTGTTGAGATGGGAGCGTGCCTTTTGAGCATCGCCTTGGTGGTAGTAGCTTTCGCCCACCAAACGATGAATTTCGGGAGCAAAATATTGGTTAGCCTCATCGCTGAGCAGACTTTCGCCGAGCGAAATTACGCGGCTGTAGTCTTTATGATGGAAATCGATTTGGCACATATAATACTGGCTTTGGTAGCCCAATTCGCCGCCACGGTCAATGTTGGAAAATTTGGCGTAGGCAGCTTCGTAGTATTTGTTGGCGTAATCGATATAAGCATCGTAGAAGCGGGTGGCATTGCCGTAGCGCTTGGTGCCTTTCAGGGCTTCATACTGATAGCGTGCTTCGGCATATTGCTCCAATTGCAAATAGCAGTAAGCCATGCGATAGATAATGTCTTCGCTATAATCGCCGTTGAGCGCTCGCTCGCGCACCTGGCTGTAGGTGGTGAGGGCGTCGTTGTAGTTGCCGTGGTAAAATTCCAAGTTACCAATGCGCATCAGCACGTCGAGCATCAGTTCCGACGACGGATAGTTGGCGGTGAAAGCCCGCAATTCGGCAAGTGCGCCGGCTTCGTCGCGCTCCAAGCGGCTCAGCGCCATATAATAGTCGGCGTGCTCCTTCAGCAAGGCGGAAGATGGCAGCTCCTTCACCCGGCGCATTTGGTGGATAGCGCCGGTGTAGTTGTGATTTTCATACATGAGTTTGCCCCGCTCGAAATAGCCTTGGGCATCGCTTGAGGTGAGCACATTTTGGGCACCCGACAGCAGCGGAAGGGCAAGTGCAGTGAGTAATGCGATTGATTTCAGTTTCATGTTGCTGATGAATATTTTTATTACCGTAGTCCTACGGTCGCTATTTAGTTTCTTCTATTTCTGATCTTATTGTGCAAATTTAGTGATTATTCCCCACATTTTCCCCATTCGCCGGGTGCTTTAATCCTTAAAAAATGAAAAAAGGTGCCGCGATGCGCTATTTCCACTTTTTTGCCTCGCGGCTCTCAAGGATTTTTTCTTACCTTTGCAGCCCCAAATACAAACTCACGAATAATGAATCAAAGAAATTTTCAGGGGCATGCTGCGGTGATTGTGGCCAACACCGTGTTCGGATTGAGTGTGCCCGTTACCAACGACTTGGTGAACAACCATTTCACGCCCAATGGCTATATGTTTTTCCGCTGCTTGGGTGCCACTATCATTTTTTGGCTACTTGCCGCACTGATGCCTAAAGAAAAGGTGGAGCGGAAAGATTTGCTGATTATTGTGGTGGGCGGCATGGTGGGCTTTGCCATTTCGCAAACCTTCGCCGCTTGGGCATTAGCGTTCACCCAACCCGTATATTTTTCGCTACTCGCCACCCTCACCCCTATTGCGGTGATGCTATTAGCGGCTGCGTTTATCAACGAAAAAATCACCGGATTGAAGGCAGTGGGCGTGCTCATTGGCATTGCCGGCGCTATGCTGATGGTGGTGATGGGGTGGACTTCCGGCACCGGTAAAAACGACCTTTTGGGCATCTGCCTTGCATTGCTTAGCCTGCTCACCTGGGCCATCTACTTGGTGATTACCGGCAAGGTGAGTGCTAAATATAGCGCCGTGACTCAAATGAAATGGGTGTTTCTCGCCTCTACACTCATCGTGATTCCCTTCGGGTGGATGATGAGCGCAATGCTGGGCAATGGAGCGGTGAATTACTCCGAACTGCTCGCTCAACCGCTCTACACCGAGCCGTCGATGCTTTGGGGCATGGTGGAAATGGCGTTTATCATCATCTTTGCCACCGTGCTGGGCTTCTTCTTCATCCCCTACGCTATGGCGCGCATTCCCGCCACCACAGTGAGTGTGTACACCAATTTGCAACCCGTGGTGGCATCGGTGGTGGCATTTGCCATAGGGCAAGATGTGCTCACCTGGGATAAACCCGTGGCAGGCGTGCTCGTGCTACTCAGCGCCTACATCGTAACGGTGGCAGCCAACCGCCACAACGGTTATTAACCAAAGTTTCGGAAGTATTCTTCTTTGGAAGTTAAGAAGTTAAAGAAGTTATCGCTCGCTTCGCTCGCTGGAAGTTAAGACGATCGTCATTGCTCGGCGATGAGCAAAGTGATGGTTATACCGCTGCAAAACCCTTCATTTACTTCCGAAACTTAAGTTATTAAAAAGCACCAAATTTCGACCTTCCTATCATCAAAAATGAAACCAAAAGAAGGACCCTTTTGGTTTCATTTTCCCCAAATTATGTCCCCAAAAAGGGAATAAAATGTCTCCACTATTATCGATTTTTTTGTTTTTTATAAACCGCTCTTTTTCAGATACATATTCTTTCTATTTCCTCATTTGGCGGATTTTCGTTTCTTCATTTGGCGGATTTTCGTTTCTTCATTTGGCGGATTTTTGGGGTTTGGCGGGGTGAGGGAGCGGGAGTGTGGAGAAAAAGTGTTATCTTTGCGCATCCATACCGAAACATCCACCTCATGAACGCCCTATTTGAATCTCTCAACGAACAGCAAGTCAAAGCGGTGAAAGCCACTGAAGGACGCGTGCGCATCATTGCCGGAGCCGGCTCGGGCAAAACTCGCGTGATTGCTCACCGCTACGCCTATTTGGTGAACGAACTCGGCATCGACCCGGGCAATATTTTGTGCATGACATTCACCAACAAGGCGGCGCAAGAAATGAAACAGCGCATCTCGCGGTTGGTGCCGGCGGGCTACGTCAACGACTTTGTGTGCACCATCCACGGCTTCTGCGTGAAATTTCTTCGCCAAGAAATCCATCGCCTCGGCTTCCCGAAAACATTCACCATCCTCGACGAAGAAGATGCCAAATCGCTCGCAAAAAAGGTGATGACGGATATGGATATCGACCGTACGAAATCAACCGTAAAAAAGCATCTTAATTTGATTGGACGCACAAAGGGGTCAATGGGCATTGAATATGTGGGCAAATATCTGCTTCCTCGTTCCACAGAAGTTCCTGCTGCCGATCAGCAGTTTTTCTACAATTATTTGCAAGAGCAAATCCGACTCTTTGCTTTAGATTTCGACGACCTCATCTACTTTACATTATATATTCTGCAAAAGTTTTCTCAAGTTCGAACCTCTTGGCAGCAGTACCTCAACTATGTGCAAATCGACGAGGTGCAAGATTGCTCAGTCGATGAGTGGCAATTATTTTCGCTACTCAGTGGCGGCTTTAATAATCTTTGTGTGGTGGGCGACCCCGACCAAGCCATCTACGAATGGCGCGGTTCCAAGCCCTCTATGTTCGTTGATTTCGAAGCAGACACCGACATTGTGCTCAATCAGAATTATCGCTCCACTCCCAATATCCTTGATGTGGCAAATGCCGTGATTAGCAATAATAAACATCGTGTGCCTAAACACCTTTTCACGCTTCGCCCCACTGCTGCGCAAGTGTTGCACTATCACGCTAAAAGCGACAGCGACGAATGTAAATGGATTGCCGGCACCATTTCAAAGTTGAAAAAGCACAGCAACACGAAATATGGCGATGTGGCGGTGCTTTTTCGTTCTTCGTTCTTGATGAGAGGATTGGAGCAAGAATTAATCAGAAAAGGTGTTCCCTACTCCGTGTGGGGTGGTGTTCGCTTTTTCGAGCGAAAGGAAATTAAAGATGCCATTGCCTATTTGCGCCTTATCGCCAACCCCGACGATGATATGGCCTTCTTGCGCGTGTGTAATGTGCCTTCCCGCAAGTTCGGGAAAAAGCGATTGGAGAGTTTGGTGGCTATGGCAGAAAACGGTAAACCCACGCTCTCGCTCTACTCGGCATTGAAGTTGAATATCGATGACGCACAATTCCGCTCCACCGGTATGGCAAATTTCGTGAAAGTGATTGAAGAATCGCGCAAGCTCTTTAAAAATGGGTGTGGCGTGGGAAGTACGCTCGACCATGTGCTTACCAAAACCCAACTTAAAGACATATACCGCACCGATGAAGATGAGGATAGACTTGAAAATATCAACGAATTGCTCCATAGCATCAATGAATTTGAAGCTGCATATAGGGCGGAGGAGGAAACTTCCATACTCAATGATTACCTACAAGAAGTGGCACTCTTTACCAATGCCGATTTTCGACACGACCCCGACACGGTGAAACTCATGACCATCCACCAAGCCAAGGGATTGGAATTTCCGTTTGTGTTTGTGATGGGCTTAAACGAAGGCATTTTCCCAAGTCATCGCTCCATTCGCGAACGGCTGAAAGCGGCTGAAGAGGAAGAACGCCGACTGATGTATGTGGCGATTACGCGGGCCGAACAAAGGCTCTTCCTTACTGAAAGTGAGGGATTCAGTCCCAACATACAATGTGCAAAATTTCCCTCGCGTTTTCTTACGGAAATCCCCTCCAAAATGGTTGAGGTGCAAGGGTGCATGTCCCATGAATTATTTCGGTATACACAGGAAATTGTGCGGGATTTAAACGACGAATTGGGCATTCCCAACCCGAAGAAACCCTCAAAGGGTAAATCGTCGACGTCAAATAAGGAAGCTCCATTTTACATTGGCGACAGCGTGAAACATAGCGTGTTTGGCATTGGTGTGGTACGCAATGTGAAGCCTAACGGGAGTTGTGAAGTGGAATTCGAGGGCGGTGTTCGTTCGCTTGTTCCAAGAGTGCTAATAAAGCTCTAACGGGTGGCTTGGCGGAAGTGCTTGAGGAAGAGCAAGCCGGCGGAGAGGAGCGACACGAAAAAGGCTACATACACCCCGAGCAAACCGAAATGCTCGGGCAAACCGAGCGCCCACACCAGCGGAATGCCTATCACCACGTAGGCGAGAAAGGCACATAGCATCATGGGCTTCACCAATCCTAAGCCGCGCAGGGCACTCGAAAAGGTGATTTGCGTGGCGTCGCCAAATTGATAGAGCACCAAAGGCAAGAGCATACCCACGGCAATGGTGATCACTGCTTGGTCGGGGGTGAACAGGCTGATGATTTCTTCTCCCCATGCCACAAACACCAAGCATGCCAATGCCGTGCTCGCCAAGGTAAGCACATAGCCCGAATGAGTGGCTCGGCGCACTCCGTCGATATCGTTCACGCCTTTGTAGTGCGCCACTTTTATCGCCATACCGGCGCCGAAAGCGTAGTAAATCATAAAGCCGATGCTGCCCAGCATCACCAAAATTTGATAGGCTGCCAGCGAGTGGGTTCCCAACCAGCCAACCACCACGCCCGAAACGGTGAACACGCTCGTTTCCATCCCCAATTGTATGGATATGGGAAACGATTTGCGCACCACTTGCCGGATTTCTACGCGGCTCAAGCGCGATTGCGCATACCCCCGGCTGTAGGGGCGATAGCGCTTCGAAAATGCAATCACGCACACATACATCACACACATGAGCGTGCGAGCCGCCAAAGTGGCATAGCCGGCACCCATCAATCCCATTTCCGGCGCACCGAAATGGCCGAAAATCAGGATGTAGTTGCCCACCACATTCACCCCGTTGCCAATGCTAAAAATCCACATCCCCAATGAGGTGTGCCCCAGCGCGTCGGTAAACTGGCGCGCCACGTGGGTGAGCACCACCGGCACCATCGACAGCGCTATCACCAAAAAGTAAGGACGAATGAGCGGAAGCAATTCTTCGGGCTGGCCCAAAAGAGGCAAATTGGGATACAGCACCATCATTCCGCCAAGCAGCAGCAAGCCATAGCCCAAATTGGCGTAGGTGGCAGTGCGCAGCAACGCGCCGCATTGCAACTTTTCGCCTCGCGAAAACAGTGCGCCCGCCAGTGGCGTGATGCCGTAGGAAAAACCCAACGACAGCATAATGATCAAATTAAACGCATTGTTTACAAACGACGCCGACGCCAGCGCCTCGGTGCTGTATCTGCCCGCCATCATCGTGTCGGCATAACCGGTGATAATGGTGCCCAATTGCGCCACAATGATAGGGAGGCTCAGCCGCATGATATCGCGGTAATGATGCCGATATATAGTCCAGTAGTTAGCCACGCTACAAAGTTACCACTTTTTCTCCAATCTCCACCCATCGTCACCCGCCCAAACCATCAAACAGTAGCAGAGCACCGTTCAACATAGAAAAAAAGGCTCAGTAGAAAAAGTGTGGGGCAATATGCCAAAGCCATAACTCTTGGTTTTCGTTTTCGTTCGATTGGTTTTTCGCGTGTCGGTCGGTATGAGACGTACCTGAAGGAAGGGAGTGAAGTATGTGGAACACTTGTAACAGCTTGGTGATGACTTGCCACAACCGACCATCTCCGATGCTCATAATCTGCTCGGAGTCAGTCTCCAAGCTGCGCTCCGGCTGCGCCTCCGCTTGCATGGAGTTAACGACAATAAGCCGTCTCCGACGGCGGTGGGAAAAGCCTACCCCCGGCCCCTCCCTAAAGGGAAGGGAGTGAGGTTCCTACATCTTCTGGGACAGCTGGAACAGTGGTGGTGGATTTGCGGGGGCGGGCTCAAAGTATTGCGCCCCTACGGTGAGCGTGTAAGTGGTTATGGTTTAGCGGTTTGCGTCCATTACATGCCGGAGGCATGTACCGGTGGTTGGAATTTTTCGTCGGCTTTGCTTTGGTGCCCCCACTATTTTTCTACTGAGCCAAAAAAAACCTTCGCGCCGTCGCGGCGCAAAGGTTTTTCTTCATGTAGGAAATGTTGTAGTTAGAGATTTTTAATTTATTTGCTGTAGATATATATAATGTTATGGAAACACAATTAATCATCTGTAATAATAGACATTCGTCTTAACTTCTTTAACTTCTTAACTTATCTTCCTTGTCCGCCTCCTTGCTGGTTGCCGCCGGCTGTGCTGCCGCCCACCAAGTCGTTGTTTTCGATGGAAGTATTGGTTTTCTTCACCTTTGCGTTGAGCGAGCCGAAGCGGTACGAAATGCGGATGCCGAAGTCTTGGTTGGCGAATTTGCTCATTTGGTAGCCGCCATAGTTGCCATTGATGGTGCGTTCTTTCCATCTGCCGTATTTCTTAAACGGACTTCTTGCCATGATGGAGATAGTGAGGCGGTCTTCTGTTAAGAACGAGCGTTGGAGGCTAAATCCGTGGTACCAGTCGCGCGAGCTTTTGCCGTAGAGTTCTTCGGGGTTACCGCCAAAGCATCCAGCCCATGCGCTGAAGCGAATGTTGCCGGGCAATGTTTGTGTAAGGTTGGTGCTGAAGTAAATCACCGTGCCATAGTTGCGGATGCCCAAGTTTTCGTTTTTGAAATAGTCGTAGCCAATGCCGCCGTTCACCATGATGCTGGTTTTGGTCTTCACATTGTTGAATTGTGCGTAGGTGTTCACGCCTGCCCAGCGCTTATAGAGTCCGTTGTCGTAGGTCGATTTTTTGATATTGCCTTCGCTCCATTGCTTGGTGGCAATACCGCTGGTGCAGAAGTCGAAGTTAGGTGTGATATTAAACGTAAACTTTTGCCCGATGTGCATAAAGGTGAGTTCCCACGCATATTTGTGTGCACTTTTCAGATCGCTGTTACCGAATTGTTCGGTTTCGGGAGTTTTCACCACTGCGGGGTTGAGGTAGCTGATACCCGGGCGATTGATGGTAGTGCTGAAGGAGAGTTTCAGTGAGTTGAACATATTAAATTGGTATTGCACGCTTGCCGAGGGCACCCAGTCGCTGAGATTGCGGTGGAAGTTTTTCTGTTTGCCATCTAAGAATTTTGCGCTCAAGTAGCTATATTCGTAGCGCAAACCAGCGCGAGCCGACCATGGTCCATTGCTAAAGGTGTAGCTCATATAGGCTGCTGCCACTTGGGTAAGGTGCTTGAAGTGGCTGTCGGAGTTACCTTCGGGGAAGCCCTCATAGTCGAAGAACGATTTGCTCTTGTTGCTGCGGTTGATGTATTTCAATCCGGATTCAAATTTGTGATATTTGGCAAAGGGGCGGCTCCAGTCGATTTGTGCGGTTTGCTCGAGGAAATTTTCGGTCACATCGTCGTGCGAAGCTGTGTAAGGGATATCGGTACCCTCCATATTATATATTGTGGCGATGTTCTCATTTTTGTTGTGCGAAGTGCTGAGCAAGTAAGAGAGGGTGAGCACTTCGTCGGGGCGATGGGTTTTGTGTTGATAGTCGAAGCGCCCGTTGAACGAGAAGAAATTGTTGCCGGGGATGCGATAGAGGCGATCGTAGCTGTAGATGGTGTTGGCGCCGTTGCGCATCACGGTGTTGGCGGTGCCGTCGGCAGTGAAGTCGTAGTAATATCCGCCGAAAGAGAGCGAGAGCAGGTTCAAGGTGTCGGGTTCGAAGCTGGCTTCAATGTTACCGAAGTGCACGTTCACATTGGCGCCGGCTTTCACGATGTCGGTCAGTTGGTTGCCGGTTTCCTTATATTCCGTCACATTTTCGGTGTATTGCATATCGTCGTGCTTGGATTGGTTGTGGTAGCCATAGTTGAAGCTGGTCACCAATTTGCCGGTTTGAGTGGTAAGGAACAGCATACCTTCAGGGTTGCCGCGATTTGATGCTCCGACTTCCACGGTGCCCACCACACCCTTGGTGGTGGCAGAAGAAGCGTCCACGGTCACGATATTGAGGATAGCCTTCACTCCTTCGGCATCGTATTTTGCGCCCGGGTCGGTGATTACTTCTATGCGCTTAATCATACTTGCCGGAATGGCTTTCAGCACTTCCTTGGCATTTTGCGACATACTCGGGTCGTAGTGACCGTTTTTGTAAATTTTAAAGCTGCTGCTCCCCTTCACGGTGATATTGTCTTGTCCGTCCACAGTCACCATCGGCACTTTTCGGAGCATATCCATCAGGGTGCGGGTTTTTGAATCGTCGTCGTTTTGCACATTGTAGGTGAGGCGGTCGATTTCATTTTTCACCAATGGAGCGAAAGCAGTCACGGTCACGCCTTCCAGCACATTGGCTGCGGAGCCGAGCACGATGGTGCCCAGATTAGCCACGGGCTTGGCGGTGCTCACCTCGAAGGAGCGCTCTGTGGTGGTTTTGCCCACTGCCGAAATTTGTATCTTATACGCCCCTGCGGCGTTGATATCTTGGCTGAAGGCGCCCTCTAGGGTGGTCACGCCGGTGGAAATCACCTTCTCTGCTGCGCCGGCTTTCACCAGTCGGATAGTGGCAAAGGGCTCTCCTTCGCCGGTGGAATCGTTCACTTGAAATGTTACTTTGAATTGCGCGATGGCTTCCACACTAATCAAGAGTGCCATCATTGCCATCATTACTAACTTTTTCATTTTCTAATGATAATAATTATATTCTTTTTTGGATTGCTAATATTCACTGTTGCGAAAGCGCTTTCCAGAAGCCTGTGCACCCGCTTTTATCGGCGCTTTCTGTAGTATAGACGCAGCACCCTATCGAAAAGTTTCATAAAATGTTACTTTTTTTTCTGATTATTTTACGAAACATTTATAAAACAGCTGATTTACAAACGAATGAATAATAAAATTTTTTTTTGCTGCGCGGCTTGCTTTTTTATGCAATCGTTTTCATATAGGCTTATCGGCAGCAAATTCTTCGTTTTGCGGCTTATTTCGCCACTTTTTACTATGAAATAATGCTCGCGCACGCGTAGGAAAAGTGTTATAAGTGTTAAATCTGAATGTTAAAAACAACTTTGGGTGTTAAAAACTTTTTCATCTATAAAATTTTGTATAAATTTGTAAGCATCAAAATTCATATTTGGTAACATATTAAGTGTTTATTCAATAATTTTATTAACTAACTACCAACTTACTTAAAACATGCGCGTATGAAAAAGCAATGTGTATTGTTGACAGCGTTGTTGTTGGCTTGTGGTGCACCTGCTACTATCTCCTCGGGCGATGGTATGGGATTCACTGCAATGGCACAAACCAACGGTAAAGTGACCGGCGTTGTGAAAGACGCCAGTGGTGAACCGCTTATCGGCGTAACCGTGAGAGTGAAAGGCACTCAGCTGGGTACAGTGACCGATATCAACGGTAACTACTCGATCAAAGCGTCGAAGAATCAAACTTTGACGTTCTCCTATGTGGGATACAAGGCTATGGAAGTGCCTGCTTCCCAAGCCGCAAACGTGGTAATGAACAACGATGGGCTGAAGCTCGACGAAGTGGTTATCACAGGTGAATTTGGTATGAAGCGTGTGGCTCGTGCAGTGGGTTCTTCTGCTCAGAATGTGAAAGCAGTGGATATTGCTGAATCCGGCCGTACCGACTTCATCTCTGCTCTCCAAGGTCGTGTGTCGGGTATGACCGTGACCTCATCAGGTGGTGCTCCCGGTGCTTCCACTTCTGTGGTGCTGCGTAGTGCAACCTCCCTTTCCGGTAACAACCAACCGCTTTATGTGGTGGACGGTGTGCCGATGAACAACTCTTCGTTCAGTGCAAAAGACATCCTCGCCGGTGGTGAAGACTTCACCGGTCTGAATGCGCGCACCACCGACTACTCTTCTCGTGGTAACGACTTCAACCCCGAAGATATCGAAAGCATGACCGTGCTGAAAGGTGCTGCTGCTGCCGCTCTTTACGGTTCCGACGCTTCGAATGGTGCTATCATCATCACCACCAAGAAAGGTCGTAACGGTAAGGCTCGCGTTACCTATAGCAACCAACTCTCTTGGTCGAAGGCTTACGGTTGGCCAAAAATCCAACAAAAGTATGCCAACGGTGCTTACGGTACTACCAACTACTACTACACCGCACAAAACGGTGCTGAATACGATGGTTCAATCCCCACCTACGACAACACTGCCGCTTTGCTCCAAACCGGTTTCATGCACAAGCACAACCTCGCAGTGGAAGCAGGTAACGAAAAGATGTCGGTTCGCGCCAGTGCTTCGTTCTTCGACCAATCAGGTGTGATTAAAACCACCGACCTGAAGCGTACAAACCTCTCTCTCGCAGGTAAGGCAGAAGTGTCGAAATGGTTGAAATTCGAAGGTAGCATCCAATATGTGAACCAAAAGAACCACAAGGCACTCCGCGGTACAAGCGGTCCGGTTCGCTCCTCTTATCGCTGGCCGCAAGTCGACAACATGGCCGACTATATGGCAGCTGATGGTGCTCACATGCGCTATCCGGAATACTACACCGATGGCGACTTGGTGAACCCATTGTACCAACTCTACAAAAACCTCAACTACGACCAAACCGACCGCTTCATCAGCGCATTCTCGGTGAACCTCACTCCGATTGAACACACCTTCGTGCGCGCTCAATTCGGTTGGGACGTTTCCACCTCTTCTTACGAATATGGTCGTCACCCCTACGCAGTAGGTTACAACCAAGACGTGAACGATGCCAACAACTCCGGCATCTACTCACTCTCTAAATACAACACCAACGACCCGACAGTGAATATCCTCGCCGGCTACAACAACGACTTCCTCAATGGCAAGCTCACCTTCGGCGCACAAGTAGGTTATCACCAACTTGAAAAGGGTGTTTCTTCACTTTCGTCTTCCGGTAGCAACTTCAAGGTGATTGATTTCTACTCCATCAACAACTGTACGGAATCCACCGTAAAGAGCTCCAAGCGCACCACCAAGCGTCGCTTGCAAGCTATCTCCGGTCAAGTGGAATTCGGCTGGGACAACCTCGCCTTCCTTACCGGACGTTTCCGTAACGACTGGTCATCAACCCTCCCGATGGACAACAACTCCTTCTTCTACCCCGCAGTGGAAGCCTCTGTTGTGCTCAACGAACTCAAATTCTTGAAAGACGTGACTTGGCTCAACTACTTGAAGCTCCGCGGTGCTATCGCACAAGTAGGTAAAGATGCTCCTCCTTTGTCAATCGACCCCGAACTCGAGCCCACCGGCCTCGTGGGTGGCGGTTACAAATACGGCTTCACCGGTCCGAACAAGAACCTCAAGCCTGAAATGACCACCTCTTACGAAATCGGTTTGGAAGGTCGCTTCTGGGACAACAGAGTGAACGCCGACTTCACCGTATTCCGCACGCACTGTGCCGACCAGATTGTGACCGGCTTCCGTATGTCGTATGCCACCGGCTTCGTGCTCAACAACATGAACGTGGGTACGTTCAACACTTGGGGCTGGGAAGGTCACATCGACGTAGATGTGCTCAAAGGCAAAGACTTCCGTTGGAACGTAGGTTTGAACCTCTCTCACACCGGTTCAGAAGTGGTGGAACTTCCTGAAAACCTCACCGAATTCTACGATGCCTACACTTGGAACTCAGGTAACATCCGTAATGGTGTGATGAAGGGCCATCCTATCACCACTATCACCGGTCGTGCTTGGGAACGCAACGAAAATGGCGACATCCTCATCAGCCCGACTACCGGTCAACCCGTCATCTCCTCTGTATGGAGCATCCTCGGCAACCGCGAACCTAAGCTCCGCTTCGGTCTCACCACCAACGTATCGTACAAGAACTTCCGCCTCAGCGCTATGTTCCAAGGCCGCTGGAAAGCCGACGTAGTGAACGCTACACTCCGCGACCTCACCAGCTCCGGCTTGAGCGACTTCTCAGTTGAAATGCGCGAAAGTGGTCAACACGTATTCAAAGGCGTGCTCAAAGACGGTAAAGAAAACTCATCTAACCCCACTATCAACACTATCGCTGTTGACTTCGACAAGGTAAGATACGTGGGCAACGACGAAGACTGGGTACAACACGATATCAACTATATCCGTTGCCAAGAACTCCGTTTGTCGTACATCGTGCCCACTGCATGGTTGGCTAAGGTTACCAACAACACTATCAGCGGTGTAACCGTTTATGTGTCGGGCAACGACTTGTTCACAATCACTAACTACAAGGGTACCGACGTGGCAGGTAACACTGTAAGTGCTGCTGCCGGTGGTACAGGTGGTGAAGGCTACGACTGCTGGTCGCTCCCCACTCCGCGTACTTATTCTTTCGGTTTGAGTGTAACATTCTAATCCTATAATGTGAACATTAAATAATCACTAATTATGAAAAAGAATAAATTATTATATATCATTGCCACAATTTTGATGGCTGTTTCCACCTCAAGTTGCGACGACTATCTTGACGTGAACAAAAATACCGACGCGCCCGACTATGTGGAAGGATATCTCTATCTTGCCGGTATCCAACAAGCCTACTATGGCATCTACTACGACTTGCGTGCGCTCTGCCCTCTCACCCAAATGATGGGTACCTCTTCTTACACCAACTTTGCCAACAACTACTACACCGCAGCAAGCGATGGTGGTGGTGAAGCATGGCGCATGGTGTACTGGAACCAAGGTATGAACCTTGAAAATATGATCAACCAAAGCGAAGCTGCAGAAAACTGGACACTCGCCGGCATCGGTTATGCCATCAAGGCCTACTCTTGGGACTTCCTCACCAAGCTCCACAGCGAAGTGCCTATGAAGCAAGCATTCGTGAGCGGTTTGCTCTCTCACCAATACGACTACCAAGATGAAGTGTATCCTCAAGTGCGCGAATGGGCAAAGAAGGCCATCGAATGTCTGCAAAGAGAAGACAAAACAAACTATGGCACTCGCATTTCGCAAAACGACTGGATTTATGGTGGCGACAAAGACAAGTGGATTAAATTCGCTTACGCTGTAATCGCTCGAAACCTTGCTTCGCTATCGAACAAAAACGACTTTAAGCAAAACTACTACGATGAATTCATCGACGCTTGCAACCATGCTTTCACCAGCAACGACGACAACGCACTCGTGACCATCACCGGTGGTGGCGCCGACGCTGCTCAAAGCTCCTACAACAACTTCTTCGGCCCGTATCGTGGCAACCTCAGCAATGTGTACTGGCAACACGACTTCGCCGTTCAAACCATGACCGGTACTATGCCTGTGTACGATGCTGAAGGCAACAAAACCACCCACACCATCCCGGTGCTCGACGAAGACGGCAACCAAGTGGTTGACGAAGACGGCAACCCGGTGGAACAAACTCACCCCAAATATCCGCACATGCTTGCTGAAAAGCAAATCATTTGCGACACTTTGGAAGAAACCGGTCACTTCGATCCTCGTCCGCTCCTTAAGCTCGGTACCACCGATGGCAACGATGTAGCCACCGTTTCCGATCCTAAGGTGCTCCGCAAATACTACTTCAGAGGCTCAGCCTTCACCAGCTCTACCGGTCCTCTCGGTCAAGCTCCCAACTTCTGGGGTCGCACCGAGTCTATCACCGACGCGAAAGACGGTCAAGGCCGCTGGCTCTATGCCAACGACGCTCCCTACGTGCTTACCACCTATTCTGAATTGCTCTTCGACTATGCCGAAATCGAATTCAAATATGGTAGCAAAGCCAACGCCTACGAAGCATGGAAAAAGGCTATCGCAGCCGATATGGAATTTGCAGCTCAATTCATCAAACCCGGCGCACTCGTAACCGTATCCGGTAAGGTGTACCACCAAGGCGACAAAGTGGACAAAGCCACTTTCAACGCTATGGCACAAGAATACCTCAATGGTCCTTACGTAGCCGGACTGCCACTGTCGGAATTCACCCTCTCTCACATTATGATGCAAAAATTCGTTGCCCTCTTCCCATGGGGTGCTCCTGAAGTGTGGGTTGACCTCCGTAAGTATCACTTCGATATCGCTTACACCGGTGAATATCCTTCATTCGGCAATGGTTGGGACAAGACCCTCATCGACCAAAAACGCGATGAAGATGCCTCCAAGGTGTACAAGGGATTCTACCTCGCTCCGGCTAACGTGCAAAACCGCCGTTCTGCCTACAACGAAAAGAACGAAGGCTCACCTTGCTACCGCATCCGTCCGCGCTACAACTCCGAATACATGTGGAACAAGAACAACCTCGAAGCATTGAAGCCTATTTCCGGTACTGCCGATAATTATCAATGCTCAATGCCTTGGTTCGCATATCCCGGTGACATGCCTAAATAATTTTAAATCCAACTTTTTAAATTATTTTTGAAATATGAAATTTTTAAAATATATCAGCATCTGTCTGTTGGCTGTCCTCTTCGCTTCCTGCGATAAAAAGGATATCGAATTCCCCATGGAGGATGTGTCAAATCAAGCACAAATTCAAGTGGCTTATATGTGCCCGAAGCAAGCCATCACTGCCAACTATATCTACACCGTGGTTATCAACGGAGTGGAATATTGCAACAATGGTTCTTCCTTCCTTGCCACTTACAACTATGTTCCCAGCGGCGCAGTAGGCTTGTTCTACACCGTTGAACCCGGCGACGTGAACATCCGCTTCCTCAACAACAAAGGCGTAGAAGTGTACAACACTAACATCAACGTAGCTTCCGGTTCTAAGCAAATGGTGGTGGTTTACGACTTCGACAAAGCTCCCGCTATCGTTCCCTTCAAGGAACCGCTCAAATTCCCGGGCGTGTCCGACACAGGCAACAAATGTAGCGTGCGTCTCTACAACTTCTTGTTCGAGAGCGAAGGCGTGCCTATGACCGACAAAATCCAACTCGGCCTTCAAAACACCGAAACAAAGGAATATGCACCCGTGGGTGAACCCGTTGCCTTTGGTGAAGCCACCGATTTCATTGCTATTGATATCGACAAGATGGGCCCCGGCGGTTCCGGCAACAACACTTCGGGTTTCCAACGTCGCGACATCTGCATCTATCGCATCGGTGCTGACGGAGAAAACAAGGGTGTGATTCAATACACCAAGTCGACCGGCGCAACCGGCGGTTTCACCGACTACTGGAACTGGTACATTGGCCGTGGTTACCTCGAGTTTATGCGTGGTGTGCTCGATAGCAAGACCTTCGTGGTGGCTATGACACAATTCACCGCCCTCTAATCCTTGTGATTACCCCGCTCTCCACCCGCCCAGAGGCGGATGAAAAGCAACCCATACAGAAGGCTGTGGCATCTTTGGGAGATGCCACAGCCCTTTTTTTATTTACCCACCCAAGCCCAGCAAAGCGCCACCAGCCGGTAGCTAACCATTAACCAATTTTTGAGTTATTTGAATTTATCTCCCACTCCCCATTAATTTTCAATTGAGTTGAAAATTCAGCAAAAAAAGCCAAAAACATACTGATAAGTTGTGGAAATGTGTGATTTTTTGCCACATTTTCACGACTTATCCGCACATTTTTTATATCTTTGTCTGTGGAATAACAAACCAGACAAATTTAAAATCAGTATGTTGATTGGACGAGAACAAGAATTAGCGACTCTACATGGATTGATGACTTCGGATGAGGCACAATTTGTGGCAGTATATGGACGGCGACGCGTGGGCAAAACCTTTCTGATTCGGGAGGCTTATAAGAGAAATATGGTGTTTCAGCACTCCGGCACTTATGGAGCCACCCGCAAGCAGCAATTGAGCGACTTCCGCGAATCGCTCTATTTGGCAGGAATGAAGAAAAGCGCTATGCCCAAAACTTGGTCGGAGGCTTTTGGACTGCTGTGGAAATTTTTAACCTCAATTCCTCAATCTTCAAAAAAGAAGGTGCTATTCATCGACGAATTACCTTGGATGGACACACCGAAATCGAATTTCGTGCGCTCGCTCGACCACTTTTGGAACGGATGGGCATCCACACGAAAAGACATTATTTTGGTGATTTGCGGAAGTGCCACATCGTGGATTATCGACAATGTGATTATGAATTATGGCGGGCTACACAATCGTCTCACTTGCAAAATCCATTTGCAGCCATTCTCGCTCAAGGAATGTAAGGAATATTGCGAAGCAAAACATTTGGGCTACAACCACCGGCAAATTCTTGAAGCATATATGGCCTTGGGCGGTGTGCCCTACTATTGGAGTTTTCTAAAAAAAGGACAGAGTGTGGCACAAAACTTCGACCGTATGTTTTTTCAACTTGGCGGCGAACTCACGCAAGAATTTGATGCGCTCTATGCCTCACTATTCAAGAAACCACATCGGCATCTATCCATCATCACGGCACTCGCAAAGAAGAAAATGGGATTGCTTAGAGAAGAACTTTTGAAAGCATCCAGGCTTGCCGACAATGAAGATTTCTCGAAAGCACTGCAAGAATTGGAGCAATGCGGATTTATCCGAAAATATAATTGCATCGGCAAAAAAGCGAAAGATGCCATCTACCAACTCATCGACAACTACACCCTGTTTTACTTCGACTTTATCGCTGAGAATGTGAACGGAGATGAGCATTTTTGGTCGTCGTCGGCAAGTTCTCCGCTCCACTATAGCTGGGCGGGTAGGGCCTTCGAAAGGGTGTGTATGCAGCATGTGAAGCAAATTAAAGCGGCACTGGGGTTTTCTGCAGTGGTTAGCAATGTGTATTCTTGGACGATAAAAGGGGTAAAAGATGCTACTACCGGCCGAACGATTGCAAAAGGGGCACAAATCGATATGCTCATTGACCGAAACGATGACACCATCAATCTCTGCGAAATGAAATACACCAACGCACCCTACGTGATAAGCGAGGAAGAAGATAAACGCATTCGCAACCGTTGCGAAACCTTTATTCGAGAAACGGGGACAAAAAAAACTGTGCTCATCACTATGATTACGGCATGTGGACTCGCACCAGGCGGCTATTCCTACGATGTGCAATGCCAAGTGACTATGGATGACCTGTTTAGATAAAGTTTGGGGTTTAGCTCATATTGAAAAAAGTGGAGATAAGTTGTGGAAATGTGTGATTTTTTGCCACATTTCCACGACTTATCCGCACATTTTTGGATAAATTAAGCGGGGCGAGGTACATAATATTTTTAGGATGATTTGGTTGGTGGTAGGGCGAAATGTATTATATTTGTGGTGGTATTCGCCTCACGAGGTGCGAATTCATCCGGATAGATATTATTTCACGATTAAAAAAATTCGTTATGAAAATCACTTGGTATTTACTGCGAAGATTGTTGATTTTGACGATAGTGGCTTGCACAGGTATGGGTATGGGCACGGCGAGCGCCACCAACTTGGAGGAATTGAGCGAGAAAGACCGCAAAATGTTTAACAATGCGCTCAATATGATGGAAAGCGGCATGCTCGATGGGAGCGAGCAATTGCTCACAAGTTTGATTCGAGCTTATCCCGAAAACCGAATCGTGATGTATGAATTAACCTACACCTACATTCTTCAGAAGGAATACGAGAAGGCCTATCAATGGGCGAAGAAATTGATAAAAGTGAAGGACGCAGATGCCGATTCCTATTTTATGGCGGGGAATGCTTTCGATTATGCGGGGTATAAAAAAGAAGCCGTTGAAATTTACGAAAAAGGCTTGAAAAAGTTTCCTCAATCCGGCAGATTGTGGGTGGAGAAAGGAAATACAGCATTGGTAAAAGGTGATGCAAACGAAGCTGTGAGGTGCTACCAAGAGAGTGTGGAGCGAGATCCCGACTACAATGCATCCTATTTCCGCTTAGCCGCATTATATAGCCAAAGCACCGAGCCGGTTTGGGGCATTATGTATGGTCAGGACTATCAGTTGAGAGGGAAATACGAACGCCAAATGGCGGTATCAAAACTCATCTACAACATTTATCGCGCAGCGATTGTGCGCACGGGAAAGGGTGGAGGATGGAAATGTATGTTTGCGAGTGGCACCCGGCAAGCGCCTTATCCATCTTCAGATTGTGATGTACCATTCGAGTATTTTTTTCATATCATTCATCAGCGTGTGGTGGATGCCGACAGCCTAATGACACAAGCCGATACGCTCACGGTGGAAGATGTGGCTCGCTTGCATTATAAGTACGTGGAAATGGCCGACTCTTTGGCCCACGACTACTACGATGTGCCTTCGCTTGCACTGGAGCGGGCTGCTTTGCACGCCGGCCACTTGAGAGGCTACATTTGGTGGATGCTACGTGGCGCATTGCCACAGGATGCCAAGATTGAGACACGCAATAAAGAAATGCAAGCATTTGTTGATTGGTATGGCTCAAAGTATGCTCCCTTACATCAAGCGCGAGGGGTGATAGCGAGCAAAACCACCATTTCCTATGTAATGCCCATTCCTCGGCCAAAAGACCTTGCAACTGCACTGGCATGCCGCCAACTTCGCAACGAAATAAAGACGGCAACAAAATGGTGGTTGGAAGCGGACCCCGATCCATTGAGCGCACTTCAAAGGAAAATAACAAATGCTATGATTGCTTGGGTGGAGAAAACTGATGAATTTACAATTACCATATCAGCATCACCTCTAATCCAATCCATAACCACCCTTCCATATTTATATGCTTGCGCCATTGATTATTATTTCAAACATAAAAAATCGCATATCTCCGGCGATGATTATGTGAATGTGTTGATGCAAGTGGCTACACAATTGAGGAAACACAGAACTTGCCTCAACCTCTCCAACGAAGCGATTCAACTGATTGATATGGAAGATGATGCATTGAGAGAGAATTTGAAAAATATGTATCAAAAAAAACGGTGATTCGAAGGGTTGTTTTACGAAATAAGTGGAGCGAGGCGGTGAAAAAAGCATCATTGCCTCGCTTTTGATTTGATAATAATTCTTCTCAAGTTTCGCAAGTGTTAATATTTGGAAGTTAAGTAGTTAAGAAGTTAAAAAGTTGAAGAAGTTAAGACGAATGTCTTTTTGCTTCCTACCACTAAACGGCTAACGGCTAAATGCTATCGGGTATCGGGTATTCAAGAAGTTAAGACGACTGTGATTGGAATATGAAGAGCTAAGCAGTGATAACAATCTTCCCCCATATTTTACTTCCGAAACTTGAATAATTCTTTTAAATGAATCACTTTACACAATGAGGATTGCGAAAGTTACTATGTTTGCAGTGGGAATGTGGTTTGGGGTTGGAGATGGCGTTGAGT
>JBJECV010000191.1:0-5806 GCA_051871435.1 Sodaliphilus sp. | reverse complement strand
TAGCATCTATAGCATCTATAGTATCTATAGTATCTATAGTATCTATAGTATCTATGGTATCTATAGTATCTATAGTATCTATAGTATCTATAGTATCTATGGTATCTATAGGGGCTATGGTATCTATAGGGGCTATCCCACAGCCGCCAACCGCCGTCGGAGACGGCTTATTGTGGTTAACTCCATGCAAGCGGAGGCGCAGCCGGAGCGCAGCTTGGAGACTGCCGCAACCAAGGGCATGAGCCTCGGAGAGGGTCGGTCGTGGCACCCCATCGCCAAAAAATCCCACCATCCCCCACCAAAATAATTAGCTTAATTCCCTAAATTCGTGACTTAAAAAATCCCTAAATCGGGATCTGTGTAAGGGTTTGAGGCGTGTGGGGCGAGGTGGTATCGCGGCGAGCCGGCTCCGGCTTGTCGGAGCGTTGCGCCTTCTCGGTGTTGCGCTCCAGCACCCATTTTTGTCGCGTCTTTCCTTGATGGGAATAGAAGGTGAGTTTGCCGTCAGCCACTCGCGCGGTATCGCACACACCGGT
This sequence comes from Sodaliphilus sp., assembly GCA_051871435.1. Lineage (GTDB taxonomy): Bacteria > Bacteroidota > Bacteroidia > Bacteroidales > Muribaculaceae > Sodaliphilus. Next base: position 5,270 of record JBJECV010000191.1, on the reverse strand, counting down.
ACCCTTTAGCAAAATCCCGGAAAACTTACAATTGAAAAATTGCCACTTGCCATAATGCCACTTCGGCGCATTCTTCAGCTCCACTTTGCCATCCGGTTCAATCGTGAGCTGCATCGCCACACTGTCGGCAGTAGCCCAAGTGCCTACATAGCTCTCGCAGGCTTTCTGATAAGCATCCGTTACATCGGTGATGGAATGAAGCACATAATCGCCCGATTCCAAGCGCGATACGTTTACTACCACCATCTGCCCGGCAGCAAACCCCGCCGACTCTTTTTCGGGCATCACTTCGGCAGGCAAAGCCACCACTATGGTGTCGGGATACGCACTTTGAAACTTCAGCACCAACTGAAGCCTATCCGCAGTCGACCCTGCACCAATTTGAGCCACAAGCGAATCCGGACCCGCTTTCAGCACCATCGTGTCGGGGCGCTCAGCCCGAACCGCGTCCGCACGCTTACCCTCACACGACCACATCATAGTAGCCATCACCAAACCAAAAATCCAAAATAAAGTCTTCATAACAAAATCTCAAATCATCATCAATTCCAAACCCCAAAAGTTTAAATCGTCTACGATTTTTAAACGAACAAAGGGTAACTCATTGCTGCGCAACTTGTTACCCTTTAGGTGGCGGAGAGGACAAGATTCGAACTTGCGGTAGAATTACTCCTACGGCAGTTTAGCAAACTGCTGGTTTCAGCCACTCACCCACCTCTCCAGTGCTTCGTGCTGATTTGCCTTTAGCGAGTGCAAAGATACGCACTTTTTTTGATTCTCCAAAATATTTTCAAATTTTTCTCCAATTTCACCATTATTATCCCCACAGTATCTAAAAAAAGTGTAAATTTGCTTTGAATATAGTTTTTACGAAAAATGACTAAGAAAAAAACAACGAGAAAAAAGAAAGCATCGAAGCATTCGCTCAAAAAGTGGTTCATCGTTGCCGCTGCTGTGCCGGTGCTTTTGCTGATTGCCTCTGCGCCTTTCCTGATGCAGAAGGCAAACCGCACCACCTTCATTTACATTCCTAAGGGAACGTCGATGGAGGCGCTCCACGATTCCATAGCCCATAGCACCGACGATGCCTTTGCCTCTAAGGTGACGCTTTTGCTCCGCTTGAGCAATATGCATGTGGAGACTCGCCATGGCGCGTTTGAAATCAAAGAGGGCGAATCGGCGCTGAAGGTTGCCTACACGCTTCGCCGGGGCGAGCCGTCGGAAGTGAAGTTCACTTTCAATAATGTGCGCACTTTAGATGAGTTTGCTCAGCGTGCCGGCGACAAATTTCAAGGCACTAAAGAGGATTTTTTGAAGGCGCTTCGCGACCCCGAAATTTGTAAAAAATTCGAGCGCACTCCCGCCAATATCGCTTGCATTTTCTTGGCCGACAGCTACAAATTCTTCTGGGATGTGAGCCCGGAAAAATTGATTCGTAATTTCCACAACTATTACAAAAAATTCTGGAACGACGAGCGCACGGCGAAGGCGAAGGCGCTGGGCCTTACGCCCGATGAGGTGGTGATTCTCGCCTCTATCGTGGAGGAAGAAACCGCCAAACGCGATGAGCGGGGCAAGGTGGGCAGGCTCTATCTGAATCGATTGCAAAAAAATATGCGCTTGCAAGCCGACCCCACGGTGAAATTTGCCATCGGCGATTTCTCTATTAAGCGTATCACCCAAAAAATGTGCGCCACCGAGTCGCCCTACAACACCTACCGCGTGGCGGGACTCCCTCCGGGACCCATTCGATTGGTGGAAAAGCAAACCATCGACGCCATCCTCGATAGCAAGCCCCACGATTATATCTATATGTGTGCCAAGAGCGATTTCTCGGGCTACCACGACTTTGCCGCCGACTACGCTACACACACCGCTAATGCAAAAAAATATCAAGCTGAACTCAATAAGCGTAACATTAAATAATTCACCTAAATCATTCTGAACGATGAGCAACGAATGTGATTTGAAAGTTTTGGCTGAATTCGATAGCGAAATCGATGCCAGCATCGTGCAAGGTATGCTCTCTGCCAATGGTATTACCGCCGGCATTTTGGGCGACAACACCGCAAGCAATCTGCTCCGCGGCAGCGATAAGGGGCTTTGGAAACTGGTGGTGAATCCGGAAGATTTCGACGAAGCTCTGCAATTAATCAACATCCCCGCCGAGGAACAAGCTGATGAATAATAGCTTGCATGTAGCTCCCGCCGAAGAAGCCTATGCCCCTGCCATCTGGCATATTTTGCAGGGCGAAATTGAGGTGATGCGAAATGCCGGGCGCAACCAGTGGCAAAACGGCTATCCCAATCCCCAAACCGTGGCTGCCGACATCAAAAAAGGGCAGGGTAGGGTGCTTTTGCAAGGCTCCGAAGTGATGGGGTATTGTGCGCTTATCACCTCGGGCGACCCGTTCTACGACCATATCTGGAACGGCAATTGGCTCACTTCGAGCGACTCTCGCCATTGCCGCTATGCTGTGGTGCACCGCATCGGCATCGCTCCGGAGCACACCGGCAAAGGATTCGCCACCGCTTTTCTGCAAATGCTGATGGCTGAAGCAGCCGCCATGGGATGCGAAAGCATGCGAATCGACACCAATTTCGACAATGCCCAAATGCTACACATCTTGCCCAAACTGGGTTTCACGCGCTGTGGCATGGTGATGGTGAAAGATGGCGAACGACACGCTTTTGAAAAAATTCTACACAAGCAATAACGATCAATCATTTATCAAACATAACACTTATGAAAAGATTATATTTTGTACTCATAGCACTTGTGGCGCTTTCGCAAACGAGCTACTCCAAACGTGCCTTCACCATCCAAGATGTGTATCGCACCATCGGGGTGGGAGGACTGTCGCTGAGCGCTGACGGAAAAACGCTCTCGTTTAATGTCACCACACAAGACCTCAAACAGCATTCTTCGTTCACCTCCATCCATTTGATGCCCCTATCCACAAAAGGAGCTCTCGTATCATCTTCAATGATGGACGGAAAATGCAGCAATGCACAGTGGTCGGCTGATGGCAAGTGGATTTACTACGATGCCACAGGCACCATCACCGATGATGCAGGTAAGGAAACCAAATCACCACAAGTGTGGCGCCGTAATATCGCCACCGGCGAAACGGAGCAAGTCACTTCCTTCCCCCTCGGCGTGAGTGGCGCCGTGCGCAGTCCCGACGGCAATCTGCTGGCGTTTGCCACTGAAGTGTATCCCGACCTGGGCGCCGACGGCAAAGCCAATGCTGCTCGCTGGAAAAAGAAAACTGAAGGCCCGGTGCAAGGACACATTGCCGACAAGCTCCTCTATCGCCACTGGAGCGACTATGCCGACGGTCGCTACAGCCATGTGCTGGTTTACAATATTGCCGAGCAAACCTACACCGATGTTACCCCCGGCGATTTTTCCGCACCCACTTGGGGCAACTCGCCCGGTTTTGCGTTCTCGCCCGACAGCAAGGAAATTTGCTTTATCAGCAACCACACTTCACATCCCGAGGCAAACACCAATGTCGACCTCTTTGTGGTGCCCGTTACCGGGGGCGAGGCGAAGTGCATCACTGCCGATAACGAGGCTTGGGACGGTTCGCCCAAATATTCGCCCGATGGCCGCTACATCGCCTATCGCTTCCAAAAAGTGCCAGGTCACGAAAGCGACCGTTTCCGCTTGGCGCTCTACAATCGTGCCACCGGCGAAAAAACCGTGCTCACTGAGGATATCGATAATTGGGTGAACGACGATTTCGTTTGGACGCCCGACAGCAAAAGCATCTATTTCGGTGTGCAAGAACACGGTTTGGTGCCTATCTTTAAGGTGGATATTGCCTCCGGTAAGTATGCTAAGGTGCTTCCCGACCGTGCCGTATCGAATTTCTGCGTAGCCCCCGATGGCTATCTCTACTACACCTATTCCACCACCGGTAAGCCCACCGCCCTCTATCGCAGCAAAGCGGGCGGCACAAGCGAACAGCAACTCACTTTCTTCAACCAAGATCTAGAAGAGGAAGTGGATATTCGTCCCTCCGAATCAATGTGGGTGGAAGGTGCCGACGGCGCTAAGATACAGGTGTTTATCGTGAAACCCCACGATTTCGATCCGAATAAAAAATATCCGCTCGTGGTGAATGTGCACGGAGGTCCGCAAATGCAATGGATGGATTCTTTCCGCGCCGATTGGCAAGTGTATCCCGGTGCCGGCTACGTGGTGGCATATCCCAACCCACATGGCTCCACCGGCTACGGGCAAGATTTCACCACCAGCATCTCCGGCGACTGGGGCGGCAAACCCTACGAAGATGTGATGAAGGTGACAGAAGCCCTCGCCCGTCTCCCTTACATCGACGCCGACCGCATGGGTGCCATGGGATGGAGCTACGGTGGCTATTTCATGAATTGGCTCCAAGGACAAAAACATCCGTTTAAATGCTTGGCTTCAATGATGGGGCTCTACGACCTCCGCTCGATGTGGGGCGCCACCGAAGAACTTTGGTTCCCCAACTACGACCTCAAGGGACAACCCTGGAACTCCGAACTCTACAAAAAATGGTCGCCATCGGAATATGTAGCGAATTTCAAAACTCCCGCACTCATCATCACCGGCGAACGCGACTACCGTGTGAGCTACACCCAAAGCCTACAGTATTTCAGCGTGCTCCAAACCCTCGGCATTCCATCACGCCTCATCGTGTTTAGCAACGACGGACACTGGCCCGCTACCCTCACTTCCATGCCCGTGTACTACAACGCCCACCTGGAATGGTTCCACACCTACCTCGGCGGCGCCCCGGCCCCATGGGATACACAAAAAATGATGAACAACGAGGTGGAATACTAACCCCCATTCCCCCACCACGTCCCTCTCCGCCTCACACAGATCCCACTCACGGATTTAATTTTAAAGTCACGAATTCAGCGAATTTATTTGAGCCTCACACAGATCCCACTCACGGAATTTTTATTTCAAAATAAATCAAATCCCCACCCTATAGCCACTATAGCATCTATAGCATCTATAGTGGCTATCCCACAGCCGCAAAGCGCCGTCGGAGATAGCATATTGTGGATCAGTAGAAATAGTGTGGGGGCAACCACACTAAAGCCGGCGAAAACGCTAACCGCCATCGGAGATGGCTTATTGTGGTTAACTCCATGCAAGCGAAGGCGCAGCCGAGCGCAGCTTGGAGATAGCAAACCGGATGGTATGAGCCTTGGAGAGGGTCGGTTGTGGCAAATTATCATCAAGCTGTGTCAAATGCTAATGCGTA